>DATGEP010000187.1:0-3608 GCA_035310125.1 Ktedonobacterales bacterium
CGCTTGCGTGCGCCACAGGCCCAGGTCGGGCCGACGAGTGGCGTGGCCGTCACACTGGTGGGCTCCGCCCCCAGTCCCCTGGCCTATTCGGCTTCCAGTACGTTCTGAGAGACCCGTGACAAGGTCTACCTCGCGCGAGCTGCGCCGCGCGCCCTCGGCCATGAGTGACGGAGGGTCCTGGGGGTCCTCGAGCAGAAACCTAACTGGCATGAACATACGGACCTGGAATTCCGTTTTTGCACAAACCCGTGTGCCTGCGTGGCAACCGTATGGCCCGAAGGCGCGCGGCGCAGCTCGCGCGATGTAGCGCCTGCATAGGTGGTCGCAAACGCACGGAAGCCGAATAGGCCAGGGGACTGGGGGCGGAGCCCACCAGTGTGACGGCCACGCCACTCGTCGGCCCGACCTGGGCCTGTGGCGCACGCAAGCGGGGTAGCAACTGTGTTGGAAGTCAAGCAGTTTCGGTCCTCCACGGCTGATGTGTGCGCAGCACGGCGTTGCAAATGATCAGCAGCTTGCGCATGCACGCCACCAGAGCGACCTTGCGCGGCTTACCCGCGGCGACCAGCCGCTGATACAGGTCCCGCAGCCTGGGGTTGTAGCGCTTCGCCGACAGTGCGGCCATGTACAGCACCGCGCGGACTGCCGCCCGTCCGCCCCAGATCGTGCGTTTGCCGATGTGCTTGCCACTGTCCTGGTTGAGCGGCGCCACACCCACCAGCTTGGCAATCTGGCGCCGATCGAGCAGTCCCAGTTCCGGCACCTCAGCCAGCAGCGTCGCCGACAAGATCGGCCCAACGCCCTTGATGCCGCGCAGCAGGTTCTCCTTCTCGCGCCAGATCGGGCTCGAGCGCAGCTGGTCGTCCAGCTCACGATCGAGTACCTGGACCTGGTGCTGCAGCCAGTCAATGTGCGTCCCGAGTTGATCGCGCAGTGGCTGGGGTGCGTTCTGCACCGCCGCGGTCATCAGCCGATTGCGTTCAGCCGTGAGCATCTCTACCAGTTGGCGTCGACGCGTCAGTAGGGCACTCAACTGTTGCGTCATGGCATCCGGCAGTGCCCGCAGCTCGGGCTTGAGCACCTGACCGAAATACGCCAGCATGCGCGCATCCAACTGGTCGGTCTTGGCCAGTTGCCCAGTCGCTTTGGCAAAGTCGCGCACCTGGCGTGGGTTGACGACCACCACTGGCAATTCGGCACACGCCAACGCTGCCACGAGCATCGCTTCGTAGCCGCCACTGGCCTCGAGCACCACGCGTTCGGGCGCCACTTCGCGCAGCCGCTCAACCAGGCTGGTGTGGCCCGTTGCGTCGTTGCGAAACTGCCACGTCTGTTCGCCCGGCAACACCATGACATCCAAATGCGCCTTACTGACGTCGATGCCAACCCACTGCGCCGTATCGGTCATGCCAACCTCGGTGCGCCTGAAGGACTGACGTCGGCCCAGCCTTGCAGATGCGGGCTCGCCATGCGGCCCTCGTAACTGTCCGGGCTCGATACGTCTCGGACGGGGCGACCTCGCTACCCCACGGTCTGCATCAACCTGGAGGGCCACGGCCTACCCCGTCCTCATGCGGCGCGCACTCAGCTTGGCTGAGCGCTTCTCAAACATACAAGAGGGGCAGCGCCCCTCCGCCGCGCAGCGGCGTGCACCATAAAAAAACGCACACCCCCACAACACGTTTCTCAACAAGTTGAAAACGTCTGAGTACGAACCTCCTGTGCATGTCCACGAGCCCAGGCGACAGCCACAATCACTACATCCAACTCGGTTACGAGGCTGCCCTCCGCGAACTGCGGCACCTGGCCGTCCACCTCGAGGCCCGCGGTTGCAACCGCGTCGCCGTCACGCTGTACGACGCCATCCGCATCGCCCGCGCCGGCGGTTTGCGCTGCGAGGAGCACACGCGCACACCCTAAAACTTGCTATTTTTCGCACTGAATGAAGCGCAGCACCGACGCGATTATCACCACGCATACCGGCAGTTTGCCGCGCCCTGACGACCTGGTGGAACTGCTGTATGCCACCGAAAGCGACACCCCCAGGGTCGATCAGGAGCAATTGGCCCAGCGCGTGCGCCGCGCGGTCGCAGAAATCGTTCAGCAACAGCTCGAGGCTGGCATCGACATCGTCAACGACGGCGAGATGAGCAAAGTCTCGTACTCCACGTACGTGAGCGCGCGCCTCAGTGGCTTCGACAGTCACGTGCAGGTGCAGCGGTACCCTCGCGCGGACGCGGCAGCGTTCCCTCGGTACGCCGAGTGGAATGCGAAACAGCAGCAGGGTGCGGCACGTATCAAACGGTTCGCCTGCACCGGCCCGGTCACGTACGTTGGCGAGGCGCAGCTCCAGGCGGACATTGCCAATCTCACGTCGGCGACTCCGCCCGGTACCGAAGCGTTCATGACCGCCGCTTCGCCGGGGGTGATCTCCTGGTTTCAGCCGAACCAGTACTACCCGACTGAGGAGCAGTACTTGCAGGCGCTCGCGGAGGCGATGCGCGAAGAGTACGCCGCGATTATCGAGGCGGGTCTGGTCCTCCAGGTGGATTGTCCGGATATCACGCTGTCGCGCAACGTGCCACCTGGTGTGCAGGTGGCCTCGCTCGGACAGCGCATCGAAGCCTTGAATGCCGCGCTGGCCGACCTGCCAGCGGACCGCATGCGACTCCACCTGTGCTGGGGGAATTACGAAGGTCCGCACCAGACCGACGTACCACTGCGCGACATCATCGGCGAGGTGTTCCTGGCGCGGCCGATGGCGATTTCGTTCGAAGGCGCCAATCCGCGGCACGAGCACGAGTACGCTCTGTTTTCGGATGTTGACGTGCCTCCGGACAAAGTCATCATTCCAGGTGTGCTGGATAGCACCACCAACTACATCGAACATCCAGAGCTGGTGTGCCAGCGACTGGTGCGCTACGCGCAGCTGGTTGGTCCCGAGCAGCTGATTGCAGGCACAGATTGTGGCTTCGGCACGTTCGCGGGCACGCCGATGGTGCATCCAGATATCGTGTTCGCCAAATTGCAAGCTTTGGTGGAGGGTGCGCACCTAGCAAGCCAGAAACTGTACAAGTAAATACGTCTTTTTATGCACGCCGCTGCGCGGCGGAGGGGCGCTGCCCCTCTACCCCGCTTTCGTGCTCTTTTCGCCCAGGTCGGGCCGACGAGTGGCGGGCCCTCACACTGGTGGGCTCCGCCCCCAGTCCCCTGGCCTATTCGGCTTCCAGTACGTTCGGGGAGACCCGTAGCTGGCGAGACCTCGCGCGAGCTTCGCCGCGCGCCCTGGGTGTGCGGCACGGAGGTCCTTGGGGTGTTTGCAGAACGTACTGCCACGAACCTGTGGACCTGAAATTCCGTTTCTGCCCACAACTGTGTGTCTGGGAATCCCCGCGGCGGTCGAAGCCGTATGGCCTGCGGCGCGCGGCGCAGCTCGCGCGAGGACACACCCCCTACGGGTCTCCCAGAACTTACTGGAAGCCGAATAGGCCAGGGGACTGGGGGCGGAGCCCACCAGTGTGAGGGCCCGCCACTCGTCGGCCCGACCTGGGCCTGTGGCGCACGCAAGCGGGGTAGAGGGGCAGCGCCCCTCCGCCGCGCAGCGGCGT
>DATGEP010000188.1:0-8931 GCA_035310125.1 Ktedonobacterales bacterium
TTCCTTCGAGGAACAGTTCCAATTCAAGTCCAACCCTGACTTCTGGCGTGCGAAGATAACGCGCAACATGGAGCGCGACCGGGAGGTAAATGAGCGGCTCGCGGCACAAGGCTGGCACGTGTTACGGGTGTGGGAGAGCGATGTGTTGCGAGATACCCACGAATGTGTCATGCGTGTAGTCGAGGCACTCGGAAACCGCAAGGATGCCACCGTTAGCGACCAGATAGCCAAGACTCCTCCCGACATCGCCGATAAAGGCGGGCGACAAATGGAACTTGCGGAAATGGAACGTATGGTAGCTGTGGTGGATGGCCTGATTGAAGCGGAGGCGGGCGACTATTACGGAAACCGCCAGGGAGCATGCGACCAAGTGAATGGTATCCTCGCGCGGGTGGCTCGTAACCTTGGCTATCCAGCGATACTTATCCGAGGGTACGTTGGGGATGAAGATGCCGCGCACGTTTGGGTCCGTATAGGTGACCTGAATATTGACCTCGCGGGTGAGCAATTCGGGCGTGAGCGGGTACGGTCGTTCACCACTGACCCCGATTACCACGCCGTCCAGACTGAGCTACCTGGCGAACGCACGCAGATGTACGCGGAAGATGAAGCCATCGTGCAGCGTGCGACGGCGGCCCTGCGCATAAAATCGAGAGTAAAGGATAGGGCCAACAAGTCCAGTAAGTAGTAGGCACAACGAGCGTAGTCAGGCGTAGTCTGAACCTTGCGGCCCTATTTCGTCTCTCAACCATGACAATGAGTGAGGCAGTTGGCGTCTGGATGCTGGCTACCCCGCTCATTATCCTGGTAGTTGGGTTACGGGAGTCGAAGCCCTAGTGAACCGCACTGCGGTTCACGTCGCCGTGAGGCTTTGCCTCACAAGCTAGCGTCTCCCAACCATCGTATCGAGCACGCTCAGTCCCTTCCTGGCATCGTGGGCGGTGAACGCTTTCAGGTACTCCATCGTCACCTTCAACTCGGTGTGTCCCATGAGGATTGAAAGCTGAAAGATGTTGCCGCCTGCCTTGATGTAGTTGTATGCGTAGGTGTGTCGGAAGGTGTGGGCTGACACGCGAACGCCGTTAAAGCTGGACGCGCCTGCTGCATCCCTGAGACGGTAAAGCATCTGGTCTAATCCATTCGGAGTAAGCTGGCCCCTATCGCCTAAGAACACGAGTGGGCTATCCGGTGCATGCCGGTGCCGATGGATGTACCAGTGCAGCGTGTTACGAGCCTGTCTCCCCAACCCAACCACACGCCACTTGTCGCCCTTTCCGTGAACCTGTAGCCACGCATCTTCCCTGTCGAAGTGGACGTTGGGCATCGTAAGCGTGCAAAGCTCGTTGGCTCTGATACCAGTGTCGAGCAGAACCGAGATGATGGTTTTGTCGCGTTCCGGGTGTGTACTCATGCTGGCAGCACGAAGCAGACGGTCAATATGCAACGGCGTAAAGACGGCAATCACCTTGCCTTCACGCTTTGGCATCGGGAGCTTATGCGTTACCTTTACGTCAACTAGCCCACGTTCTGCTGCCCAATTGAGGAATGCCTTGAGTGCCCTGGCGTACGCATGCACCGTATGGCTGCTAACGAGCGTTCCCTTCTGTGGGTTCATTCGCTGCCCAACGAAACGCAAGTAGGGAACAACGATGTCTTTGGTGATGTCCGAGCAGTCTGTTATTCCCTGTTGGGTACAGAAGTCCACAAACACACGCATCTGCAAGTCGTACCATTCGCGGGTTTTGGGGGAGTAGTCGCGTGCGTAGAGCCAGGCGGTGACAGCCTCGTTGGGGTGCATACGTCATGTCTCCGTGTCTGTTGACGCACACACCGCAGAAACCCGGAATTTAAGCCCACTCACGCCCCAACCATATCCGAAGTCAGGTGCTCTATCCACTGAGCTACGGGCGCTGGCACATGCAGCGTAGCACCGCGCCGAATGAACGTCAAGGGCGGTGATGTGATACACTCCGGTCAATAGCTCTTTCGTTTTCATAACACTTCCCTCTGCGAAACGCACTGGAGCGCGTGGTGCGACCTCAACGCCGAACCGAGCGGACAGGGGGAAGTGAGGAGGCTTATAGACATGGCGTGGTTTGGACACTCGGAGGACGAGCGGCAGGCGGGCACGAAAGGCAGCACGACGCCTGCTGATGCAGAGGCGCTGGACGCGTATTCGCGGGCCATCATCAACGTCGTCGAGACGGTGGGGCCAGCGGTCGTGCAGATCGGCGTGCAGAAGGCTGTGATGGAGCGCACAGCGATGGGCGTGGGACGCCGGATCGCTGAAGGCGCTGGCTCAGGCGTCATCTTCGCTCCGGATGGCTACATCCTGACGAATAGCCACGTGGTGGACGGCGCACGAACGATTATCGTGACGCTTGCCGATGGGCACGACCTGCCCGGAACCGTCATCGGCGAAGACCCAGAGACGGATGTGGCAGTGGTGCGCATCTCGGCGCCGGATGGATTGAAGCTGCCCGCCGCGCGGCTGGGCAACTCGGATAAACTGCTGGTGGGGCAGCTCGTCGTTGCTATTGGGAGCCCCGCCGGACTGCAAAGCACCGTTACGTCGGGCATTATCAGCGCGCTACACCGAACACTGCCAGGCTATGGCGGCCGGCTCATCGAGGATATCATTCAGACGGATGCGCCGATCAATCCGGGTAATTCGGGCGGTCCGCTGGTCAATTCGCGCGGCGAAGTTATCGGAATCAACGTGGCGATGCTTCAACAGACGCAGGGCCTCTCTTTCGCTATTCCCATCAACACGGTCAACTGGGTCGCCTCGCATCTCATGCGCGATGGCGCGGTGCGCCGACCGGTGATTGGCATCGCGGGACAGTCCATCCTCTTGCCGCAATCGTTGCGGCGCTCGCTGCGCCTGGAAAAGCCCAGCGCCGTCGAGGTGGTGCAGATCGAGCCAGGCGGCCCAGCAGAGCGCGGGGGATTGCGGCCAGGCGATGTCATCTATAAGCTGGACGAGCATCCAGTGGATACCGTGGATGCGTTGCGGCGCAATCTGGAGCGTATGGCGGATGGGACGCGAGTCCGCATCGGCCTGGCGCGGCCAACCGGTGTAGGCACGGCGCAGGCCGCGGAGGTCGTCGTAAGCGTGCGCGTGCCGCAGGCGCGGCGATAGAAGGATGACAGGCGGCAACCTGTCATTACGCCTCTCCTGTCCACACGTCGAAGACGAAGTGGCGGCGTGATACACGGCTGGCTCCTGGAGGTGGTAGGGCGGCGGCGGCGGCGCGTGGGTGAGCGACGACATGCCGCCGCTCAATCGGCTGATAGCTGGCTGACGGCCAGCCCGGCAGCTCGGCTTCGAGGATGCGCTCGGCGGCGGGAGTGCCGAAAGCCAGCAACATCGGCAAGGTGTTGGCGAAGAGCACGAGCGAAGGACCTCCCTCCGATTCCCCCACGTAGATGCCCCAGCGCCCCCGGACGCGGGTCCGTTGAGGCGTCTTGCGCTCCGTGAAGATTGTGAGCACAGTGTACCCGCGCAGTCCGAGATATTGCTGGATGGCGGAAGTTGGTGGGTGCGTCCAGAGGCGGCGTCGTGGGCGCGTGCGCAGCATTGAAGAGATGGGACCGGCGAGGTCGGCGGAGTGCTCGGCGAAGAGCCTGCGCCCATCCGCCAGCGGAATCCACTGATCGGGTCCAGCTTCGGCGCCGCGCAGCCGCATGAAACCGCACGGGGCGAGCGATTCGCTAATCAGCGCACTATCGCGCTTGCGGAAAGCGACGCTGGCCTCCGCGCCACCCAGCAGCAGAGGCAGCAACAGGATGCCGCCCTCGGCAAGTTGCTCGAACCAGGCGGGGGCGATGTCGAGGGCGCCGACCGTCAAAATGACGCGGTCGTAAGGGGCACCTTCGGGCCAGCCGGCGGCGCCGTCGCTGGCGACGGCGCGCACCTGAGGGTAGCCGGCGGCGTTCAGATGCTCGCGGGCCTCGGCAACGATCTCTGGGTCTATATCTACGGTGGTGATGTGCCCCAGCGGCCCCACAAGCTCCGCTATCAGCGCAGCGTTGTAGCCGGTGCCGGCGCCAATTTCCAACACGTTCATATCCGGGGCAAGCTGAAGCTGCTCAAGCATGATGGCGACAATGGCTGGTTGCGAGGCGGAACTGACCGCGACGGCGCCCTCCCAGTGTGTCGCGATGGCACTATCGGCGTACGCCTGCTCAGGCGGGATGCCGGGCAAGAAAAGGTGACGCGGAACGGCGCGCAGCGCCCGCTCTACGGCAGGCTCGTGGAGGGCATCATTCGCCTTCAGGGCGCTAATCAGCCGCTCGCGCAGCTCGTCCGGCGCCGGCAGCTGATCGTCGCTTGCGGGCATCGTATTGTCATCCGGCAGCGGGCGCTCCATTGGCAATACCTCTCGCATCAAGAGCGCTGAGGGCGACGGCCAGACCAGTGCGCCAGGCTGTGTGTAGACGCGCAACGGGGACGCTCCACGCCGAGCCGAGCGCGAAGGAGTCTCCGCCAGCAATGCCGAGCCGGGTGAGTGGCACGCTAGCGCGGCCTGCCAGCGCCGCCAGCTCGCCGTATCGGTCGGTTGGGAAGGAGACGACGATGCGCGAGGGCGATTCGCCGAAAAGCAGCGCGCTCAAAGCCAGCGGGTCGGCGGTGGTCTCAGCGGGCAGGACGGCGTCAAGCGTGAGGCCCAGGCCTGACCAGAGGCAACATTCGGCGAGCGCGACCGCCAGACCACCATCCGAGCAGTCGTGGGCGGAGCGGACAATGCCAGCGGCGATGGCTTCCAGCGTGAGGCGCTGCACGGCGCGCTCGCGTGCCAGATCGAGCTGGGGCGGGCGACCGGCGACGGCGCCAAGTAGCGCGGCGAGATACGTGCTGCCGCCAAGCGTGGTGGGATCGGCGGTGAAATCGCCTAGTAACGCCACCATATCGCCAGCGGATTGGAAGGCGCTGGGTGTGGGTGCGCGACCTTCGAGGAGGCCCACCATGCCGACGACAGGCGTTGGATAGATAGCGGCGCCGAAGCTCTCGTTGTAGAGGCTGACGTTGCCAGAGATGATGGGCGTCTCCAGCATGCGTGCGGCGGCGGCCATGCCGTCAACCGCCTGGGCGAGCTGGAAGTAGACACCAGGCTTCTCCGGGTTGCCGAAGTTGAGGCAGTTGGTCAGGGCAAGGGGTGTCGCGCCGGAGCAGACGATGTTGCGGGCAGCCTCGGCGACGGCCAGCGCGCCGCCGTTGTAGGGATCGAGATAGGTGAGGCGCCCGTTGCCGTCGGTGCAGAGGGCGATAGCCTTGCCGGTGTCGCGGTCGGCGGCGTCCCGCACGCGAATGACCGCCGCGTCGCTGCCCGGCCCAAGCAAGGTGTTGGTGCCAACCATCGTGTCGTAGGTGCGATATACGTCCTCGCGCGAGCAGAGATCGGGCGCGGCGAGCAGGCGCAGCAGGGCATCCGCTGGCGCGGGGAGCCGGTCGCGCAGGGTGGCGTACTCGAAGGCCCAGAGGCGTTCGAGCTCCGACGGCTGGATGCCGTCGCGGGTGTAGGCGGGCACCTCGTCGATGAGCAGGTACGTGGGGATTTCGGCGACGACCGATTCGCCCTCGCGGACACGAATCACCGGTTCGGCGACGACCTGGCCGATGACCTCGGAATGCAGACCCCAGCGGGCGAAGAGTCCGCGCACATCCTCTTCGTGGCCGGCTTTCGCGATGACGAGCATGCGTTCCTGGCTCTCCGAAAGCATGATGTCGTAGGGAGTCATGCCTGACTCGCGGCGCGGCACCTTGAGCACATCCAACTCGATGCCGGAGTGGCCTTTGTGGGCGCTTTCGACGGTGGAGCTAGTCATGCCAGCGGCGCCGAGATCCTGCATACCGACGATCCAGCCCTTGTCGCGCAACTCCAGGCAGGCTTCCATCAGCAGCTTTTCGGTGAAGGGGTTGCCGACCTGGACGGCGGGGCGGCGCTCCTCGGAGGCTTCGTCGAGCTCGACGGAGGCGAAGGTGGCGCCGTGGATGCCGTCGCGGCCCGTGGAGGCGCCGACGACGAGGACGGGGTTGCCAGTGCCCTCGGCGCGGGCTGGAATGAGTCTACCCGCTTCGATGATGCCGACGCACATAGCGTTGACGAGTGGGTTGCCGCTGTACGTGGCGTCGAAGTAGATCTCGCCGCCGACGGTGGGGATGCCGAGACAGTTGCCATAGCCGCCGACGCCGCCGACGATGCCGGAGAAGAGGTAGCGATTGCGTGACTCGGTGAGGGGTCCGAAGCGGAGGGAGTCGAGGAGAGCGATGGGGCGAGCGCCCATCGTGAAGATGTCGCGGACGATGCCGCCGACGCCCGTGGCGGCGCCCTGGTATGGCTCAACGGCGCTGGGATGGTTGTGGCTCTCGATCTTCATGACGACGGCCAGCCCGTCGCCAATGTCCACGGCGCCGGCATTCTCCTCACCAGCCTTGATCTTGACGCGCGGTCCGGCGGTGGGGAAGCGCTTGAGGAGGGGACGGCTGTTTTTGTAGCCGCAGTGCTCGCTCCACATGGCGCCAAAGAGGCCGAGCTCCAGACGGTTGGGCGTGCGGCGCAACAGGGCGACGATGCGATGATATTCGTCGCGGGTGAGGGCGACTTCATCCAGGGCGCGCTGGTCTATGGTTAGCTCGGCGGCTGGTGGCGTGTCGGTGGGCACGGCTCGCTCCTTGGGAACGGGATGGGTGATTCACGATGGTTACGACGCCACACGGAGAGAGATACACCAGGCGTGCGACGCTACGCGCCCCCGTGATGCATTGCCTGAATGGGTCGCTCGCGCGGGGGCCATACCGCATCATTATAGCAGCAGCGGTGGAGTGAGGTTGGTGTGGCAGCGCATAGCCGACGGGACAGCAGTTGGCGCTATATATCGAGGAGGAGAGACATCAGGGGGTGAGGAGGTCGCTAAGGATCGTGACGGCGAGGCCGGGAATATGGCGGAAGGCGGGGTCGTTGGTGAGGAAGAGGGTGGCGGCGGCTTCGAGGGCGGTGGCGGCGTGGATGGCGTCGGGCGTTTTGAGGCTGGTAGCAGCACGCAATCGGGCGGCACGCTCAAGGATGGGCTGAGTGATGGGCATGAGGCGCACATCGGGCGATGCAAACAACACGGTGCGAAAACTGGCTTCGAGCACAGCATCACCAAGTTTGATCGGCTTGGTGAGCACTTCGAGTATGGTTAGCTCGCTTGTGATGATCGGCAGATGCCGATTTCGTACGTTAGTCCATACCTCATCCATGAAGCTGACGTATGGAACTACACGTTCGACTGAGTAGATGAAACAATTGGCGTCAAGGTAGATGGGGCCGTGCGCGGGTAGCGTCACCGATCCCATGACTCACGCTCCTCGCGGATATAGGCATCTACCTCTTCGGCGGTCTTGAACAGGCGACCTCCAGGCAAATCCTTGATAATGTCAATGACGTGCGGCCCCTGTCGCTCCTCCGGCGCTTCCGCCTGGATGGTGACGGTGACACGCTGGCCGGGGGTAAGCTCCGGCGCGGAAATCTCGATCTTGCCGTCGGGGCCGACGACAGCTTCTTTGCGAATGGCGGTGGTCATGGCGTTGCTCCGTTCGGGTCGCTCATTGATGTGTAGGCAGGATACCACAGCCCGCTCGCGGGCGCGGGCGTCCGGCGCGGGCAGCAGCGGGCGTCCACCGGACGCCCCTACGAGGGGGGTGCTGCTAGGTGTCAAGTCGCGAAGGCAAGCCAGTTGGCGCAATGGCGGGAATGGGAGAGTCCCGAAAATCGGCTGTGTTACGCGTGATGATGAGGTCCAAACTAGCCACTTGAGCGCACACGACGAGCACGTTGTCCTCGAAGTCGCTACCAGGAAGTGCGAGCGCGGTCTCCAATATGCTGCGATCAACAGGAACGATGTCGAACCCATGAAGGCAGGTATCCACTATCCGTCTGGCCTGCTCGGCTCCGACCTGTTTGCGACAAATATAGAAGATGTCAGTGAGTACAGAGGCCGCCAAATAGACAAAGAGATGTCCGGCATCGCGCTCATCCCACATCGGCTGAGCTTCGGTGTACCACGGATCACGTTTCAAGAACAGATCGAGGACGATGTTAGTATCTGCCAACACTTGAAGTGGCTGGACGTGAGGTTCCGCGGAGGCGATATCTGAGCTATCTGCCATACTTCTCCATCCGATGCTCATCAAGCCACTGCGCCACCTGCTCATCGGTTGGTGGTTCCTGGTCGTTCGAGGCCATCCCCGCCATCTCGCGCCAACTCGGCCGTTGTGGCGCGTGCGCAATCTGCATCGTCGCGCGATGCAATATCTCTTGCGCGAGCACCATCTGTTCGGTGAGAGGCAGCTTCTGAATGGCCTGCCGGATGGCCTCTCTGTCAAGTGCAGGTGATGCCACGGTATACCTCGCTATTCTCGTCAGCAGAAACGGATCGTCCTTGCCCGCACTCTACCACATACTACCGGCGCATGAGGCACCTACGGGCGTCCACCGTACGCCCCTACGACGTGGGAGCGGAGACGAGGGATTGCAGCGCCCGGTCAAAGCTCGCCTGGGGCAGCGAGCCGACGAACCGCTGGACGATCACACCGCGACGATCAATCAGCACCGTCACCGGCAGGCCAGGCAGCAGATAGGTGGTCGCCATGCTGTCCGGTGCGGGTCCACATGGATAGGTGACGCCATACTGCCGCAGAAATTGCAGGCCGTCCTGCTGGTTGGTCTGCCAGGCCAGCCCCAGGAAGACGGCGCCGCGCGTCCCGTTTCCATACGTGCGCCAGGCATCCATGAGGATCGGCGCCTCCTCGTGGCAGGGATCGCACCAGGAGGCCCAGAAGTTGAGGACGACAGGACGTCCCTTGAGGTTGGCGAGGCGCTCCGTCTGGCCGGGGGTGCCGTTCCAGAGCGGCAGTATGAAGTCGGGAGCCAGTTTGCCGACGAG
>DATGEP010000189.1:0-11092 GCA_035310125.1 Ktedonobacterales bacterium
TCCATAGAGTCTGGCGAGGTTTTCCGCCTGGATCGCGGGCATTCCACCCATTCCGCCCTCATCTCATCTACCGCTGGCCGTGCCGGCTGTCGTGTATGCCCAGTATACCGCACGGCGCCAGCCTGGCCCGTCTGGTTGTGCGCCCTGGCGACGGCCACTACGCCAGCAGAACACTTAGTGCGAAGCGAGGGAACGGAGGGCGTAATATGCCTTCCGTTCCCTCGTGTGCCTGCATGTCCTCTGTATTGCGCGCCTCTCGCCGCTCAGTCCACGCGCGGGCGGGCGCGCTCCACAATCGCGGCGAAGTCCGTCCCCGCTGGCAGCGTGCCGAACGCGGCGCCCCAGTCGCCAGCTAGCCGCGAGGCACAGAACGCATCCGCGACAGCGGGCGGTGCGGAGCGTACGAGCAGCGCGCCCTGGAGCACCAGCGCGAGACGCTCCACGAGGCGACGCGCTCGGATTTCGATGTTGGAGTGGTCCGCGAGCTCGCGCTGAAGCGACGCGACGGCGGCATCCAGCCGGGCATCAGCCCCTCTGGCGGCGCTCACCTCCGCGAAGTAGGCGGCGACCGTCTCCGGCTCTTTGCCCATCGCGCGCAGCACGTCCAGACAGTTGACGTTGCCGGAGCCTTCCCACACCGAATTGACGGGCGCTTCACGGTAGAGCCGCGGCATGATGCTTTCTTCGACGTAGCCGTTGCCGCCCAGGCATTCCAGCGCCTCCGCGACGTGGACGGGACCGCGCTTGCAGACCCAGTATTTGCCGATAGCGATACCGATCCGCTTCAGATGCGCCTCGTGTGGGTCGCCAGCGGCGGCACCGTCAACCGCGCGCGCGAGTCGCAGCATCAGCGTGGTGGCGGCTTCGGACTCGATAGCGAGATCGGCCAGCACATTGCGCATCAGCGGCTGGTCAATCAGCGTTTTGCCAAATGCCGCGCGGTGAGCGGTATGATGGATCGCCTGCGCGACGGCCTGGCGCATGAGCGATGCTGTGCCGGTGAGGCAGTCCAGCCGTGTGGAGTTGACCATCTCCACGATGGTGCGCACACCGCGTCCCTCTGGTCCGATGCGAACCGCCCACGCGCGCTCCAGCTCAAGCTCACTTGAAGCGTTGGAGCGGTTGCCAAGCTTGTCCTTGAGACGCTGGATGAAGATGTGGTTGCGGGCGCCGTCGGGCAGCACGCGCGGCACGAGGAAGCACGTGAGGCCACCAGGCGCCTGCGCGAGCATCAGGAAGACGTCGCACATGGGCGCGGAGCAGAACCACTTATGCCCCGTGAGCACATATTCGCCAGAGCTTCCAACAGGCTCGGCGCGGGTAGTGTTGGCCCGCACGTCGGACCCTCCCTGTTTCTCCGTCATGCCCATGCCGCAGAGGATGCCCCGCTTCTCGGATGCCGGTCGCAGGCCAGGATCGTAGACGAGCGACAGGATGCGCGGCTCCCATTCGGCGGCGACGGCCGCCTCGGCGCGCAGGGCGGGAATGACGGCATGGGTCATCGAGATGGGACAGCCGTGGCCGCCTTCCACCTGCGACCAGACGAAGAAGGCGGCAGTGCGGGCGACGTGCGCGCCGAGCTTTGGCTCGCGCCACGACGAGGCGTGCAGCCCCCACGACACGGCGCGGTTCATGAGGGCGTGCCACGCGGGGTGAAACTCTACCTCGTCAATGCGGTGGCCATAACGGTCGTGCGTGTGCAGCACCGGTGGATACTCGTTCGCCGCGAAGCCCCAGGCTATCGCCTCTGGACTGCCGGCGGCGCGTCCGACATCGCGGAGCGTTTCTTCCGCCCAGCCTGCGCCCTCGCGGCGCAGACCCTCGGTAAGCGCGGCATCTTGCGCGAACACATCGTAGCCCACCAGTGGCGGCGGCTGGTTGGTCACCTCATGCGTGCGCGACTCGGTATACGCGGCAGTGGTTGCTGCTTCGGCAGCGGCAGGGTGTTCTGAAATGGCCATATGATGCTCCCTTCACGCCTCTTATTTGTATTGTATCCGGTTTGGCGATAGCGGTCAGCGGATACGGCCGGGGTGCGATCCGCGTGCGTTCACATCGAAGCGCCTCGTTGGGAGTGAACCGGTACTCGCGGACCTGATGAGCGGGTGCGGACACCAATACCCTCCCAACATCCGTGCGAGAAGCCCGTCCCAGCGCCATGTGGTTCCCCGTAACGTGGCAGCGTATTCCCGCCTGGATGGCAGGCGCTCGTTCTCGTGCGAAGGCACACAGAATCGAGGTTCAGCGCCTGTCAACGCGAAACGGGAAAGGAACACTTGTCATGAGCGTACGTTTCTGCTCGCACCCCCAGAAAGCCGTTCTCACGGTCCTCATGGCTGGGCTCGCGCTTGCCGTCGCGGCCTGTGGCGGAGGGTCGAGCACGACTGGTGGCGGATCCTCAGGCACGCCCATCCCCCCAATCTCCAGCGCGACCAACACCCCCGTCCTCGCTGCCTCCCCGACCACCACGACCCAGAGCGCGGCCACTATTACTCTAGGTTTCCAGGTGTTCAGTGGCGCCACGACAGTCACGATCAAAGCCGGTCAGGCCGTCACCTTCGACGATACAAACGGAGGGCCGCATAACCTTGTGACAGGGACACATGGCGCCTTCAGTCAGGAGGCCGGGGCACCCAAGGAGTTTACGTCGAGCGGCATCATGTTTGCTGGAGGTGACAAGGTGGTTATCATGTTTCCGACCGCTGGCACCTACCACATTACCTGCACTTTCCATCCTCCCATGCAGGCTACCGTTACTGTCAGCGCCTAGTGGCCAGGGGCCATACGCGACACGGGAAACACGGGGCCACGGGACGTGGGCTGGTTACCTCACCAGAGAAGTCGCTACGCCAGGCTCAAGCAGGTGCAGACGGCTCGTGAGTCCGACCGCGGCGAATGCTCTGGTGAGGTCGTCCTGGTTTTGGGTGAAGTGCGCCCACCCCTGATGATGAACTGGCACTATCGTCGCGTGTGGGAATGCTCTGGCTGTTTCGATCGCATCATCCGTCGTCATCGTGAGACTGACCGGGCCGCGTGTTTGCGCCGCACCGACAAACGCCAGCACGATACTCACCTCAAACCGCCGCGCCACATCCGCCACGCCCTCATACCAGACGGTATCGCCAGTGATGTAGATCGCGTGGTCCCGCTGATCATCAAAGGTCAGCACAAATCCGATGACCTCGCCAGTGAGCGGCTCGATGCCTGCTGGCCCATGACGCGCGGGCGTGGCGGTGACATGCACCGTGTAACCATGTGGGGTCACGAGATCGCGTGTTTGCCAGGGAGCAAGCCCTTCGATGCGACCATAAGAGTCCTTGGGGTCAGCGAGACGCCGCGCGCCCACGTCTGTCGTGAAGACATGGGGCACCGTAGAGAGGAACGCACGCCCCGCTGGGTCGAGATTATCGGGGTGTTGGTCGTGGCTGAGCAGCACCGCATCAACAATCCCCACCGCCTCTGGTGTCATGGCCGGACCTACCAGTTTTGTCAGTGTGACAGGCCCCGATGAGAACGCGCCGGGAGGATCAAATGTGGGATCAGTGAGCAGCCGTAAGCCAGCTACTTCTAGAAGAGTCGTTGGCCCACCAATCAACGTGGCGGTCACGGTGTCATTGGCCATGATGCTTACTCTCCGTCTTTCTTCGCTTACCGTGAGCTGCTCAAACGGCTCGCTCACTACCCGCTCACTATTTACTCAGTACTATACCGCGATTGTAGGATAATCCGTTGCCAGGGCTATGCTATACTCGCGGGAGTGGGACGATTTCGAGCGGCGGGGTGGTATCGTGTATGCGGGAGACCAGGCGGGCGGATGATACGGAGCCGGTTGCTGGGGAAGCAGCGAACGCGATGGAGGCGATGGCACCGGGCGAGGCAAGGAGAATCCAGCCCGAGATGGAGCCGGCGGCTGGAACGTGGGCCGGGCGGCTGACCGATTGGGCGGCGCGGCATCCGCGCGCGCCGCTGGCGCTGGCGCTGCTGCTCTCGCTGGCGGCACGGGCGCTGCTCGTGGCGCGGGCGCACGCGATGATTGACGGCGACGAAGCGCTGGTGGGCATCCAGGCCGAGCGCATTCTGCATGGGCAGTATCCGATCTATTTCTATGGCCAGCCGTATATGGGTAGTCTGGAAGCCTACTTTGCCGCCGCGATTTTTCGGGTCTTCGGTCCTTCGGCCTGGGCGTTGCGGGTCGTCCCAATCCTCCTGTCGCTGCTACTGGTGTATCTGACGTGGCGGCTGGCACATGCGCTGCTGCCCAAGGGAGCGCGAACGACACCGCTGCTGGCGGGTCTCGCGGCGTTCGTAGCCGCCGCGCCGCCGCTGTATGACGCCATCGCGGAGCTGCGGACCTGGGGCGGACAGATCGAGGTGTATGTGGTGACGCTGGCGCTGCTACTGGTGACGGTGGAGCTGGCGGACCGGCTGCGCACGGCGGCGGGCGCATTCGAGATAGCGTGGCGGTGGATGCTGTGGGGATTCCTGCTGGGCCTGGGCATCTGGATCAATCCGCTGATAAGCTATGCGGCGGTGGCCTGCGTTCTGTGGCTGCTGCCGGCGCTGGGGGTGCGGGAACCTCACCCCCTGCCCCCTCTCCCATGGGGAGAGGAGGAGCTGAAGACCACACGCGCCGTGAGTGGCACGGAGTGGGAGGCGGCAGGTCCCGCTGCGCGCGCGGAGAGCCGCGGCAGTAGGCTGCACGCTGGCGCGCTGGGGCTGATGCTGGCGGTACTGCCGGGGCTGGCTATCGGCGGGCTGCCGGCATGGATCTACGCGGCGCGGAACGCGGGGACGAACCTGCTAGTCTACGTGACACAGCCCGCGGTAAGCCCAGCGGTGAGCGGGGCGGCGCGACATGGGCGGCTCTTTCTGGGGGCGGCGATCACGGCGCGGTACATGTCGTGTGTGGGGCCGAACGTCCTGGACGGCAACCTGCCCACGGGTCCGCTGACGGAGCTGCCGCTGCGGTATCTGCTGCTGTTGCCGGCGCTGGCGGGGATCGCGTGCGCGTTCTGGGTTGCCACTGGCCGGGGCGGGTACGGCAAGCCGCTGCGGGTTGGGCTGCCACTCCTCTACGGCGCGGTGATTACGCTGGTGTTCTGCCTGGGCACGTCGGCCTGGGCAGCAACGAAGTCGTGTGCGTCGGACTGGGCGGGGCGCTACGCCGTGCCTCTCGCGCTGGTCGAGCCGTTCCTGCTTCTGGCGCTCTTCGCGGCGCCGGGGGTGTGGCTGGTGCTGCGGACACGGCAGGGGAAACGGGCAGACGCGGGGCGGGCGCGCATCGTGCGGCACGGATGGACGCTGGCGCTGGCTGTGCTGCTGGTCGCGGGGGCGGCGCAGCTGGGCACCTATGCGCTGGCGAACCCGGCTACGACGTTCCAGTCGCCGTTCTACCAGCATGTGGGGATGGATCAGCAGCCGCTGCTGGCGTACCTGCGGGCGCACGATATTCGCTATGCCTGGGCGAATCACTGGGTGGGCAATATCGTGACATTTGAGACGGACGGGCAGACGTCATGCGCGGACTACTACGACGAGGTGTACTCGCATGGGCTGCACCGGCCGCCGGGTGTGCTGGAGGCTGTGAGCGCGGCGAACGCACCGAGCTTCATACTGGCACTGGTGGATCCTCATCCGCTGCTGGCGCGGGAGCTGGACCAGCTTGGGATTCCGTATACGCTGGCGTTGATACCGGCGTCGGGCGTGACGGTGATTACGCCAGCGCGCACGGTGGACCCGGCAATGGTGATTCCTGGGCTGGGGCAAGATTACGCACCGTGAGTGGGGGATGAGAATTAGCCAAGGAGAGGCCTGGAGGAAGTACAGATTGATCGCAAAGAGGTACGGAGCCGGCAAGGCAGCCGGAGGCTGAAAGCCGCTCCGAGAGCCGCCTATACGACCTGGCATGGAGCGAGACGTTGGAAGGCCGAGGATCGGAAATCGGAATCACGCTGTGGCACGGAGAGCACGGAGAGTGCGGCGAATTGAGCGCTGAACTAAGCAAGATGGAAGAAGGCTTTTTGTCTTCTGCCGGCTATAATGGTCGCGCTGGAGACAGACTGAGAACATAATGCGCTCCAGCAGACGTACGAGAGCGACGTGTAGCGCGCTGCGCCGCCGGCTACTGAGCGCTGAGAGCGAACGCCATGCCACATATGGCGCATATGGCGCGGGCGATCAACAGGAAGGAATTGGCAATGAGCAGAGTCGTTGTGACTACCCATCTGACGCTTGATGGCGTGATGCAAGCCCCGGGCCGCCCCGATGAGGACCTTCGCGGCGGCTTTGCGCACGGCGGGTGGGCGCAGCCTTACGGCGATGCGGTCATGAGCAGCGTGATGGCCGAGGGGATGGCTCAGGGCGGGGCGCTGCTGTTCGGGCGACGAACCTACGAGGACTTCGCCAGCGTCTGGCCCTACCGGAAGGACAACCCCTTCACCGAGGTGCTCGACAACAGCCAGAAGTATGTCGCGTCCACGACGCTGGAAGAGCCGCTCGCGTGGGTCAACTCCACGCTCCTCAAGGGAGATGCCGCGGAGGCCGTGGCCAGGCTCAAGGAGCAACCAGGCAAGGACCTCGTGATCCTGGGCAGCGGAGTGCTGGTCCAGTCGCTGATGCGGCATAACCTCATTGACGAATATCTGCTTACCATCCACCCACTGGTGCTGGGATCGGGGCGCCGTCTCTTTCCGGACGGCGGCGCATACGCCGCGCTCAAGCTGGTTGAGACCAAGACGACGACCACCGGGGTGGTCATCGCGATCTACCGTCCGGATGAGCCAGCGGGAAAGCCCGTCTGAGCCTGTAAGAGGCTGCAAAAGGAGCAACCATTCGCCCTCTCTGTGACACCCTACAGCCGCCCGCACGGGTGAGCGCAAGACCAGCTCATGATTCGATGATCCGCGCCACGTGCGTCAGAATCACGAGCCGCTCCGCGACAACCAGTTGACCTTCGCCCAAACGACCATGTACCCGCACCAGCGCACCAACCGCGATATCTGCCGGCCCCCCCATCACGATTGGGGTCGCAGGCGCCCACTGTATCTGAAGACGCAGTGGTGTCCGTCGAAAGGCGTTGAACGGCTCCGCCTCATCGGCCTCGAGAAAGCTCCCACCCAGCAGATCCGCCGCTGGCAGGTCGGTGACGGCCAGCACAATATTCACAGATGTGCCTGGCGCCGTGGTTTCCAGCTGTGCCAGCGTCACTGGCGGTTGTATCTGGGACATGGACGGGCGTGTCGCTGGTGCCGGCGTGGCGCCTTGCGCCGGGACTTCCTGTGATGGTGCTGCCGCTTCCAGACCTTCGCTGGGGATCTCCCGCGGCCGCAGAGGACGATCCTGATCATAGCGAAGGTCCAGACGCAAAGCCGCCTCCGCTTTGGCCAATTCTTCGCCCAGATAGCCGGCATGGCTGAGCTGTGTGACCAGACCCTCGCGCAGCAGACCCAGCACCATGGGGCCGGCCGCGTGACCTCGCATCTCATGCGCGGGAGTGTGATCCGGCAGATAGTGCCGCAGGAGGATTTGTTTTGCGTCACGGTCGAGTGTAATCACGAAGTATCCCTTCGGATCATACTGCAAAGGCTCGCGCGTGCCTCCAGGGCGGATCGAGACAAACCGCTCTTCGCTGGGCTCCATATCGGCTTGCCCCTCCGCCACGGCGAAGCGCCCCGGATTCCGGGCCATCAGACCGCCAATACCCCGCTCGATGATGTTGAGATCCTCCTCACCAGCCCAATCAATGACTTCCACTTGCCGGCGGAACTGGCTGATGCGCTCGGGAGTGAGCGTTGGCAACACCGGATCATAGCCGATGGCTCCCACAATCCGGTGTTGAGCATCGAGCCCCCCCTCAGCCAGCGCCACGAGGGATTGCCCAGGATGGAAGAGCGGCGAGTCCTTGCCACAGATCAGCAAGTAGCGGATCGCCGGATTCGCCGTGATATTGACCACGATGCGCGTGATGCCAAGGTTTGCGGTATACACCTTCCCCGTGATGGCGACTCCAGAAAGACGCGCGAGCGGCGCGATCAAGTGCTCTGAAGTAAGCGTGCAGACGGCGACCGACCCCTGCGGATCGCCCACCTGAAAGGAGCCGGCTATGACGGGCCAGGCGGTGCTGCTGCTCATACTCCACCTCTCTGTTATGCGCTTCCCAGTTTGATGGTTGCTCCACTTCGCCGCGTGACATGTCGTGTTCTTGCAGGCGCCACATGGCGCCTATCACACCGGATCGTCTCCCAAATTATCTTCCGGCGCGGATGGGCAGCGCGCGGCGCTGCTGGCCGGCTGAATGGTCGTGTCCTCCTCACGCTGAGCTTCCTGACCCTGACGCAGGCGTGGCAGCGTTCGCTCCAGCCAGGCTAATTCAGCATCAATCATGCTCAGCAGATGATCCTGGGCTAGATTCATATGCAGGTGGTCAACCGCGCGCGTCTCGTGCTCTATCAGCGTGCGGCGAGCCACTATGGCCTGTTGACGCCGCTCTTCTAACAGCTGTATGGACTCCTGGGGATCGAGATAGGGCAGAAACACCATCCCAACTTCGACACCACTGTGCGCCGGCTCGTAGGTCCGCACAACCTCACGCAAAAGCTCGTGAAAGCGGCGGCGTCCATAGTCTGTGAGCGTATAGACGAGACGCTCACGGCGGGGTCCGGGAGCTCCCGGCTCAGTCGTCACCTGGAGCGCACCAGCCCCGGCCAGCTTTTCGAGCAGATAGTAGACATTGCCCTTTTTGAGATCGGCATACAGCTCCCCATGTGCCACGACGATGCGGTGGAGCTGATAGCCAGTCCTTGAACCCGACAACAGGAGTCCAAGGATATGCAGTTCTTTATGCATCAGTGGCTTACCCATCCTGCCAAACGCGGCGGCTAACAACGCACTCGCAGCGCCATAGCTCGCTGATGCTCCGCGCCACCGCCGCCTGACACCAACGCGCTCACGACACCGAGCACATCACCTGATCGGCGCGAGCGACGATAGTCAGCGTTGACTAGAGTGTACCGGCACATCGCTCAGAAGTCAATCCTGACTTTCCCACGGAGCAATTCGGAGTATTCGTGGTGGCTCGTGGCCCGCGAGAATCGCGCGTGAAGACGTCAACGTAGTGGCTGGCGCCAGTGGGCGCGCGGATCTTGACGTGCGCGCCGAGCTAGTCGTGAAGCAGGGGAGCCGTGGGGATGCGGTGTAGCCGCGCGACCGCATGCGCAACGGCACCCACAAGAGTCTGGCCGTCAATCGGCTTGGCGAGAACGGGAATGGCAAGGTGGGCGAGATACCGTGCGAGTGCGGGAGATGGATCGCCATCGTAATCGGCCAGGACGATGAAAGCATGCCTGGCGCGTAAGTGGGAATCCTGCATCACGATATTGAGCATGTCCTCAGCTTCCATGTCTGGCAAGTGAGCGCCAACGACGACCACGAGCGGGTCATTCGCCAGGCAGAGAATAGTGAGCGTGTCAATGCCGTCGTCGGCGTCAATCACGTCATGTCCGTCAGCCTCCAGGGCCGCGCGAAGGGTACGCCGTGTGGTGTCGCTTTCGTTCGCGATGAGAATTCGCGTGCGATGTTGGGCAGCCGGCATAGGTTATGCAGCTCTTTCACCCGCCGTGTCGGGCAGTTGGAGGGAGGAGTCACCCACCGTAGCAGCAGGCGGGGAGCGCGACTACGGTGGGCAAGGTGACGCCATTGGTTCCGCACCTCGCCGAAAGTTTACCGCAGTCTCGTAAAGATTCGATTAAACGCGGCCCGACAGAAACGGAAACCGCGAAAGGATCTACTCTACTTGACCGGCACGCTCCAGCACCACACGACCACAGCGCACAGCGCATTGCCCGCGATGACGAGCAAATGAAAAATCTCGTGATAGCCCAGGAAGCGGGGCAGCGGGTCCGGCGCACGCCGTATGTACACCAGCGATCCGATCGAATAGCAAACGCCACCCAGTGCCAGCAGGCCAACCGCCGCATGCGGCAGAACGGCCCAGAGCGCGGGCAGCAGGAGCGCGGCACTCCATCCTATGCCAATGTAGAGCGCCGTGCGGTGGGTCCGTGACACGCGCGGAAACCGAACGGTGAGTACAATTCCAGCCAGCGCCAGGAGCCAAATGACAACCAGAAGCGCGGTGCTGCTTCCTCCATGCAAAACGCCCACACAGAGCGGTGTGAAGGTGCTGGCGATGGCAACAAAGATGCTCGCGTGATCCAGCGAACGGAGGACGCGATGGCGAGGTTTGCGCCATGTGCCCAGATGAAACGTGGCGCTCACCGCGTAGAGCTCGATCATGCTCAGTCCGTAGAGCAACGGGGCGTAGGCAATGGTCCCCAACTGACCTCGCCGGTAGATCAAAACAGTGAAAGCCAGGGCGCCACAACACGCGACGGCGTGGAACCATCCACGCAATAGTGGCTTGCGGCCCTCTTGTGCCTTCATAGGCGCCCATGTGAATTGTGTCGCCAGATAGTGTGCGTCGTTACCCTGTCGCAACATGCGAGTATGCTCCTCCCGATACGCATGCCCGCGAGAAGAGTACGGCGCCGATATGAAGGGGATGTTATGCACAGGTAAGGGGTAGACGTGAATGCAGAGTGGTTGCCGAGAATGAGCTGACGAAGCGCCGAAAGCATAATGGCGACTTCCGCGCTCGCGCGTGACCATCTGGCGACCACGACATCACGCGCCAGCCACACGTGAGACGCGCCCGAATCGGCTCAGCCAGCCGCGAACCGTACCGAACCGCCGTCCCCCCACATGCGCGCGAAAGCAGAACCATGCAACGGCGGCGCTCCCCTACTCCATCTACTCCCCCTGCTCGCCGTGTTGGCCCTTCGTCACTTCATAGGTTCGTAATAGCCCAGCCTTGATACAGAGCAGATACAGCCCAACAGCCACCCCAAGCCAAATCACCAGCGCGATGAGCAACGAGATTGCGCCCAAGAGAGCTTCTACCGTGGCGGCAATGAACGCTGCGGAGCCGACAAACGCAATCGCGCCTAGCACACCACCCTCAGCATCCTCAGCGGATTGCTCGTACCCTTGCTCCTTGCCGATCAGAGTCAGGCTCGCCAGAAGAATCGCCGGAAACGCC
>DATGEP010000190.1:0-1909 GCA_035310125.1 Ktedonobacterales bacterium
CCATCCCGGCGGGCTGCCACGATCGCGGCCATATACTCCCGCTCCGTCGCATAGATATGGGCGGATTTGACCACCATCACCAGCCGCCCGACCGGCGCATCCAGCGCGGACGCGACGCGACGCTGCACGGCTGCCAGCTCCACCAGGTTGCCGTAGCCCTTCGCCCCAAAGTCTATGCTGTGAGCATAAACGACCAGCTCCAGCTCTCCGCCGCGGAGCCAGAAGTCCAGCAGGCTGATGCACGGGATATAGCTCGTATCGGTGAGCGGCTGGAAGGTAGTGATCGTCGCGGAGCGCGTCAATGGGTCGCGGCGCAGGCGCTCGATGACCCACGCGATCTGGTCGCGTCCACTGCGCCCGTAGTCATACAGTCGCGTCGCGTAGCTATCCGCGTCGCCCAGCGCCGCCACCCGCGCGTGATCCCTGAAGTTCGCCCGCATCCACGCCAGCCGCTCAGGATCACCATGCGCCGCAATGATCGGGTCGTCGGGGTCTGGACGGGCGATATCGAGCGCCACATGCGCCAGCTCCACGATCGGCAGCCCGTCATAGGTGGCTGGCTTGCCCTCGTCCAGGATACGCCCGGCCACCCCCACCCACGCCTCCCCCAGCGTCGCCGCCGTCACCGCCCGCGTTATCTCTCCCATGGCCACTCACCCCCTTCTCCGGACCAACGTTGTGCTTGCTCATATCCCCCACACTATACGGGATAGGCATAGTGGCCCTTTCGGACTCGCTCGTCACCGCGCGCAAAATGACGTCGACCATCGCGTCGGCGCGATCTGGCGTTGGAGGCCGTGTCTCTTGCTCTGGCAGCAACAGCCCTGTCACGGCATACGACAGCAATCCGCCGAGCAACATGCGCGTCACCGCCTCGACATCAGTTTCCGTAATGATTTGCTGCTCGCTGGCAGCGCGCAAGAGGCTCCCGACCAGCGTAAACCCACGCTGCGGGATGGCCCGGACGAACGCGGCGCCAAGCTGTGGGAAATGTGGCGCCTCAGCCATCATCGTGCGCCACAGGGCGAGATACGGCGGCTGGCACATCAACGTCAGGATGTCACGGGCAGCGGTCGTCAGGGACTCGCGCAGCGCACGCAGGTCATGCGGTGGCGGGAGCGCCGCGAGTCGCGCTAAGAAGTCCGGCTGCTCCGTGGTCAAGGTCCCAAGGACCGCGACAAAGAGCTCCTCTTTGCTGGCAAAGTACCGGTACAGCGTCTCCTTGGAGGAGATGCCTGCTTCTGCGAGGATGGCATCCGTACTCGTCGCTTGAAAGCCCCGTTCGAGAAATAGCCGTTGCGCGGCGGCAAGGATCGTCGCGCGCGTCTTCTCGGTGCGGCGATCCTTGCTGCGCCCCTGGTCGCTCGCGCTCATCGGGCCTCCCCCTCGTTGTTCAGGTGTGCACGAGCAGGACGGACCGACGCGCCTGCCCTAGACCCTGCCCTGGATCTCGTGGCGGGAAAGAGGACGCCCAGCGTTCGGTCCGGTGGCCGCAACGCCCACGAAGCGAGTGCAAGAGCGGCGACCAACAGGGGAAAGCTGATGGTGCCGGCATCGGCACCCCGCACCCACCACGAGACCGCCGCACCCGTCATCTCGAAGACAGTGCCCGCATACGCCCATTCCTTGAGCCGCGGAAACCGCGGCATCAGCAGGGCCACGCCTCCGAGCAGCTTCCATCCTCCCAGAATCGTGAGCACATACACGGGATAGCCAAGGTGCGTGACGACCGCGACGACAGGCTGGCCGGCGACTAGCGCCTCGCGTCCATGTAAAAGATCCGTCAGACCGCCTACCAGCAGCTCGAGCGCCACAAAGAGAGTGGTCGCCCAATAGCCAATTGCTTTCGCGCTCATACTCATGTCTCCCTCACGTTTCCTTGCGGATCAAGACCACGTGCTGAGGATGC
>DATGEP010000191.1:0-3104 GCA_035310125.1 Ktedonobacterales bacterium
GAGGTTCGCCGTGCCTGCGACATCACCTATCTCGTGGCGGCGAGCCGGCTCCTGCTGGACGCGCCACAGTATGTCACATTCCGAAAGGGAGGGTGGAGGAACCAGTCCTCGCGCCGACCAAAAGCATAACATTCCTTCTCAAGTCTATCCATCGAAACGGACAATTGGCTGATCTACCGGCTGAGACAAATTGAGACAATAGAAAGACATACCGCATTCTATCACATGCGCTTGCCCCTTCGCGGTATCAGTGTAGCTCGTCCCGCCACCTGGCCAGCGCCTCTGCGAGCATCGTGATGTTCGCGAAAATGGTTCGCTGCCATCGCAAATACGCGCTTACGTTGCGCCATCGTCTCTGGCGCGATATCGAACGCCCGGAATCGTGGGTGAAAGAGCCATCTAGCTCCTACGGCGACTACGCGCTCAGAACGCCGAGCGCATTTATTAACGTGCTGGCATGCTGCTTACGCAATGATCGGTGCGTCGTGAGCCGCCGTCAGATGCACTGACCTTGCCGGCTCCTCCATGCTTTCTCCCCTTTACCAGCAGTACGCACAGACACAAGAACGGCGGCCCATCGTTTGACGAGCCGCCGTTCCGCGCGAGTGCGAACAAAAGACGAGCTACTCCAGCCCGCGCTCGATGGCCTGCTGGCGAAGCTGGGCACGCAGACGTTCCCGCACTGGCTCGGGATCCTCGTCTACCTCGATAAGCTCCTCCGCGACCAGTTCTTCGCCGGCCTCGTCGCCACGCTTGACTTGGAGGTACTCGCGCACCCGGCGCAAGCGATGTTGTGCGGGCGGTGCGGGCGCCGCCTCTACCACCGGCTCTGGGGCAGGCGCGGGTGCTACTGGCTCCTCGATAGTGGCCGGCGCTGTGCCACCAAGCGGCTCCATTGCTGGCTCAGGGGTGGGTTCCGGTTGTGCCGCATGGTGCGCGTGCAGCATCTCCGCCGCGCCCGCCGCAAGCCCTACGCCGCCCGCTAACGCGCCCAACTCCGCAAGCGTCTGGCCGTCTGAGTGCGCTGGCTCTAGCTCTGGCTCTGGCTCGGCAACCGCCGGTGGCATGATCGGGCCTGTTTCCTCCGCAAACGGTGCGCTCACCACTGGCACGGTCGGCGGGATATAGGATTCCGGCGAAGGCGCCTCTCCGACCGCTGACGACAGTGGCTCCGCATCGAAAGCGGGGGGCTCCATCGCCGCATCTGGCATTAACAGCAAAAGCGCGTCATCAGTGGCAGGGGCCGCATCCGGCGCCGGTGCCACCTGGAGCGCTGGCGCCTCGGCGCTGGCCTCATGGGTATATCCGGGCAATGTCACGAACAGTGGCGCGGCGCCCTCGATGTCGGCGACAGGTGGCGCGGCTTCCGGCACCGTGCCCATATCCGTAAAGTCCGCGGGGGTCTGTGAAGCGGGCGCTGGCTCGTCGAATTGCAGGGGTGGATGATCGGGCCACGTCAGCGCCTCGGACTCGGCGGGAGACGGTGGCTCCACGTTCGCCGCATCCCCCTCCGCGGCTCCCAGCGTTGAAAACGTCTCCAGACTATCGGTTGCGCTGTGGTCGGTTTCTTCGTGGCGATGTGTCACCAGCTCGTCCAGCGCGAATCCACCCACAGCAGCCGCACCCACGCCCGCGGCTGCCACACCCAGTGCTCCTGGCTCGGCAAGCGTCTCCTCACCAGCCTGTGTGCCTGTTTGCGCACGCTCGTCTTCGGCGTGAACGAATCCCGTCTCACTCCAGGAGTGCTGAGGGCTGTACAGCGGCTCACCATGCTGCGTATCATTTGGATCGGCGCTAATCTCGTTGACGGTGTGGGCCACAAAGTGCGCGGAGGCGGCACCCGCACCCGCGCTTTCCGTCTCGTGCGATTGCACCTCCTCGGCATTCTCAATGGTCCCTGGCGCGGCGGCCTCGCCGATGGCTGCCACCGGCTCTGGAACAACAGCGGCGGCCTCGGCGGCAGTCTGCCGCTCCTCACGCTGTGCGGCGCCGGTAGAAGCCTGCTCCGTCTCATCCATCAGGATTCCCATACGACCGAGCGCCTTCTGCTCGACGCTACGATCAGCCAGGACCGTGCTCGCGATCAGGTCTTCCGCCAGCTTCAGATTGCGCTCGTAGACCTCATGGTCAATGCGGAAAAGATCAATAATTTCCCAGATCAGCGCGATCAGCAGCAGAGCGATGGCGACGGCGGCGACACTGGCTGGCGGCCACTGAAGCACGATCCCCAGAACGATGACAAGAGCGGCAACAACTGGAATAATCAGCCGCGCCAGTCCCGCTCCCCACTGCCGCAGGTAGAAGCGGTGCGCCCCACAGGTACCCAGGAAGAAACACCAGAGGAAAGCGGCAGTAGGATGCTCGGCCTTCTTCCGGTACGCTTTCTTCACAACCTCCTGTTGTTCGGGCGAGAGGTGCGCGGTCAATTGCGCAAGATCCACACTCATCTTGTCGGTTGACTCCCTTTCGCGATTATTGCGATGTGATACCCGTGTCGGGCGGGAAGAAGAGCAAACAGCAACGGCTCAAATCGCATTGCTGCGAGCCACGTTGCTTGTGGCCTACCTTAGCATACCCGCCCAAAGCAGTCAATTCGATATGCCTTGCCCGATGCGCTCAGTTCGGCTACAACACTGCGTGAAATGAAGTATGAGACTCTTCAATGAAGGGTTGTCATGTCAGCAGCGCAATCTGAGAAGATGCGGCGGGTTCTCGCTTAATGGAATCTCGCCATCTCACGTCTTGTAGATGCTCCCAGCCTGGGCTACGTCGCGGCGTATGGCCACGCGGAGATACTGATGGGGCGCTTCACGGATGTGGTCTGATCCCTCGTCCAAAGGTATATGCCCGAGGATATCGAGC
This sequence comes from Ktedonobacterales bacterium, assembly GCA_035310125.1. GTDB lineage: Bacteria > Chloroflexota > Ktedonobacteria > Ktedonobacterales > JADMIN01 > DATGEP01. The sequence continues at coordinate 2,863 of DATGEP010000191.1, forward strand.
GTGGCATGGCGATGATAACCGCGCCTGGCCGTATGCGCATGGAGCTCCACCCCGCGCGCGTACCAATTCATCGAGGCGGCTATAAGCGAGCAGGCGATTATGGCGCAGGACGCAGCAGAATCGGTCCGCCAGCCTCGATCGTTGTGAGAGGATGCAGCGCGAACCACGCCTGCTCATCGAACGCTGGCGTCCCCTTGGGCGGCGTCAGGCGCTCGTAGCGGCCATCCGGCAGCAGCAGGCGC
>DATGEP010000192.1:0-4541 GCA_035310125.1 Ktedonobacterales bacterium
GAGGGTGTGGACGAGGCGAAGCAGGAGCTGCAAGAGATTGTCGAGTTCCTGAAGTATCCGCGCAAGTTCGCTGAGCTGGGCGCGCGCGTGCCCAAGGGCGTGCTGCTGGCGGGCCCTCCAGGGACGGGTAAGACGCTGGTCTCGCGCGCGGTGGCGGGCGAGGCGGGTGTACCGTTCTTCAGCATCAGCGGCTCAGAGTTCGTTGAGATGTTCGTCGGCGTCGGCGCCAGCCGCGTGCGCGACCTCTTCGAGCAGGCCAAGCGCAACGCGCCCTGTATCGTTTTTGTGGACGAGATTGACGCGGTAGGCCGCCAGCGCGGCGCGGGCCTGGGCGGCTCGCACGACGAGCGCGAGCAGACGCTAAACCAGATGCTCGTCGAGATGGACGGTTTCGACTCCACGACCAACGTGATCGTGATGGCCGCAACGAACCGTCCCGATGTGCTCGATCCCGCGCTGCTGCGCCCCGGCCGCTTCGACCGGCAGGTGGTGCTCGACAAGCCCGACATCCGGGGCCGACTGGCAATTCTCGGCGTGCATGCGAAGGGCAAACCGCTTGATGAGTCCGTCAACCTGGAAGCGCTGGCGAAGCAGACGCCGGGCTTCTCCGGCGCGGACCTGCAAAACCTGCTCAACGAAGGCGCGATTCTCACTGCCCGTGCCGGCAAGCACGCCATCACGATGACGGAGCTGGAGGAGGCAGTTGACCGTGTCTCCGCTGGTCCGGAGCGCAAGAGTCGCATTATCAGCGAGCGCGAAAAGGCCGTCACCGCGTATCATGAGATCGGTCACGCGCTGGTGGCTCGCGCCCTCCCCAATACCGACCCAGTTCATAAGGTCTCTATCGTGGCACGCGGCTCGATGGGTGGCTACACACGCCTTTTGCCCGTTGAGGAGCGCTACCTCTGGAGCAAGAGTCAGTTCGAGGACTTCCTGGCCTTCGCGTTGGGAGGACACCTGGCCGAGCGCATCATCTTCGGGGAAGTGACCACCGGCGCCTCAAATGACATCGAGCGTGTCACGGCAATGGCCCGTAAGATGGTGACGGAATTCGGTATGAGCGACCGCATCGGCCCGGTGGCCCTCGGTAAGAAGGAAGAAATGGTCTTCCTGGGGCGCGAGATCGGCGAGGAGCGCAACTACAGCGAGCTGACCGCCCGCGAGATTGACGAGGAAGTGCGGGTCATCGTGCGCCGCGCCTACGAGACCGCCGAGCGTGTCCTCACCGAACACAAAGAGCGTCTCATCATGATGAGCGAGAAGCTGATTCAGCAAGAGACGCTGGAAGGGCCGGAATTCGAAGAGTTATTTACCACGTCGCTGCCCGCCGAGGGCGTCTATACGTCCGTCCTGGCTCGCGCCGCAATCGAGACGGCAGCGCCCGCCAGCGATTCGGCGAACGGCCACCATATGCTGGCGCCCGAGGCCACGAGCGAAACGCAATAAAGGATAGCCGATGACTACAACGACCCCTCAGACGCCCGCTGGCGGCGAGCTGGCGCCCAACTATTTCTTCCATACCTTCCCCAATGGCATGCAGATGGCCGGCCAGCGCATGCCCAGTCTGGCGTCCGTCACCTTTGGCATCCAGTTCCCCGCTGGCTCACTCGCGGAGCCGGACGAGAAGCTGGGGCTGACCTACCTGCTGGCGGAGATGGCGTTCCAGGGCACGCGGCATCGCAACGTGCGCCAGCTTACGGAAGATTTCGAGGCGATTGGCGCGCGCCACGGCGCGGAGCCGGCGGGTGAATATGGGCGCTTTTGGGCGCGCGTGGTCAACAACCGGCTGGACCGTGCGCTGGAGCTGATTGCGGACGTGCTGCGCTATCCGGCTTTCCCGGCGGACGAATTCACACAGATGAAGAGCATTCAGCTTCAAGAGATCCGCAAGCGCGACGACGAGCCGATGCGCCGCCTGCCCGACATGATGCGCGCGGCGTTCTACACCGGCACTCGCCTGGCCCGTCGCCCTCTCGGCCTGATGGACACCGTCGAGGCGCTCACGCCGGACGATCTGCGGCGCTTCTGGCAGACGCACTACCGCCCCAATGGCTCGCTGCTCGCCATCGCCGGAAATTTCGATTGGGACGCCGCCGTGGAGCGGGTAGAAGCGCTCTTTGGCGACTGGGAAGGAACGCCAGAAACGGCGCCGGTGGAGCAGCCGGACCCGCACAAGGGCGCCAGTGTCGAGCTCGATCAGCAGAACCAGGAACACATCGGCATGATGTTCCCGTTTCCGAAATATGGCGATCCCGACTACTACGCGGCGATGCTGCTTGGCGAAATCCTCGGCGGCAACATGAACTCGCGCTTGTTTCGCGAGGTGCGCGAGAAGCGCGGACTGGTCTATTCGGTGCAGGCGGCATTCTCCCCCAACGGCATCTTCGGTGCCGGCACCATCTATGCCGGCACCAACCCGGAGAAGGCCCACGAAACCGTTCAGGTGATTCTGGACGAGCTGCGTAAGCTGCCCGCCGAGGGCGTCACCGAGGATGAGCTGGCGCGCGCGAAGGTGCAGATCAAGAGCGAGATTGTGATGCACGGCGAAAGCTCTAGCTCGCGCATGCTCTCGCTTGCCCGCGCCTGGTGGTTCGAGCGCCGGCTCATTACCATCCAGGAAGTGAAAGACGCGATTGACAGCGTGAGCCGCGAGCAGATTCTGCATCTGCTGGAGCGCTTCCCGCCGATGGATCGCCTGGTTATCACCGCCATTGGCCCGCGTCCGGAGGCCGAGTTGATCGGCGACGCGCTGGCGTAGGCGCGCGGAAATTGACGCTCCCACCGCCAGCGCGGTACAATCACTGCAATACCGAGTTGAAAGCGCGACGATGCGAGCGAACGAGTACGGCGCCCGAGCGGCGGGACGCCCAGGCGTGGCAGCCATTGCCATGCGCTGGGCGCTTTTTCTAAGCGTCGCATCGTGGGAAGATAAGGGAGGCGGGCGGGCACATGACCACCGATGAGGCATGGCAGTGGAAATTCGGCAAGGAAGGGCTGACGTTTGACGATGTCTTGCTGATACCGGCGGAATCCAATGTGCTGCCGGGCGATGTCCGCACGAGCACACGGCTGACCGCTGATATTACGCTCAATATCCCTATCCTCTCCGCCGCAATGGATACCGTTACTGAGGCGCGGCTGGCGATTGCTCTGGCACGTGAGGGTGGTATCGGCGTCATTCACCGCAACCTTTCTATCGCGGACCAGGCGGCGGAAGTGGATAAGGTCAAGCGCTCCGAGTCGGGGATGATTACCGACCCCATTACGCTCAGTCCGGATGAATCGCTGCGCAGCGCCCTGGCCGTGATGTCCAACTACCACATCTCCGGCATCCCCATCACCGAAGAGGGGCGTCTCGTCGGTATTCTCACCAATCGCGACCTGCGCTTCGAGCAGGATTTGGACCGGCCCATCAAAGAGCTGATGACCCGTGAGCATCTCATCACGGCCCCCATTGGCACCACACTGGAGCAGGCGAACGAGATCTTGCACCGATACAAGGTGGAGAAGCTGCCCGTGGTGGACGAGAACGGCATGCTCAAAGGTCTCATCACGGTCAAAGACATCCAAAAGAAGATCCAGTATCCCAAGGCGGCCAAGGACAGCCAGGGGCGCCTGCGCGCGGCGGCGGCGGTTGGCGCGGGCGGCGACACCTTCGAGCGTTGCGAGGCGCTGCTCGCCGAAGACGTGGATCTGCTGGTCGTGGATACCTCACACGGCCATTCACGCATAGTCATCGAGACGGTGCGCAAGCTGGTGGAAGCGTTCGGCGGCAAGGCGCAGATCGCCGCTGGCAACGTCGCCACCGCCGAAGCCACTACGGCGCTGATCGAAGCGGGCGTCCATGCGGTAAAGGCCGGGATTGGGCCTGGGAGCATTTGCACAACTCGTGTCGTAGCAGGAACAGGTGTTCCGCAAATTACCGCGATTTTCGATTGCGCCCAAGCTGCCGCGAAGTCTGGTGTCCCAATCATCGCGGACGGCGGAATCCAGTATTCGGGTGATATCGCCAAGGCTATCGCCGCGGGGGCTGACACCGTGATGCTCGGTAGTCTGCTGGCCGGCGTAGATGAAAGCCCCGGCGAGCTGATCATCTCGCAAGGCGAGCGGTACAAAGACTATCGCGGCATGGGGTCCATCGGCGCCATGAAGCTCCGCAGCTACAGCAAAGACCGCTACTTCCAGTCAGGCGTTACCGATGAGTCACGGCTGATCGCTGAAGGCATCGAGGGCCGTGTACCCTACAAAGGGCCGCTCTCAAACGTCATCTACCAGCTTGTGGGCGGCTTGCGCCAGGCGATGGGCTACACTGGCACGGAAGATGTCGCGGCGCTCAAGGCGCGGACACGCTTCGTGCGCATCACCGGCGCTGGACTGCGTGAGAGTCACCCGCACGACGTCCTCATCACGAAGGAAGCGCCCAACTACGGTCTCAACCGGAACTAGTGGCTAGATCACGGTGATTGTGCGGTGGGGTGGGCATTCCCGCCCGCGGGCCGGCAGAAATGTTGGCCCCACCCGATCCCAAAATCACACTGGAC
>DATGEP010000193.1:0-33706 GCA_035310125.1 Ktedonobacterales bacterium
GCTGTTCGTCGTGTTCTTCGCCGCCCTGCCACATGGCGGTCATACGTCAACTAGCGCTGGTGTTGGGTCCGGCCATGCGACGGCCACAACGCCCACGAACGAGCACGGCAAGTGGCGGCCAATCGCCGGTCTGACGCATACTCCCGGTGTGCCCGTCATTTCTGTCAGCAATCCGAGCGTTGTCTATGAAGTCGCGAACGGTGTTATTCGCCGCAGCTCCAACGACGGCGCGAGCTGGACGAATCTGCCCAACCCGGCTGATTTCCCCGCCGGTGACACGCCGCAATGGATGGATCTCTTCGTCAGTCCGCTGAGCCCAAATACAGTCTGGACCACCGCGAACCTGACGAACCCTAGCGGCGCGGTCAATTGCCCCGTTCCGCCTCCGTTCGCCTCCACCGGCGGCAATGTCGCGTATGGCGGCAGCAGCGCCCTCTACAGCGACAACATCCTCTACGGCGGCAGCGTTCCGTGCCAGGTCCAGAATGTCAGCGTGGATGGCGGCCAGACGTGGAAATTGGTGAAGCTCTCCTTCGCGTTCATGCTCGGTACCGTCAACGCGGATTCGGGCTTCTCCGGCCCTTATGGCCAGTACAGCGCGGCGCCTCTGGAGCAGGGTGACCAGATCCATGACCCCCGCCTCTATACGCTCACGACCGACGGCCCCCTCGCCATGTCAAACAGTGGCGGGCATGTCGCGATGAGCAGCGACGGCGGCGTCACCTGGCAGGACGCGAGCGCGCAACTCACGTCGGCGGGACTGGATATCTGCGACCTCGCCGCCGTTCCCATCGGCTCGACCCTCTTCGCGGTCGCCAACGCCAATGGCTGTAGCATAGACGGCGCTACCGCGCCCTCGCTCTGGCGCAGCGACGATGGGGGTGGACACTGGCATCAGGTGACGCTGCCACCTGATCGGTTTATCTTTGGGATTGCGGCCACGGGTGGCGCGCAGCCGAGGCTCTATGCGCAGACGGCAACGTTATTGCACACGCACGCCGCCAACACAGCGGCGCTGGCGACGGATTTCTTCGCCAGCACCAACGGCGGCCAGACCTGGCAGCAGACCCCTGCGCAGGGTGTTCCGGCGAGCGTTGTTGGCTCCGGTTCTATGACGGTTCTCGGTGATGGCAACGTAGTCGTTCCGTTCATCAACGTAGACCCACAGGCAGGCCCCACTGCACCGGCGACCTATACGTTCGAGGTGTGGCAGCCGGGCGCGGCGGCCTGGAAGAAGCTGTCGCAACTGTCGCTCTACGGCATCGCGCAGCTTCAGACGCTGCCTGATCCCACCACCAACTCCGGCGCCCTCTGGCTGACCGTCGCAGACAGCGGCAATCCGCAGGGGAGCACTTTCAGCGTCGAAACGTATTTGCCGTAGGTGTCGGTGGCGGTAAGATGCCGCCGGGCCGGGGCCGGGCGCAGCAGGCAGCGAGGACAGGCGCAGCAGGCAGCGCCCCTACAGCGGGCGGAAGCTCGATGTGGTGAGACGGGGCGCTTTTACAGGCTGAAACCGCGATGGAGACCGGCAACCGCGCTGTGCCAGGGCGAGGATTCGCCGATCTGCCGGACGATGACCCGCGCCAGCGGGATCGCCAGGTAGAGGAAGACCAGCACGGCATATGCGATGTAGAGCTCGTTTCGGTGTGACAGCGGCTCCGCGACGAAGAACGGCCGCCACAGCGCACTGTATTGTGGGAGGTAGTGGCAATAGAACTCATGGGCGTAGTTGTTCGCCTGGCAGATGGGCGATAGTGTCTGCTGGCCGAAGACCGCGCCGTCTATGTCTATCCAGACCGAGAGCGCCAGCACGAAGAACGTCAGCAGATTGCTCTTGATGGACGCGGAGGGATGTCGCAACCGCACGGCCAGCGCGAATGCCGCGGGCAGCGAGAGGATCAGGAAGAAGCGCGGTCCCCAGTACCATCCTCCGTACCAGGCCCACCACGGCGCATAGATTACGACCAGCCCGGCCCCGAAGAGCAGCCATGATGTGTGAGCGGCGTATAGCTCGCGCCCACGTTTGACACTCCCCTCCAGGAGCACCCGCCGAACCGGCAAGAACGCGCCGGGCAGATAGAAGATCAGCCCTTTGCCGAAGGAGAAGAGAATGGCGAGTAGGCCGAGCAGAATTGGTGTGGTAAAGCCGGGGTCCTGGCCGTAGCCGCCGTTGAGTGGACCGCCGCGCCGGAGCCAGTTTTCCGCGCCAGTGAGCGCGACCGCCGCTACGAACACGAGGACGGGACGCAGGCTGCGCAGCTCCAGGATGCGCTTGCCCACGATGAGGGCCAGCGCGGGAAGGGTGGCGGGGGTGTTTGCCGCGCCAAGGATGATCAGGATCCAGCCGGTGCGGCGCAGGCCACACTCGTCAAAGAGGAGTCCCAGGCCCACGCCGAGCACGGTGAAGACCTCACCATAAAAGGAGGTGAGGTGGAAGGGGAACATCGAGGCGGCGATCAGCAAGAGGAAGAATGTGCGCAGGAGCTTGCGGTCCATGCGGTTGCGCAGCGCGAACCAGGCGCCGACGATGCCGATGGCAAACAGCGCCCAATCGTAATGCAGCGCCCAATCGGCGTCGCTGCCGAAGAGCCTGCCGAGCCGGTAGAGGGGCACCGCGAAGATCGGCCCGATCAGCGAGTACTTTCCTGGTGAGAGGCGGTGAAAATCTATGAGCTGGATCAGCTCGGTGTAGCGGTCCTGGCCGTCGCCATGAAACTGATATGTCAGGAGCTCAAGCAGGGCGGCCAGCCCCAGCGCGATGAGCGCCGTTTCGATGAGCGCCCACGAACGCGGGTCCGCGAGCAGGCTACGGAGCGAGGCGCGAGGCGACGCATCCCCAGGTGGTGCGGCTTCCGGCGCCTCTTCGGAGCGTATGGTCATACGTGGTGTTCCGTAGGTATGAAGGCCGCCATTCGCGAGCAGCGGCATGAATGCGTAGCACGGATGTGGCGCTGTTGGGTGTTCGAGCGCGCATGGGGTGGTCGCGGCGGCACTGAAAGGCTGACGCGCGCCGTCCACTAACATGCTACGACGGAGCGGCGTGGCTCCGTGTCGCGTCGGGAACCGGCACTATGCCAGTATGCCATGTGTCCGGCGCCAGCATGCCGATGCGAGATGTGCCGTGCGCCATTGTCCTACATCCTCAGGCGATGCGCAACAGGTGGCGACAAGATAGCTACTTACCACGTTCGGCGACGGGCGCAGCAGGCAGCGCCCCTACAACGGGTGGCGAGCGGGCGCAGCAGGCAGCGCCCCTACATGGCGGTGGCGAGCGGGCGCAGCAGGCAGTGGGCGGCGGCAGGCGGCGGGGACGGGCGCAGCAGGCAGCGCCCCTACAACATCCTGGGCGGGGATGGGTGTGGTGGGCGGCGGGCGCGCGAAGGCTGCCAGCGCATACTCGCACTGGCAGCCTTCTTGGGGAATAGCGCGTGCCGTGGTGCGCTATGCCTCGGTTGGCGCGGAGGTTTCGCCTTCCGCCGCGGGAGTCTCGGCAGGGGCGGAACGCTTGGTTTTCGCCGCCGGCCCGGTGACTGGCGCTTCGACTGCCTGGGCGGCGGTGGTGGCGTCAGCAGCGCCGTTGGCGGCGGCGGTCTGCTCGGCCTCCGGCACGTCGGGCGCCGGGGTTGGGGCGGCCTCAACCGGAGCTTCCGCAGCTTCCGCAGCTTCCGCAGGCGGCGTGGCGGCGGCTTCTGGCGGGGTTGGGGCGGCCTCAGCCGGGGCAGCTTCCGCTGGTGTCGCGGCAGCTGGAGCTTCGACTGGGGCGGAAACGGCCTCAGCCGTGTCCTGAGCTGGAGCTTCAACCGGAGCCGGAGCGGCCTCAGCCGGGGCTGGGGCAGGCGGGGTTTCGGCTGGTGCCTCAACCGGAGCGGTCGCAGTGGGAGTGGAGGCCGTGGCTTCTGGCTGCGGGCGATCCTGGTTGGCCGCATGAGCGGCCTGGAACGCGGCGGCCATCGCCGTCATCGGCGCTTCCTCCGGCTGTGGGCGCGGGCGGCCACGCGACGGCTGCTCTGGGCGACCGGCGGGCTGCTCCGGTTGGGACGGGGCGGAAACGTCCGCCGCGCCCTCAGCGGGCGCCTCGGCGCTCGGATGCGATGCTGTCGCTTCATGCTCCGTGGCCTGGGGGGCCTCTTCAGCGGCGGGGGCTATTTCGTCCACCTGACGGATGGAGAGACCAAGGCGGCGGCGCTCGGCGTCAATGCGCAGGATGCGCACCGTGACGTCCTGGCCCTCTTTGAGCACGGCCTTGGGGTCTTGCTGACCGGCAGGCAGCTCGGAGAGGTGGATCAGCCCTTCCACGCCGTCCTCGATGCGGGCGAAGGCGCCGAATGGCGCGATCTTGGTGATGGTGCCGTGGACGAGCTGGCCCACCTGATAGCGGGCTTCTACGGTGGTCCAGGGGTCCACCTCGGCGCGCTTGATGGAGAGGGCGATCTTTTTCTTCTCCTTGTCCACCGAGAGCACCTGAACCTCGACCTCCTGGCCAACTTTGAGGACTTCGCTGGGATGGTTGACGCGGCTCCAGGCGAGCTGGCTGATGTGGACGAGGCCATCGGCGCCGCCCAGATCCACGAAGGCGCCGAAGTTGGAGAGGTTGCTGACGATGCCCTTGCGGACTTCGCCGACCTGCAACTCGTTGAGGAGCTCTTCGCGCCGCTTCGCGCGCCACTCCTGAACGGCGAGACGCTCGGAGAGGATCAGGCGGTTGCGGTTGCGGTTGATCTCGATGATCTTGAGCTGGAGCTTGCGGCCGACCATGCTTTGCAGCTTGTTCTGGGTTTCCTGGTTGTCGGCGGTGTCTTCGCGCTTGAGGTTGAGGATCTGGCTGATGGGCACGAAGCCGCGAATGCCTTCGAGATTGACGATCAGGCCGCCTTTGTTGTGGTCAATGACCTCGGCTTCGAGGAGATCGCCGCGCTCGTACTGCTCCTGTGCGACGCGCCACTGGCGCTCCAGGCGGGCGCGTTTGATGGAGACGATGGCGTGTCCTTCGGGGGTTTCGGGCTGCATGACGTAGACGAGCACGTTGTCGCCCATCTTGAGCTCCGCGAGCGACCCGTAGCCCTGGTTGGGCAGCTCCTTGGTCGAGAGCACCCCCTCGCTCTTGAGGCCGATGTCTACCAGGATCTCATCCTGATCCATGCGCACGATCTGGCCTTCGACGACATCGCCGCGCTTGATGCTCTTGAACTGCGCTTCTTGCTCCTCCAGCAAGCGCTGCATCTCGCTCATGTCGGGCATGTCGTTGACATCGTTCAAGTCAACGGCAGATTCCTGCCCATCGTGCCCCTGGCTGCTCTGTCCAGTGAACTCTTCGTCTACACTACTCATGATCCCTGACCTACTGCTTTTACTCGCGTCTTTGGCGTGCTCGCGCACGTTGGGGACGTTGTGGCTGTCACCGGCGGGGCCAAACGGCCTTTTGGGACAGCGGGTTCCCCTGCACCATCGGCATGGGGGCTGGCTCCCCTGGTTGGGGGCATGCCGCTACGCGTCGCGCTGAATCCAGAGGTGGCCGCCGTTGCGGGTGGGGCGAGCCTAACGGGAAGGCGTCCGCTGGATAGATGGGCGTTGTGGCGCGGCAAGGTGAAGGGGAGGGATGGATTCGCGGGCCGGGAGAGACGAATTCAGCGTCCAGCTACGCTCTGGGAATTCCGCGCGGTGGCTGGCGCGGGAAGCGTGCCGTTCAAGTGTCCTGCGTTGTTCTGGTTCGCGCTCTAGCATTCCGTTCCGGATGATGAAACCGAATGCGGCGACTCATCTGTGCTGTGTCTGTGCGTGATTGTCTGCTGCTGCCAGTCCGCCCGCGCTGGAACGCCAATGCGCCGAGCCAGCGTATAGCTCTCGGCTACATTTGGAGATTCCAACGCTCGCGTCCCACGCGAGCCGCGTTGCATGCCCCCACTTCAGCGCCTATTATACCAAAGGGCGAGGTGAGGCGCAAGGAGCACTCTCCATTTGGGGCCCGAATTCTCCTATTGTGAACAGATTGTCAGAATGTGCGAGTGTAGGTGAGGTGCAGTGGCGCGACAAGGCTCCGGTCCTTTGGAGGTTGAATCGAGGTCCGCGGGCCGGCGCGCCTATTTGCTCGGCGACGCCGCGGCGCTTGTCGAGTACCTGCGCCGGTCGCTGCCGCAGCATGTTGAGCCGCAGCCGACGACGGGTCCGGCCGCCGCCGCGAAGGCCGCCGCCGTGCTCGCGCCGATCTATGCGCTGGATGGACGCCCATATCTGCTCTTTACGCAGCGCTCACTCGCGCTTTCGAGCCATCGCGGGGAAATCTCGTTTCCTGGCGGCTCACGCGATGCGACGGATGTGAGCCTGCGACAAACGGCGCTGCGAGAGACGATGGAGGAGCTGGGATTAGATGCGGGGCGCGTGGAGATTTTGGGCGCGCTGCCGAGCGTTTTTACCTCTGTGAGCAACTTTCTTGTTGTGCCGTATGCTGGCTGGATGGGTGAGGGCTTGCCGGCACTGAGGCCGAACCCTTCGGAGGTGGCTGAAATCATCCAGGCGCCGCTGGCCGGTCTCGACGATGCCGCGATCTATCACCGGGAAATCTGGCGTCGGGGCGGCGCGGAACATCTTATCCACTTTTATGACTATGGGGCGTACCGTATCTGGGGCGCTACGGGGCGAATGCTCCACAGCCTGTTGAGCCTGCTGCCGGAGGAGTGAGGCGCGGGCTAGCGGTGGCGCATGCGTCTGGGCGCGCGGCCGCTGGATACGTTGCCGCCGGCCTTGCCGCGAGCGGGAGGGAACCGCACCCCCAGCCCCACCGCCGCGCGCTGCGCCCGCGCCGCGCCTGGAACGTCGCTCGCTCTGCCGCGTGCGCCTCCGTGCGGGACGAGGGGGGCATTGGCAGAGGGAGCGGTGGAGGGTTTTGCCGATTCTGCCGGAATCTCGGAATCGGGACGAGAGATAGAAGCGAGAGGCATTGCCGATTCTGCCGGAATCTCGGAATCGAGATGAGGGATGGAAGCGAAGGGCATTGCCGATTCTGCCGGAAATCGCGTTTGTGGGGTGGGCGGTGTGCGGGTGAGGTCCGGGGTGAGGTCTGCGGGGAGGTCCGAGGTGGGGTCCGAGGTGGGGGCGGCGAGCAGGTCGGGATGATCGCTGAGACTCAGCAGGCGGACGATCTGGCGCTGGGCGTCGAGGGCGAGGCGCAGGTAGCGGGGGCCGTGACGTCCCGTGGTGGAAGTGGTGGACGCTGGCGGTGGGGTTGGTGTAGGCTCGGCGGTGGGGTTGGTGTAGCTGGGGCGGGGGAGCTGCTGGTCCCGCTCGAAGGCGTCCCAGGCGGCGGCGGAGAGCTGGTGGAGGTGTTCGAGGGCGCGGACGAATTCGTCGGCAAGGCGGGTGCGCTCGTCGGCGGCGATGTCCTGGCGGACGCCGGCGATCCAGGCGCGGACGGTGCGCTCGGGGACGCCAAGGGTGGTGGCGATGGCGGGGGAGCGCAGGCCCTGGCAGAAGAGGGAGAAGGCGCGCATGGGAAGGGTGGTGGGGGGTGGGGTGATGGCGGCGGCGGACATGGAGGTGGCTCCTTTCGGGGATGTGGCGGCCGGATGATGGTCCGGATCGCGCGGAGGACGGGCGGACGGCGACGGGCGTCCACCGGACGCTCCTACGGATGGAAGGGCGCGAGTGGTTTGGCGATTCCACGATGCATTGTGGATGCGGGCGCAGCAGGCAGCGCCCCTACGGCGTCCACGGCGGCGAGCGGGCGGCGGCGGGCGTCCACCGGACGCCCCTACGATGGAAGGGTGGGCGCGATGCATGGAGAAGTGTAGCATCGAGGAGGGGGGCGGCGCGACGGTCAGAGCCGGGCAGGAACGGTCAAACGCGGCCATGAGTTTTGGGATCCGCTGGCTGGCTGGAATGCTGTCTTCACCAGCTTCCCACGCCTGATTGTGCCGGCCACTGGTACGAATATGCTGGCCTGAAGGTGGGATGCCGTAGGGGTTACTGGCACGGAGCTTGCGCGTCACACAGAGCAGACGAGTCAATGCGCCGCGCCGCATGGCCCCCACCTGTTGCGCCAGACGCTCGCTGTACTCGTCAGATCTCGGAGAATGGCCCGCGTAGAGCGTTTTCGTAGCGCGAGTATTCGTACGCTGTCTCTTCATTATCGCGGCTGTGGGCATCTGAGCGGCGCGGGCGGATTCCGCCGACACGCCGCATGCGAGCGCCGGCTTCCTCTGTTCCCACTTCATTGCGGCGCTGGCATGGAAGGTGAGTCTTCCTCGGCCCACAGCCGTTTCTTGTGCGTTTCGTCTGTTATTTTTTTTCTCGGCGCGCTACCGTTCCGCGTGTAGTCGAGACTGCAACGCGGCCAGATCGAATCCTGGATGGGCCAGCGCTCGCGTGTCTACCATCAATGGCGCCTGGGTGGCGATCAGGTTTCGCAGCAGATCGAGATGGGCATCGTCGTTCACAGTCAGGGCCGCGCGCAGGCGGCCACGATCCAGATAGAGCGCGGTAAAGTGGTGCGCGGCGGGGTTGCCACGTATGACGAGGTCCACGGTTGGCGACGACAGCGGATAGCCGACCATGTTGATGGAGAGGTCGAAGAGGTCGGAGAAGAAGTAGGGAACGTGGGTGTATTCTTCGTGGGCGCCCACCATGTTGCGCGCCGCGGTTTTCGCGGAGGCGATGGCATGGTCCCAGTGCTCGAAGTGCATCCAGCCCGACATCGAATCGGGATAGGTGATGACGTCACCAGCGGCGAATACGTCCGCCGCGCTCGTCTCCAATTGTTCGTTGACGAGGATGCCGCGCCCCGGCTCGGTGCGTATCTCAGCGGATTCCGCGAGCTGTGTATTGAGCGCGATTCCCAGCCCTAAGATGACGAAGTCGCAGGGGATATCCTCGTAGGGTGCGTTGCCGCGCACCGATGCGATGCGCACGGCGGCGACGCGGCCGTGGGCGCCGGGGAGAATCGCTGTGGGCGCGTAGCCATAGCGGAGGCGCGCGCCGCGCGACGTGAAGAGGCTCAAAATATATTCGGAGAGCGCCGGCGATAGCAGGTCGGGCCAGACGCGGGCGCGGTTGTCCACGACGGTGACGTGGGCGGCCTTTTGTATGGCGCTCGCGGCGGTTTCCAATCCGATGAAGCGTGCGCCAATGATGACCGCGCGCCGGTTGGGTGTGAGCAGCTCGGCGCGGATCGCGTCGGCGTCTTCCAGCGTGCGCAAGGAGTAGACGCCGCGGAGGTCCGCGCCTGGCACGGCGGGGCGCTGCGGGACGCCACCCGTCGCCAGCAGGAGGCGGCGGTAGCGCAGCGTCTGCCCGTTCACGAGCAGCACCATATGTGATGGGGTGTCCAGGTCCGCCGCCGCGACGCCACGCAGCACTTCGATGTGGCGCTCGCGATACCATTCGGGTTGCCGTACGCGGACACCGCCGGCGCCGTATTCGCCTTCGGTGGCGATCTCACCGCGCAAGAATTCCTTGGAGAGCGGCGGCCGGTGGTAGGGATACTCCACCTCGTTATTGACGAGCACGATGCTGCCACGCGCATCGCGGCTGCGGATTTCCTCGGCGGCGGTCGCACCGGCCACGCCTGCGCCGATGATGAGGAAATCTACATCGCGCACAGCGTCGAATCGTGCCATGGTGACATGCTCCGCGCGACTTCGCGCATCTCGCTCGGTGTTACTCGGTAATCCATAGTATAGCGCCTTGCTGCTACTTGCTCCAATGTGATATTTCTTTCATCTCTTGCGTACCTCTGGTAGACTGGCAGCACAAGGCAGCGACTATTGCTCGCTGTGGACGTTTCCTCAGCCTTGGTTTCGGTCCCTGGAAAGTCCCTGGAAAGCCCTTGAATAGTCCCCGAATCGTTGTTAGGGAGACGAAGACATGATCTCATGGAGCCCATCTCGAACCCGTATCCTCGCACTCGCATGTGGCTTCTCGGCGCTGCTCGCGATGCTGCTCTCGGCATGTGGCGCCACGACCGCTATCGGCGGCGGCGGCAAGCCTACGCCCTCGTCGGCCACGCCAACGGTCGTGCCAGTGACTTGCCCGGCGGCCAGCGTTGTGGCAACGTGGCATCTGGTCAACGCTGGTCAGCTGACCATCGCGAGCGATACGACGTACGCGCCCGCTGAATTCCCTGATGCCAAGGATCCCAGCAAGTTCATCGGGTATGACATGGACCTGGCGCGCGAGTTCGCCAGGCGGCTCTGCCTCAATCCGAACATTCAGAAGGCCACGTTTGGCAATATCATCCCTGACATCTCCGGTGCGCCGCTGGGCCAGCAGCGCTACGACATGTCCATCTCCTCCTTCACGATCAACACGGACCGTTTGAAGAAAGTGGACATGATTCCGTACTTCACCGCTGGTGAGTCGATTCTGACGTTGACGGCCAACCCTGCCAACATCAAGTCCATCAACGACATGTGCGGCAAGATAATCGCTGTGCAGAACGGGACAGTGGAGCAGCAGGAAGTCCAGGACGCCAACGGCGGCAACAACAACAGCGGGCAGGCGCCGGTCTGCAAGACGGCGAACAAGCTGATCACCATCGTCTCGAACGATGACCAGGGCATCGTGGTGGATCAGGTGCTCAATGGTCGCGCCGACGCCAGCTATCAGGACCAGCCGGTGACGGATTACTATGCGTCGCTGCATCCGGGCAAGCTGATTGACGCCGGCATCACCGTGCAGCCATCGCCTGAGGGTATTGTCATGCGCAAAGATAATGCCGCGCTGGAGAGCGCGATCACGTCTGCGCTGCAAGCGATGCGCACAGACGGCACGTATCTGACCATCCTCAAGGCATGGGGCCAGCAGTCGCTGGCGTATCCGCCGCTGTAGGCTGGATTCGCACTTGCCATAACGCGAGTCTATCGGATACGCTAACACCACCGTGCGGAACGGTCGAGGGTGATTGCCTCGACCGTTCCGCGCAGGTGACGTCGCCCTACGGCGTCCGTGTGAGGGTGGCACAGCGGGGTGCCAGCCGGGAATGACGCCGGCTCACGATAGGGGAACCATATGAACCCGATCCTGCAATTCCTGCAGCAAATATTCACGCTGCGCGGGAGTTTCAACTGGGATTACGTTTGGGGATTCTTATTTTCACCCGATATTTTGCAGGGTGTGCTGATTACCGTCATCCTCTCCTTGATGGGGCAGGTTATTGGCTCGCTGATCGGGCTGGGGCTGTACTTTCTGCGGCGCTCGCGGACGGGCGCGCTGCGAACTTTCGCCAACGCCTATATCTGGTTTTTTCGTGGCACGCCGCTGCTCGTGCAGATCCTTTTTCTGTATGCGTTCATGCCGTATGTCGGCCTGGCCCGCCCGCTGATCAATACGCACTTTTTCCGCCATCTCGGTTTCACGATTGATATTCCATTTGATGCATTTATCGCCGCCGCCGTCGCGCTGGCCTTCAACGAGGGCGCGTATATGTCCGAGATTGTGCGCGCGGGCATTGATTCGATTGATATTGGCCAACTGGAGGCGGCGAGGTCGCTGGGCATGACGTATGGGCGGGCGATGCGGCGCATCGTGCTGCCGCAGGCGATGCGGGTGATCATTCCGCCGCTGGGCAACGAGTTCAATAGTATGCTGAAAAGCTCCTCGCTGGCGTATACCATCGGCGCTTCCGAGCTGCTCTTCGCGGCATATTCACACTCGTTCGCTCTTGGCGCGCCATTGGAGCTGTATACAGTCGCCGTCATCTGGTATCTTGTGCTGACGACCATCTGGAGCTTCGTGCAGGCGATGATCGAGCGCCGATTCAATGCTTCGACGCGGGAGCCAGGAATGCCAAACGAGCGCTCCTGGTGGCGGCGCTATATTGGGTTTGGTTTGGGAGCGCCCGTGCCCGCGCCCGCCGGCATTCCGACGGAGGCGGGGGCGCCGGGTCTGGGCGAGCGGCGGTAGAGGCGAGCAGGAGAGCGAGAGGAGACGTATCATGGGCATGGCTAACAACATCCCCAATCAACAGGCCGCCGCGTATGCGCTATCCAATGGAGCGGTGCCGATGGTAGACGCGCGCGATGTGCATAAATCGTTTCACCACAATGAGGTGCTGCGCGGCGTCTCGATGCGGGTGCGCAAAGGCGAGGTGGTGTGCATCATCGGGCCGAGCGGGTCGGGAAAGACCACGTTTCTGCGCTGCATCAATCATCTGGAGAAGATCAACAGCGGGCGCATCTACGTGGAGGGCCATCTGATCGGCTACCGCGAGCTGCCGGATGGGCGTATCGTGGAGGACAGCGAGAAGAATATCGCGCAACTGCGCGCTGAGATTGGCATGGTCTTCCAGCGGTTCAATCTTTTTCCGCACATGACCGCGCTGCAGAATATCATGGAGGCGCCGTGTCAGGTGAAAGGCATAGCGAGCGATCAGATGGAGGGGAAGGCGCGGGCGCTGCTGAAGAAGGTGGGGCTGGAGTATAAGGCTGACGCGTATCCAGCGCGGCTCTCCGGCGGGCAGCAGCAGCGCGTGGCGATCGCGCGGGCGCTGGCGATGGATCCGAAGCTGATGCTGTTCGATGAGGCCACGTCGGCGCTGGACCCAGAGCTGGTGGGTGAGGTGCTGAAGGTGATGCGGCAGCTTGCGGAGGAAGGCATGACGATGGTGGTCGTCACGCATGAGATGGGCTTCGCGCGTGAGGTCGCGGACCGGGTGATTTTCATGGATGGCGGTGTGATCGTGGAGGAGGGTCAGCCGGCGCAGATCTTCTCGGCGCCGCAGCAGGAGCGGACGCAGAGTTTTTTGCGTAAGGTGCTGTAGCGGCCAGATGTGGTATACTGTGGTGTGCGTCCGCGCCATTAGCGAAGCGACAGGCCGCGATACTGAGACGACGACATTTGGCATGACTGGCATGACTGGCATGAATGGAGTGAAATCATAATGGCAAAGAAGGGCGAGCTTTCGAAGACGGCGCGTGCCTCGCTGGCGCAGCGCGATGATCGGGACCATCTGACGGGGCGCATTTGCGCGAAGTGTGGCGAGCCGATCAACCTCAAGGAGCTTTTCCCCGTGAAGGTCATGGGACATGGCATGACCTTCTACCACAAGAGCCACTACACCGTCGGCTAGCGCCGGCGATTGTGGACTCGACGCGAAGCCTCTGTACGTTTGTACAGAGGCTTTTTTGCAGGCGTCCGTGTATGATGTACATCATACACGGACGCCTGCAAACATTGACGTAAACGTTAATCTGTAGTATACTTAGGTATAATCTGCTTAAGCAAGCCTGACCATGATGGGAGTGGGAATAGTGCGGTCTGGAAGAGATCTGAGCGTGGTGGGAAGTCAACCGGTAGCTACCGGGGGAACGACCGCGCGCGGGGGCATGGACGAGCGCGCCAGGAAGATGGGTATCTTCTCCGCGCTGCGGTTCCGCAACTACCGGCTCTTCTGGACGGGCCAGCTCGTTTCCGTGACGGGCACCTTTATGCAGGGAACGGCGCAGCAGTGGCTCGTCCTCACGCTATCGAACAATAACCCCATGCCGCTGGGCATCGTCAGCGCGCTCCAGTTCGGTCCGATGCTCATTCCGTTCGGCGGCGCTATCGCGGACCGCTGGCCGCGCCGGAGGGTGCTGATGGGCACGCAGGCGTCGGCGGGGGTGCTTGCCATGGCGCTGTGGACGCTGACCCTGCTCAATATCGCCCAGCTCTGGGAGGTCTACGTCCTCGCGCTGCTGCTGGGGATTGTCAACGCGGTGGATATGCCGACGCGGCAGGCGTTCGTCAGCGAGATGGTGTCGAATGAGTATCTGCTGAACGCCATCTCGCTGAACTCCGCGCAGTTCAATGCCTCGCGGATCGTGGGGCCGGGGCTGGCGGGCGCTATGATTGCAATCTTTGGGATGCCGCTGCTCTTTCTGCTCAACGCCGTTAGCTATATCGCCGTTATCGCGGGGCTCTTGATGATGCGACCCGCCGAGCTTGTGCCGATGCCGGAGCATACCATCCAGCACGGCATGGCGCGCATTCGCGCGCTGGGCGATGGCGCCCGCTTTGTGCTGTCGAAGCGTACCGTGCTCATCACGTTTATGATCGTCACGGTGGTCGGCATGATGGGGTTCAACTTCAATGTGCTGCTGCCGGTTGAAGCCACGAATGTTTTGCATGCGGGCTCGGCGGTCTTCGGCCTGCTGACCTCCGCGCTGGGCGCGGGGGCGCTGATCGGCGCGTTGCTGCTGGCGAGGCGAGGCGGCAAACCGACGAATCGCATGCTCGTCGGCGCGGCGGGGGGCTTCGGCGTGCTCGAAATGGCAACCGCCTTCTCGCGGTCCGTTCCGGTCACGCTTTTGCTGATCGCTTTCACTGGCGTGGCCACGAGCATGTTCTCCGCGTCGGCAAACACGCGCGTGCAGCTTTCGAGTCCTGTGGAGCTGCGCGGGCGGGTGATGGCCGTCTATTCGATGGTTTTCATCGGCACGACGCCGATTGGGAGTCTGATCGTTAGCATTGTGGCGACGGCTGGCGGGGTGCCGCTGGCGTTCATCATCTGCGGCCTGCCGTGTGTGCTGGTCGCGGGGTTTGCCGGGTGGCTGTGGCGTGACTCGCTCGGCTTCACACGGGCGGCGGTGGCGCGCGGCGGTGCGCCGGTCCTGGTGGCGCCGGAACGCGGCGCGGAGCATCCCACGGTTCAGGTGTAGATTCACGTCTAGGGAGGCGGGCGTCGAGAGGGCGCAGCAGGCAGCGCCCCTACAGACGGACACAAGGTGGGCGGGGGCGGCAGGAAGCGCCCCTACGGCTAGGGAGGAGCGCGGCAGGCAGGCGGCGGTCGCGTCTTCCTCATGCGACCATTTCTACTTCCGCGCCCGCTTGCGTTAAATGTCCATACTTGCGTCCACCCTGACCTACTGATCCCTGCATTGACCTCTAAACGTCCACCACGTCGCGCCACGCCGGATGGGTGTCACGTGCCGTGCCATTGGTATCTGGTTCTCTGGCACACTCGATGGCGCGTGAAAGCACCGCGGACTGGGCAGCATCACGGCCGTTGTGTTCTAGGCGTTTCGGCGAGGTGGATGCACTGGATACTTGTAGCGACGAGTGGTGTCCGCCTGTGGCTATGCGGACTGTGCTGCGTCTAATCTTGTGCATATGGAACAGCGTACTCCCTGTCACCATGCCACCATGCCACCATCAGCGGGAGCATACGGAACGAGGAGCTGTCATGCCTGCAACATCGGTTTCCGCTCCGCTGCGCTTGGCGGAGCTTGCTGCCGCGCTCTCGCTCGCGACCGACCTGGGCACCGGTCAACCGCTGGAGCATGCCCTGCACGTCTGCCTGCTCTCCGTCGAGCTGGCCGGCACGCTTGGCCTGGACGAGCACGAGCGCGCCGACACCTACTACGTGGCACTGCTGCGGGCTCTCGGCTGTGTCGCGGACGCCCACCGCGTCGCGGCGCGTTTCGGCGATGAGCTGCTCGCCAATGCCCAGATCTCCTTGATGGACACCGCACAGCCTGCGGATGTACTCAATCTTCTGGTACGCCATGTCGGTCAGGGTCAGCCAGCCCTGCGGCGCGCCCAAATGATTGCGGCCGCGCTGGCAGCAGGGCCAGGCGAGCGCAATGAGATTATCACGGCGCATTGCGAGGTAGCGGAGCGGCTGGCACGCCGGTTGGGGATGCGCGAGACGGTCGCACGCGGTATCACCCAGGTCTTTGAGCGCTGGGACGGCAAAGGCTCACCCGGGCGCGTGCGCGGCGAAGCGATCCTGCGCCCGGCACGCATCGTGACACTCGTCCGCGACGCCGCATTGTTCTACCGCCTCGATGGGATGGACGGTGCGACAGCTGTCGTGCGCCAGCGGTCGGGCGCCCTCTACGATCCTGCCATCGCCGCGGCCTTTTGCCAGCGAGCGGCTTCCATCTTTCAGGTGATTGAGACACCGACGGCCTGGGAGGCGGTACTGGCAGCAGAACCGGGTCCCCGCCCGGTGCTCACATCCGCCGCACGTGAGTCCGCGCTGCGCGCCGTCGCGGACTTCGTCGATCTCAAGTCGGACTACACAGCCGGCCATTCCAGTGGGGTTGCGCGGCTCGCGGCAGAGGCAGCCGAGCGCCTTGGTCTCGGTGAGGCGGAGGTAGATGCGGTGCGGCAGGCAGGCTACCTGCACGACCTCGGGCGCGTGGGCGTCTCGACGGGCATCTGGGACAAGGCAGGACCACTTACTGCAAGCGAATGGGAGCGCGTGCGGCTGCACCCCTACTATACGGAGCGCATGCTCGCCAGGCCGCCTGCTCTGGCACACCTGGCCACCATCGCCGCACTCCATCACGAGCGCCTGGATGGTTCCGGCTACTATCGAGGGATTCCGCTGGCCATGCTCCCGCTGCCCGCGCGGATCCTCGCGGCGGCCGATGTCTACCAGGCGCTGACGGAGCGGCGACCTCACCGTCCTGCCTACACACCTGAAGCCAGCGCAGAGCAGCTCATGGTCGAAGCGCGTACCGGCCGTCTCGATCCTCAAGTAGTCCAGGCAGTGCTGGCCGCGTCCGGGCATCGCGTGTCCACGGGGCGGCGTATGTGGCCAGCGGGGTTGAGTGATCGCGAGGTAGAGGTCTTGCGACTGCTCGCGCATGGCCTTTCGAACCGCGAGATGGCCAAACGCCTCATCATTGCTGAGAAGACCGTTGGCCACCACATCCAGCACATCTACAACAAACTTGGCGTCTCCACCCGTGCCGCGGCGACCCTCTTCGCCTTGCAGCACGATCTGCTCGACGACCTCTACCCGTCTGCGGAATGACGATCTTCACGTGCCCCAGCAATAGGGCATTCGCCCGATGCTGCCGACGGGCGATCTGGGTACCCTTGGAGGTGTCGGCACGTGGTCGCCCAATTTTGCCCGATCACACCCGATCACACCCGATCACACAGGAGGTTGCCCATGGCTACGAGCGCTACCAGCGGCATGGTCCACGTCAGTGGGACACAGCTCTATTACGACGAGGCGGGCGAGGGCCAGCCCATGCTCTTCATTCACGGTATGGCCGGGGATGCCAGCGTCTGGGCGGACCAGATGCAGCGGCTTTCCCCCTATTTCCACTGCGTCGCGTATGATCGGCGCGGCCACTCACGCAGCCCGCTTGGCCAGATCAGGCAACGCACGGTGGAGCTGCATGCCGACGATGCCGCGCAGCTCATCGTGGAGCTCGGACTCGCTCCCTGTATCCTCGTGGGGTCCAGCGGCGGAGCACGCGTTGCGCTCGATGTCCTGCGGCGCTATCCGCGCCTGATCAAGGGTGCTGTGCTCTCGGAGCCGCCGGTGTCAGCGCTCGCCCCTGACGGTGGCAAGTCGTTTGTGGCACAGATCAAGCCGGCGGTGGAAGCTGCGGTGGCTCGTGGTGGGCCACGCGCTGCGGTCGATGCCTTCTTCGAAATCATGTGCCCAGGCCTCTGGCGTGCGCTGCCCGAGGCACGACGCGAAGTCCCCTACCGTGCCAACGCCGCTGAGGTCCTAGCGGATCTGGCGATGCCACCGTATCAGATCGCGCGCGCGGACCTCGCGCAGGTGCGTGTTCCTTGTCTGATGCTGCGTGGGAGCGAGAGCGACCCGACGCTGCGCACCATTACGGGTATCCTGGCTGAAAGCATTCCGGGCGCACAGTTGGTCGAGTTGGCAGACTCTGGTCATGTCACATACTTCGAGCAGCCTATAGCCTTTGCTGCCGCCGTGCACGCCTTCGCTGACCATCTCTAGGGGCGTCGGTGCTGCCGGATCGGCGTAGTGCTTGGCTCGCACAGCGCACTATGGCATAGCGTGTCAGCGCTCTGGCGAACGGCGTGCACGGTGTGCGAGCCAGAGCCGTTCCACTGCAATTTGCAGGAACGGCTAAACGTGATAGCCGGCCTGTCGGAAGCACGCCAGGATGACCACGCGTTTGTGGCGCAGGCGTTCCTTGGCACGGCGCAAGGCGAGAGCCAGAGCGGCGAGGTCAGGGCAGCAGCAGTTGCCCAGCTCGACGCGCTTGAGATAGTTCCAGATGCCCTCGTCGGGGTTGAGCTCGGGAGCGTAGCCCGGCAGCCGCTCCAGGTGCAGGCGTTTAGCGGCCCCCTGGCACAGGAAATCCTTGACGGGCTGGCCGCGGTGGATGGGTGAGCCATCCCAGATGACGAGCAATTTGCCCTGGATCTTGCGCAGCAGCAGGCGCAGGAAGCGCACGACATCGGGCGAGCGGTAGGCATGGTCCTGGGTCTGCATGAACAGGCGCCCGTCGGCGGTGATGCCGCTGATCGCCGCGAGATGGTCGCGGGTCAGCGGCAGGCGCAGGAGCGGCGTCCGGCCAGTCGGCGCCCAGGTGCGGACGGAGTGTGGCAGCAAGTAGAACCCGGATTGGTCTACCCAGACGACGGTGCGCCCTTCGTCGGCCACTTTTTTCCCCAGAGCCGGCCAGCGCTCTCGCCTCCACGCCTGGATGGCGGCCTCGTCGCGCTGCGTGGCGCGCGTCTGGGGCTGCTGCACGCCGTCCGCCACAGCGTGCAGCAGCCGGCTGACATGCGCCGGATGGTAGGTGACGCCAAAGGTGCGCCGGATGACTTCTGCCACCCGCTTGCAGGTCCAGACCTGGCCGCGGAAGCCGTAGGCCTCCGCCCCGCGCTCCAGGAGTGTCGGTACTCCGGCCAACTGCTCGGTGGTGAGCCGCGACTGGCGTCCGGGCGCGGGATGGCGGCGCAGTGCGTCTACGCCCGCTTCCCGTGCTCGCTTGAGCCACTGGCTGACGGCGCCGGGCGTCACGCCGAGCGCGGCGGCGATGTCCTGCTGCTTCCAGCCCTGCCCTTTCAGCTCCCAGGCGCGTCGCCGCCGTCCCTCGCGCCAGTCGAGTTGGGGCTGCTTCTTGCTCATGCCGCCGGTGTAGCATCACTTTAGCCGTCTATGCAACGGTCAGTAAACATTCCGCTTATTCCCAAAATAGAGGAAACACATCGTTGACAATGACATCTCAGGAATGTTAGTCTTTGCATGCGAGCTACGATTGCCGGCTTTGTTGATGTATCTAGCTTTCTCAGAAGAAGGATAGTGGTCAAAGGAAGCCATATCCAAACCACCCCCTGAAACTCGCGGTAGCCACCCGTTTGATATCCAACTGCTCGGTATTACCGGGTAGATGATGTGTCCGGTCCGTAAAGTTTGACTTGCAGAGAAGGGAGCATTCGCCATGCGTTACTTACCCGGTCGTTGTTCCCGATGTGCCCCCCCCGCGCATTTCTCTGTAGATGTCGCGATTGACGCGGCGATGCCCATGTGGCGCCTGCACGGGAGTGATGGGCACCTCTATTTTGTTGGCATTGATGGGAATATTTACATCCCTAGCCAGTTGCCAATAGAGCCAGGTACCTCTATCGCCCAGTCGTAGCGTGCCGCCGAAGGCTGCGAATAAATAAGTGGATCGGTTCACTTGGGCTGATCCACCTTCGTTGTCTGTTCATATGCGCTCTTCAGCCAGGTTAAGGAATTGTCAATGAGACAGGTGCGTCTGCCGCTCATCCTGGCGACCATCGCCGCTCTGGCGCCCGCCATCACGCTCGCCGCCTGCGGCTCTCGTACTGTTTCCTCCGGGCAGCTGGGAACACTAGATAGCGTCGCGATGGTCTCGGCCTCTGACGGATGGGCCGTCGGTACGATCATCTTGCACTTTGACGGGCATCAATGGCAGCGCACAAGCGATCCAGTAACAAACGAGCTTGTGAGCGTCGCGATGGTTTCCTCCTCCGATGGCTGGGCAGCCGGCGATGGCGTCTTCCTCCACTTTGACGGCCACAATTGGAAGAAGGTGTACGAGGTGCCGAACGCATCTCTCAGCCGTGTCTTCATGCTCTCGGCGACCGATGGGTGGGCTGTAGGAGCAACCCGAGCATCAAACGCCTCCCCGGCATACGCGCTACTCCTCCATTATGACGGCACTTCATGGCAGCAAGTGGCTCTTCCTCAACGGTATGAGAGTCTGGAAGATACCTTCATGGTCTCGCCATCCGAGGGCTGGGCGGTAGGTCTCGACCAAACCTCTCATGTGGCGCTGCTACACTTTCATCACGCGATCTGGAGCCAGATGCCGCTGCCTCCAGATCGCGTTTCGCCCTCCCATCTATGGATGGTATCGTCTACCGATGGATGGCTTACGGGCCAGCCTATCTTGCATTACCAGGGGGGCGCGTGGAGTCCAATCGCAACGCCGTCCACAGGATTGACCGGGCTGCTGCGTGGCATAGACATGGTTTCGAGCAGCCAGGGATGGGCGGTAGGCGACAATGGCATTCTCCGCTATGCCGATGGAATGTGGTCCATCCAGAGCGCACAGCGAGTGAACAGAATGGCTGGTGTAGCGATGCTCTCCAACCAGGATGGCTGGGCAGCCGGCACATATACTGAGGTGGGCGATCAGGTCACCCGTTACGCGATCATCCTTCATTATGACGGCTCTTCATGGACGCAGGTGAAGATCAATTCCTGAGCGGGCATCGCATTTGGCTGCTTCACGCGGCACGCCGTTGGGGTGTGTCGCGGACATCTCTCCTACGCGGAAGCAGTTGGAGCCAGCCTAGCCCATATAGGCCGCTAATCCAGGCATCAAGCGCCTTCAGGCCGCAAAATGTGATATACTATGGAGAGGTATTGCGCGAAAGTGGATGCCGCATTCCACATCACGATTTGTCGCACAGAATGACTTTAGTGGTCCCACCAACTTAGCTATTGGCAGCCTGTATAAACAGACTTCATGGCGGCAAGAAGGTGCCCGCCTGTGGCTCTTTAGACACCCCATCAGGCACCAGCCCGCTTCTTTAGGTACTAGCGAGAGGATTTTCCCAAACATGGAGCTTGGTATCGTCAGACCGGTAAGCATCGTCGAGCAGATGACCGGCGCCTATCTGGATTACTCCATGAGTGTCATCGTCAGCCGGGCGCTGCCCAGCGTCCAGGATGGCCTCAAGCCCGTCCACCGCCGCATCCTCTACGCGATGGACCAGATGGGACTTCAGGCAAACCGTTCGTTCCGTAAATCGGCGGGTGTCGTCGGCGAGGTCCTCAAAGAGTACCATCCCCACGGCGATGCCGCTGTTTATGACACGCTCGTGCGCCTCACTCAACCGTGGAACATGCGCTACCCGCTGGCACTCGGGCAGGGCAACTGGGGCTGCTTCACAGGCGACACGAAAATCAAGCTACTCGATGGCACGGAAAAGAGCTTCAAAGAGCTTGCCCAATTGCCGCCAGACGAAGTGTTCCATGTCTACTCAGTGAACGCCAACGGCAAAGTTGTCGTTGGCGAAGGCCGCCATGCGCGCTGCACCCGGCAGAGCGCCGAGCTGGTCGAGGTCACGCTGGATAACGGCGCGGAGATACACTGCACGCCGAACCACCCCTTCATGCTGCGTGACGGTACCTATAAGGATGCGCAGGATCTTGCTTCCGGCGACAGCCTCATGCCGGGATACTTTGATAGGGCATCTGTCCGCGAGGGTATGAACGAGTATTTGCGTGTCATGCAGCCCAGCACAGGTGAATACGCGTTTGTTCACCATCTAGCCGACGCTTTCAATGCAGAGCGAGGTATTGCGCCGAAGCTCAATGGCCCATTCGTGCGCCATCGCAAGAATTTCAACCGCTTCGATAACCGGCCCACAAACAGTGAGCGCATGGACTTCCTCGCGCGCGTGCACCCGCATGCCGAGCACTACAACCATCGCGTCGTTTCGGTACGACGGTTGGACGAGCAGGAAGATGTCTACGACATCACGGTAGACACCTATCACAACTTCCTACTGGCGGACGGCGTATTCGTCCACAACTCGCCTGATGACGATCCAGCAGCAGCCATGCGGTATACGGAAACGAAGATGTCGGTGATCGCCGCGGAGATGCTGGCCGACATTGACAAAGACACGGTGGACTTCGGACCGACCTATGACGGCCATACTGAAGAGCCACTGGTGCTCCCGGCGCGGCTGCCGAACCTCTTGCTCAATGGCTCCGCTGGCATCGCTGTGGGCATGGCAACCAATATTCCGCCACACAACCTGCGCGAAGTCTGCGACGGCCTCACCCATCTGATTGATCATCCCGACGCCACCATCGAGGATCTTTCCCACATTATTCGCGGCCCCGACTTCCCGACGGGCGGCATCATCCAGGGGCGCGAGGGCATCCGCAACGCCTACACGACGGGCCGCGGGCGTATCGTCGTGCGCGCCAAAGCGCACACCGAAGAGACCGAGCGCGGCAAGGTCAGCATCATCGTGACCGAGCTGCCCTATCAGGTCAACAAAGCCGACCTGGTTCGCAAAATCAGCGAGCTCGCTCGCGAGAAGAAGATTGACGGCATTACCGATGTGCGCGACGAGTCCGACCGCCAGGGCACGCGCGTCGTCGTGGACCTGCGCCGCGACGCGCGCCATATCAGCGTCCTCAACCAGCTCTTCAAGTACACCTCCATGCAGGCGACCTTCGGCGCCAATATGCTCGCTCTGGTGGACTTGCAGCCGCGCGTGCTGACGCTGAAGCAGTTTCTGTCGCACTACATCCACCACCGTGAAGTGGTCATTACCCGGCGTACAAAGTACGATCTCGCTAAGGCCGAGGCACGCAAGCACATTCTGGACGGCCTGAGTATCGCCCTCGACAACCTCGACGCCGTCATTGACACCATTCGCCGCTCCCAGAACCGCGAGACCGCATCCAATAATCTGCGCACCCGCTTCAAGCTGAGCGAGGAGCAGGCCAAGGCGGTTCTCGATATGCAGCTGGGCCGGTTGGCAGCGCTGGAGCGGAAGAAGATCCAGGACGAGCTGGCCGAGGTCAAGAACACGATCACGCATCTCCAGCAGATCCTCTCCAGCGTCGAGGAGGTGCGTGCCCTCATCAAGCAGGACCTCGCCGAGCTGAAGGAGAAGTACGGTGACCCGCGCCGCTCCGAGATTCTCGACACGGAGGCGACCGACTTCACCGAGGAAGACCTCATTCCCAACGATGAGGTCGTCGTTACACTCACCTCCGGCGGCTACATCAAGCGTATCGGCACCAGCGCATACCGAGCGCAACGGCGTGGCGGACGCGGCAGCAAGGGTATCACCACCCACGAAGATGACGATGTGGCACACCTGCTCGTCGTCCATGCCCACGATTCGCTGCTCTTCTTTACCAATCGCGGCAAGGTCTACCAGCTCAAGGCGTATGGTTTGCCGGATGTGGGTCGCGCCGCCAAGGGCGATCACCTGCGTAATCTGATTGGCATTGATCAGCAGGAGGACGTCACCGGCGTCGTCTGCGTACCCAAGTTCGTTGCCCGTGACTACATGGTCATGGCCACCAAGCGCGGCGAGGTCAAGAAGACCAGCCTGGACGAGTTCGCCGTCGTGCGCAGCCTTGGCCTCATCGCGATGGACCTGGAGCCAGGAGATGAGCTGATCGGCGCCCGGCTGGTGGGCGGCAACGAACAGGTGCTCCTCGTCACGGAGCGCGGCCAGTCCATCCGATTCGAGGTACAGGAGCTTCGCGCCGCCTCCCGCACGAGCGGCGGTGTGCGGGGTATCCGTCTTGACCCGGTTGACAGCGTCATCGCCCTCTGCGCGATCCGGCAGCAGTCCGAGGTGCTGGTCGTCACGACCAACGGATACGGCAAGCGCACTCCGATTGATGAGTATCCGACTCAGGGGCGCGGCGGCGGCGGCGTCATCACCGCCCGGCTCACCGACAAGACGGGATCCATTGCGTCGGCCCGCATCCTCACCGAGGAGGACCGCGACCTGATGATTATCTCCGCCGCTGGTGTCGTGATTCGCACCAACTGGCACACTATCGCGCAGTGCGGCCGCCCGACACAAGGCGTGCGCCTCATGCACCTCACGCCTGGCGACCGCGTCGTCTCCATTGCGACTATTTATGGCGACGACGACGATGACGTGGCCGATGTCGCCTATGAAGGCACTGAGGACGACGACTTACCCGACAGCGGCAAGTAGCTGCTTTTCTAAACCCGCCCGCACCCTCTCACTGATACGCAGTGGGAGGGTGCGTCGTATGCTTGCCGTCCTTGCGGTCATGCGCTTTTGGGTGATGATTGCCTTTCCCGCCATGTGTATGTTTGCCCGCATGGCCACCTGGTCCGACCGGGCTACGTGGGATATGATGCCCACTAAAATTGGATGGCGCTGATCTCGCGCCGCCGGGTGGCATCTGATTGGATGGCGTCCGTGGAGTGTCCGTACGGCCGGTGCGCGCAGGTATTCCTGGCCGCGCACCGATATCGCTCGCGATTGCGGCACTCCGAAAGGTAACGGCATGGGTCGCCGTCTGCTGCTGCTGCGGATGCCCCATGTGCTGCCCAAGCACGAAGCCAACTAAGCTACCGGAGAGCAGCAACGCGCTGGCAAAGGACCAGCGCGCCCGCCTGAAAAATGCGCCATACATGCGCTGCCGTCTCCTCTGGCATTTTCTTGAATGACCGCGTAGCACGAGTCCCAGAGGAAATGCGTATGCAGATTATGTGCCAGATGCGGTAGCGAGTCGCGTCCAGACAGAAGTGATGATCACGCTGGGATGCGCTCGATGATGGTGGCGATGCCCTGCCCTACGCCAATACACATGGTCGCCAGGCCATAACGGCCACCGCGCCGCTCTAGCTCGTAGAGCAGCGTGGTGAGGATGCGGGCGCCAGAACAGCCGAGGGGGTGGCCCAGCGCGATAGCGCCACCGTTGACGTTGGTGCGTGATGCGTCCAGCCCCAGTTCGCGCATGCACTGCAACGACTGTGAGGCGAAGGCTTCGTTGAGCTCCACCAGATCGAGGTCACCCACCGTTAAACCGGCGCGCTGAAGGGCTTTGCGTGTTGCGGGGATGGGGCCGAGGCCCATGCACGCCGGGTCCACGCCTGCTACGGCGCAGCTCACTATGCGGGCGCGCGGTTTCCATCCGGCGGCGGCGGCTTTGCCAGCGGAGGTAAGCACCAGCGCGGCGGCACCGTCATTGATGCCGGAGGAATTCCCAGCGGTAACGGACCCGCCCTTGCGGAAGACCGGCCTCAGCTTCGCGAGCTTCTCTACGGTGCTATCACCGCGAGGCTGTTCGTCGGTCTCGAAGCGGGCGGTTTCGCCTTTGCCCGCCGGCACATCCACGGGCACGATCTCGTCGCGGAAGCGGCCCGCCTGGATGGCGGCGAGGGCACGGCGGTGGCTTTCGGCGGCGAACGCATCCTGGTCCGCACGCGAGACGTTGTAGCGCTCGGCGACATTCTCCGCGGTCTCGCCCATGCTGTAGGGATGGTGCATCTCGGCGAGCCGCGGGTTCACGAAGCGCCAGCCCAATGTGCTGTCTTGCAGCTTCATCTCGCCGCGCTGGAAGGCCGTCTCGGGCTTGCCGAGAACGTATGGAGCGCGGGTCATGCTCTCGACGCCGCCAGCGACGTACACATCTCCCTCACCAGCCTGGATGGCGTGCGCGGCGGTGTTGACGGCCTGTAGTCCGGAGCCACAGAGGCGGTTGACCGTCTGGCCGGCGACCTCGATGGGCAGACCCGCCAGCAGCAGCGCCATGCGGGCGACGTTGCGGTTATCCTCCCCGGCCTGGTTTGCGCAGCCTAGAATCACATCCTCGATGGCGTCGCGTGCGACACCGGAGCGGCGCACCGCCTCGGTGATGGCGAGCGCCGCCAGGTCGTCCGGACGTAGCTCTTTGAGCGCCCCCGCATATTTGCCGATGGGCGTGCGTACCGCCGCGAGAATAACCGCTTCTTCCATTATCGTGCTCGCTTTCGCATGGTAGATCGGACGTGGCTACCGCCCCTGGAACTTCGGCGGCTCTTTGGCGAGGAACGCCCGCATGCCTTCCTTCTGGTCCTCGCTGGAGAAGAGCAGTGCGAAGAGCCGTTTTTCGTAGAGCAGGCCATCTTCCAACGGCACTTCAAATGCTTTGAGGATAGCCTCTTTGATGAAACGCGACGCGATGGGGGCCTGCTTGGCGACTTCCTGGGCCAGCTTCTTGGCCTCTTCCACATGCTGCCCGTCGGGCACGACTCTGTTCACGAGGCCCCAGTCGTGCATCTCCTGCGCGGTGGCCTGCCGCCCGGTCAGGCAAATCTCCATCGCGCGGTACTTGCCGATGGTGCGGGCGAGACGCTGGGTGCCGCCCGCGCCGGGCATGACGCCGATGAGGATCTCCGGCTGGCCGAAGCGTGCCTTCTCGCTGGCGACGATGACATCCGCATGCATCGCAAGCTCATTACCGCCTCCCAGCGCGTAGCCGCCAACAGCGGCGATCACGGGAGTTTTGACGCGGCGAATACGATCCCAGCCTTCGAAGGGGCCGGTGGCCATCTGGACGGCGGTTTTGTCGGACATCTCGGCGATATCGGCCCCAGCGGCGAAGGCTTTGTTGCCAGCGCCAGTGAGGACGATGCAGCGAATCGCCTCATCACGGTCTAGCGTCTCCAGCTCGCCGGCCAGCTCGCCAACGAGCGCCCAGTTGAGCGCGTTCAGCTTATCGGGGCGATTGATCGTGACGACCGCGATTGGCTCTTCTCGCTCGACGATGATGTATTGTCCCGGCACCGTTGGCTCCTCATCTCTATGGGCGCGGCAGGCGGCGCCCCTACACCACGGGGCGCGGCAGGCGGCGCCCCTACACAATCAGCCGTTGCAGCATGCGCTATTCGTCCGCCGCGCCACATGGAAACGGCGGCTTTCATACGTATAATAGCATTGTGCGGCCGGGAGAGGCTGCACTCAGCGCGTCCAGAAGCCGTCGGGGTCGCACTCGCGGATGATACGCAGCTCGTCGGGAGTGGGCGGCTGGGTCTCGCGGGCGTCGGGGGCGATATGCAGGTCCCAGCCGGTGTTGGCGCGAACCGCTTCGGCGCTGCTGCCGGGATGCCATGTGCGCAGGATCATCTCGTGTGTGCCGTCCGCGAAGCCGAGCACGGCGAGCGTGGTGATGACAGCGGAGGGGCCGCCGCGCGGCAGGCCGACACGCTGGCGCCAGTCGCCGCCATCGCCATAGCCGGGGCTGGTGATGTAGCTGACATGCTCAGGAAAACGCTTCTTGTCATGCGCCATGATGATGGCGAGACGGTGCGAGAGCGAGGCGATATCCGCGCCGCCGCCGCTGCCGGGAAGCTTCACAGCGGGATGCTCACGGCTGCCGATATACGAGGTGTTGAGATTGCCGAAGCGGTCCACCTCGGCGCCGCCGACGAATCCCAGGTTGGCGCAACCCTGGGCAAGCAATCCCATGAGGGCGCCGGTGCGGTTGGCCCACTCCGCCCCAAGGATGTTGGGCGCGTCGCCCATCGTGAGCAATAGCTCACGCGAGGGGGTGTCACGCACGAGGCCATTCTCAAAGAGGCCGGTGGCGTTGGGGGCATGTGTGCGCTTGGCGAGCGCAAAGGCGATGAGCGGCAGCCGCATGCCGACAAAGACGACCTCGCCATCGCGAATCTCGCGGGCGGCGCAAACAACCATTAACTCTTGTGGGGTGTAACCGTGTGTAGCCGATGATGCCATGTAGGACTCCAAAGAATCAGGCGGGCGCTGACAGCGCCACATCCACAACGTGGGAAGGATCAATAGCCATAATCCACAGGCGCGGCGAGGTGTTTTTCGCGGGCGGCGAGGGATCGCCAGCGCTCGGCGCCCAGATGCGCCAGATAGGCGGTGAGATCGGGCTGAGCGAGCACCCAGTTATGGAGCCACGCGGCAAAGCCTTCAGGCGTGCGCGATTGCTCGTGGTACTCAGCGTAGGCGGCGTGGTCGCGATTGTAGTAGCCCTGTACTGGAGATGGATGAGCGCCACCGGGCGCGTGGACGACCGCAAGCGTCTTCATGGCGGGAGCGAGCACGCGGTTGGGATCGCTGAGGATGACCTCAGACGGGACGATCTCTTCGGCGGTGTAGATGACGCCCTGCGCACCAAGAGCCGCCTCTTCACAAACGCCCAGGCCACCCCAAACGTGCGCGCGGCCCTCGGCGTCGGCCCGCTGGACATGAATGATCGCGACATCAGGGCGCAGCGCGGGGACAAGCAGCGTGGGTGTGCCATCGAATGGTGAGGGAGCCAGGCGAATACGGGGGTGGTCGCGAGCGATGTCGCTGCCCAGGAGCGAGCGCATAGGGATGTATGGGACGCCAAGGGCGGCAGCCTGAAGGGCGAGCGCGATGCTGTAGTTGCTGTGGTCCTCGACGGTGAGCGGATGCGGGAGCCCACGCTCGGTGGCGCGGCGGTAGTTGTACCCAAGTCCCTCGCTGACATTGCCGACCCACGCAGCGATGACCCGCGTGACGCAGCCGGCGCCGATCAGCTCGTCGAAGAGGACATCCGAGATGGGGCCAATGAGCGTGAGATCGCGCTTGCCCTGGCGGATGATTTCATGTCCGGCGGCGAAGGGAATCAGCGGCTCCAGCGCAAGCCCAATGGCAACGCTGCTGCCGTCAGGGACGTAGCGGGCAATCGCTTCGGACATCGTCAGCAGTTTAACGCTCATGACCTCTCCTTAGTAGTCGGGATAATCAGCGAGATCGGTATCTATTCTACCGGAGGCGCCACTCGAAAGTCGCCCTTGTAGCAGGTTGTAAGTTAGCTCGGGGCCGGGAATCCACTGTTCGATGGTGCCACAGGAACGGAAACCAAGCGTCTCATAGAGATGGCGCGCTTCCGGCGTCGCGGTGAGCGTGGCGAGCGTACAGCCCGCCTGTTGCGCAGCGCGCAGGGCAAGCGTCAGGAGGTTGCCGGCGATGCCCTGGCGACGCGCGGCGGGCAGCGTAGCGACGTGATAGACGCCAACGACCTCACCGCGGCGCAGTGTGGCGAGGGCAGCGACCACTCGCCCTGTGAGGCGTGCGCAGTAGACATCGAAGGCGGGATTGTTGACGGTCCAGCGAGCCATAGGGGCGGAGGGCACGAAGAAGACCTCGCAGACGACGCGCAGGGCATCGCGCTCATCGTCGGGGGTGGTGGCACGGCCTAGAAGCGTCTCCGGCGCGGGGGGGCGATTGCGCGGATGCCAATCAGCAAGTGGCAGGTACATAGAGGTGGCCCCACCCCAGGCATGCTGCATACCAATGGCGCGCAGGCTCTCTCGCAGGCCAGGTGGCTCCAGGCCGAGCGTAAGCCACCACTGGAAGGGCAGATCGTGCTTCCGGTAAGGGGCGATGGTACGTTCGACATCATCCGGCCCGACGGGGGTGGATGCGGTGTAGCGCATAACGAGGTTGAGCAACATCTCAGGCGCACCGGGCGTATACACGCGAATGAAGTCAGGCGTTTCATCTAGATGGGTTCGCGGGAGGTCGGGCAAGTACCCGAGCGAAGCCCAGGCTGCTCCCCAGTTGTCTTCGACCGCGCGCGCCATGCGCTGCATGTCATCCAGCCCCATGCGCTGCCCCACTTTCTCACTTGCTCGCTAAGCCAAAAGCCACTGTGCGCAGCCGGCGGGCATGCCGCGATTGTAGCATACACACACGCGCGTGCGGGCGAGCCAGCGGGAGGATCATTCCACGGCTTCCTGCCGCGACTCGACGGGATACGCCGCGCGCCAGGCATTATATCCCCCTTCAAGCGCAAGCGCGTTGAAGCCGAGGCTCCGGAGCTGTCGTGCCACACGGGCACTGGTCGCCTCGTGCGGTCAGGTACAGTAGGCAACGACGGTGCGGGTGTGATCCGCCGTCGCGGCCCACTGCCGGACTTGATCGGGTAGGACACGGACACTGCCGGGAATCCGTGCCGCGTCCGCATCATACTGGCCGCGGGTGCGCACATCCAGCACAATCGGCGGGTCGGCGCTTTGTAGCGCATGCGCCAGCTCCGTCACGGTGATGCGGGGAATATCGCTGGCATCCTGCCGGAACAGCCCGGATGCGGTCGCTTCGCGCTCCTCCGGGGCAACCTCGCGCGGCTTGGCAACGGTGCGGGCATACCAGTTGGAGAACGGTGTAGCCGTGACGCCATGCACAACGATGGAAAAGGCAACGACTGTGCCAGTGACCGTGAACAAGCGGAGCGCATCGGGAGCGTTCGCCTCGACCACGAGCAGCGCCAGGAGCAGCGCGCTTAGTCCGCGCGGCCCAAACCACCCCATGAATGCACGCGCGGGGCGGCTCATTTTGGCGCGCCGCATGAGTAGCTCTATGACCACGGGACGGACGATCCCAACCGCTACTACTGCCAGGGCAAGCGCCGCGACGAGAGGAATAGAGCCGAAGAGTGGCCCGAGCGCCGCTCCAAAAAGCAGGAAGGTCAGCAGCATCGCCATCTCAGCGGTGACTTCTCCATACTCGAGAAAACAATCGCAGAGTGTGACATCGAAGATCGCGACCGCGAGACCACCGAAGAAGGCGGCGAGAAACCCGTCGCCGCCGATGGCCTGGGCGGCGGAGTATGAGGCGAGCACCAGGCCCAGTCCGTAGAGCGCCTGATATGAATGCGGCACTGAGAAGCGGGCATCGGCACGGCCCATTAGCCACGCGCCGACTCCACCGATGACAAGGCCGACCGCCGGACTCAACAGCAGCAGCCGCAGCAGAAATCCGATCCAGCCCAGCGCACCATGCGTGACCCCGCTGCTAATGGCAATCAAAATCAGCACGATGGGCAGCAGCACGACATCGTTCATGCCGGCTTCCACACTCAGCGCGCGTCGAATCGAGCGCGGAATGCGCTCGTTACGCACGATATCACGCAGCACGACGGGGTCTGTTGAGGCTAACACCGCGCCCAGCAACAGCGAATTGACGAGTGAAGTCCCCAGCAGAAGATGCGCGGCAACCGCGACGCCCGCCAGCGTGAAGAGTGTGCCTGGCCCCAGCGAGAGCACCGTTACGCGCCAATCACGCCGTAGCTCATCAACTTGCAGGTTCACCGCGTCCAAAAACAGCACAAGCGCGAGGCTGAGCGTCGCGACCGCGGTGAGCGCGGGCGTGTGTGGCATGATGCTGACGACGCCAAGCACGCCCTGACCAAGCACGATTCCAAGTCCAAAGAACAGCATGGGAAACGACAGGGGCGCCCGGCTGATAATGCCAGATACAAGCGCGGCGGCGATGAGCACGACGGCGATCAACGCGAGCCACAGCGTCAGCATATTCACGGCGCACCCTCCTCGGCCCGGTGACGATGCGATGTCATCACACTTTATATGTTCGTTGCTTTCGCAAGCGTACCACAGACGCATCCACAGCGATCGGGGCTGAGCGGCATACGAGTCGAGAGGCGCCGCGCGCTAATATTGACAGTGACAGTGGCAATGTGTATAATGGGCAGCATGGATCACGAAGACGAAGACGACAACGAACGCGGCGAGCTTTCCATCGAGGAGCTGGCAGAAGCGACCGGCGTGCCGGTGCGCACGGTCCGGTTCTATATCACGGAGGGTCTGCTGCCGGGGCCGGGGTCGCGCGGAAAGGCGGCGGCATATCGTCAGGAGCATCTGGCGCGGCTGCGGCTGATTCGCCTGTTGGTGCGCCAGCGCCTGCCGCTGGCGGAGATTCGCGGTATTCTCGCGGCGCTTAGCGATGTCGAGGTACATGAGCTGCTGACGCAGGAGGAGCAGCGGACGGCGACATTGGAGCGCAGCGCACAAGCGACCTCGCCCCAGACGTATATCGCGGCGCTGCTCGACCATGCGCGAGCGGCACGAACAGATGCAGCGGGCGTGGCGGCGCCGGCTTTCCAGTCGAAGCCACAGGCGCCGTATGGAAAACACAGCCGGGGTATCGCACAATCGGTTGGGCACGAGGATCTGTGGTATAAGGTGGCGCTGGCGCCGGGTGTGGAATTGCATGTGAGCGCGGAGGCGCGGCAGCGGTACGCGGCGCTCATCGAGCGGCTGCGCGAGGTGGCTGAGCGGGAGACTCGTCCTTGAGGGAGCCCTTTCCAAGTGACGGGAGGGGAATGCGGACCGGGGAGATGCCGGGATTAGAATGGCCGGATACGTGGCTTCGAGCGTGCCATGCCATGCATGCCATGTATGTGGGCCGGGAGGAGACTTGCGGTGAGCAACGAGCAACAATTTGACGAGCATGGCCAACAGCGCGGAGCCGGCCCTGGGCCGGAGATGCTGCTGGAGCCGCGACAGGAGCGCCGCTTGATCGCGCACGGCGGCTGCACACGGCATGTGGACTTTCTTGTGCGGGTGGGTGAAGCGCCCCAGGCGGATGAGGCGGACCGGATGCCATTGAATGTGGCGCTGGTGCTGGACCGCAGCGGGTCCATGTCGGGAGAGAAGATACGGACGGCGAAAAAGGCGGCGCTGGCGTTGCTGGACCGGCTCACCGAGCATGACGCGGTCGGTGTGGTGGTCTTCGACGACCACATAGACACCATCCAGGCAGTGGAAAAGGTGACACCGGTATTGAAGGCGCATGTGCGAGCGGAGCTTGCCCGCATCGAGGCGCGGGCAAATACGGCGCTGCATGAAGGCTGGCTCACCGGCTGCAAGGCGATTGCTGAGGTGTTGGGGGCGGGCAGTCCGGATGCCCTTGCTCGCTGCTTCCTGCTGACGGACGGTCAGGCAAATGTGGGCATCACCGAGCCAGAGGCGATTGCCGGCGAGGCGGCGAACATTCGCGAGCATACTGGAATCGGGACGAGCACGTTCGGCATCGGCGAGGACTATAGCGAGGAGCTTCTGGGGCCGATGGCGGTCGCGGGCGGCGGGCAGTTTCATCATCTGCGCACGGCGGGTGAGATTGGCACGACGTTCGTGCGCGAGCTTGGCGAGATGCTGGCGGTCGCGGCGATCAACGTGCGCCTCGAGCTCGAGGTGTCGGCGAACCTGCCCGTGGACGTATTGAGCGCCTACCGCGCCGCGCCGGACGCTGCCGCCACTCACTGGACGGTGGCGCTGGGCGACCTGTTGAGCCGAGAAGAGCGTCACGTGACGGTACGATTCACGTTCCCGCCGCAAGCCGAGGGCAGAGAGCAAGAGACGCTGCGGGCGCGGCTGGTATGGACGGTGAAGGGCGAGGAGCGGCGCACAGAGTGGCGGGATGTGGTGTTCACTTATGCCGACGCGGCGGCCTGCGATGCGGAGCCGTTCGATCCAACGGTGATGCACTGGGTGGGGCAGCATCTCTCCGACCGGGCACAGATACGCTCTGTGAGCTTCAGCAAGGGCGGAGAGTATGGGCTGGCGGCGGCGGAGGTGCGCGAGGCAATGTCGCAGGTTTCGCCCTATGCCGCCGAGTCTCCCGAGCTGCAAGAGGATCTGCGGGCGCTGGAGGAGCTGGCGCAGCAGATCGAGCGGGGCGAGATGGACCCTGGCAACATGAAGGAGCGGTACTATCGCTCGCAGACGCGGTCATCGGGGAAGCGGGATCTGCGTAACGAGTAGGCGACATGCAGGGAGTATCCGGTTGATGCGCACAGGTCGTTCTGCGATACTGCATGCAGAGAAAGCGGTAGAGCGGAGGCGATCATGAGCGACAGCGACGACCTGAGAATCACCGACCGGGTGCTCCAGAGCATAGCGGGAACTGCGGACCCGCGCCTGAAGATGGTGATGGCGCGTTTGGTGGCGCACCTGCATGCATTTGTCCGCGAGGTGGGGCTGACCGAGGCAGAATGGCTGGCGGCTATTCAGTTTCTCACGCGCGCCGGTCAGCTCTGTGATGACAAGCGGCAAGAGCTCATCCTGTTGTCGGATGTTCTCGGCGTCAGTATGCTCGTTGACGACATCAACCACCACGCGCAAGGCCCTGGAACAGCTTCCACTGTGCTGGGGCCGTTCTATCGGCCGGGCGC
>DATGEP010000194.1:0-1956 GCA_035310125.1 Ktedonobacterales bacterium
AAAGAACGGCATGGCGGAGAACGACGAGCGGGCCGCGAGTGAGGCGCACGCGGCGATAGCGGTGGGCACGATCCAACCGGAGGTCGAGGCCGTGCCGCCAGCGAATCCCGAAGCACCCGCGTCGCCTGCGCCGCGCCTACACCTTTCGCGCCCGCGCGCCGCGCGCCGGCATCGCTGGCGCTCCGTTGTCAGTATTGTTGCGGTGATGGCGGTCATAGTCATAGGGATTTTCCTCGCGCTGCCAGTACCTCCCGCCCAGCCCACCCGCCCGGCAGTCGTCCTGATCGTGCCGCGTGGTGACGGTGTCGAATGCGCCCGCGACGCCGAATGGGCGCCGGACAGCACGCGTCTCGCCGTGCTCGGCTACGCGCATGGCTGCCCTGAAGTCTCTGGCAACGCGACTGACTATACCGGCGCCGTGCTAGTCTACAACGCGCGTACCGGGTCGCTGGAATCTCGTATCGCGCCGGACGCCGTGATTATGCGAGCGGCGAGCGCCCCGCCTGGATCGGTCATCGAATACTCCGGCGCGCTCTGGTCTCCCGACGGGCAGCGGCTTGCGGTAACGTTCGGCGTCACGTCCGTCGGACCGGCGCTAGCGGGCGTGTACCTGTGCGACGCGGATGGCGGCCACGCCAGTGTGGTATTGCGCGCGAGCGAGGGGAGCGCCAGCACGGGCATGTGGGACCTCCAAACCGGCGCATACATTTCCGCGGCGGTGCCGGCTCCGGCGCTCAGCTATCAGTGGGCGCCTGGTGGCGCGCTGACAGCATCTACACCCTTGACCGCCGGTACGGTACCCGCTGTGTCGCAGCCCACCGCGATTGGCAACCCCGACGGCGGCGTGTCATTCTCCGCCTGGCAACCAGCCATAATCACCCGTCGCGCGCCAGCGACGGCAAGCCAGCCGGCGGTGGGCGGGGCATATGTACTGAGCACGAGCTTCGCGGTCTGGTCGCCGGATGGGCGCTATCTCATTCCCAGCGCCGGAATGCAAGCGCGTATCCCTTCGGCGGATGCGCCCGCGCCGTCGCAGGCCACCCTGGCCGCGCTGGGCCTCGGCAATCTGCCGCTGCTGCCGGTGCGCGACCGCGCCCTCCAGATCGCGCTGGATCGTCTCGGCGCGCTCGCGCCCAATCAACGCGGTAATGCGCCGATGCTCGTGGCATGGAGTCCCGACGGGCGGTTGCTCGCGGCGCAGCTGGTGCCGTCGGAGCTAAGCGAGAGCCCCCACATCACCCACCACGCGCTGCTGATCTACGACTGCGCGACAGGTAAAGCCCTGATCGCGCTCACTCCCGATGACTCCAACACCCCCACTGAAGGGCCGACCTTCGTACGCTGGTCGCCCAACGGCGCGCGGCTGATGCTCTTCGACAACCAAATGGGCACCCTCACCATCTTTGGACGCAGCAAAATCCCCAGCGCATGAGGATTCGCACCCACTTCTGGCTCCTTCCTTGCGCGAAATGGCGACGGCCAGAGACACCGCCGTATGGTTTCGTGGGCGATCATTTGTACAGCGTTGTCCTGGTGCTATAATTGAGCCTAATACATCACGAAGTGATGCTTGTGGATTGGTACAAAACAACGGAGCTTAGGAGTCTTATGCGCGCAGCCCGCATGCTGCGACTGGCGCTTCCGGAGGTCGCGTCGCTGACATTGGATTGGCAAGCGCGCTTCCGTAAACAAGGCCTGTCGCCCTCGGCCGCCTGGTCCGCCGCGTTGCGTCCGCCGATGCGCAGAGCGCTGGACGAATCGCACCTGGAGTACCTGCCGCGCGCACTTCGCGCCAATCTTGGAATGGTCGTGGACGTTGGCGCGAACAAAGGCGCGTGGGTTTCGGCGCTCCTCCGGTTCGTCGCCGTCAGGCGCATCGAAGCATTCGAGCCCAATCCCCAGGTGTTTGCTCTGCTCTCCGCGAATCTGAAGCACGTGTCGAGTGCCCGCTTGCAC
>DATGEP010000195.1:0-2990 GCA_035310125.1 Ktedonobacterales bacterium
GTGCGCAAGATACGTCAGGTATTGCGGCTCAAGGCCGCAGGAGTGAGCGACCGACAGATTGCAGCCGCCATCGGTTCGGCACGCTCGACGGTGCAGGAGTGCGTGCGTCGGGCCCGCGAGGCCGGCATCGGCTGGCCGCCATCGGGCGAGCGCGATGAGGGTGCGCTCCAGGCGCAGCCGCATCGGCGCGAAGTGCCGCTTACGAATCCCCTGCGGCCCGCCTTTGCGCACCTGCACGCCGAGCTTTCAACGCCGGGGCATGACCCCGAGTCAGTACCGACCCCGATGGGTGCGTATTCCGGACCATCGTGACCGTGATTTCCGGACGAACGTGACCGACGTTTCCGTTTGATCGTGACCGGCAATTCCGTTTGATCGTGACCGATTTCGGGCTTGGCCCGGAATTGCCGGTCACGATCGCGGAATCTGCGGTCACGATCAAACGGAAGGAACGCCTGTTGGGTGCTGGTTTTCAATTGCTGCGGGTTATTCTCGGCGATTTTTTCGGAGCCGAGGATGCCCACCAAGAGGAAAGCCATGCGCCAGATCAAAGAAGTCCTGCGCCTCAAGTTCGAGGCCAAGCTCAGCCATGAGCGCATCGCCGCGGCCACCGGTGTGTCCAAGGGGGCGGTTGCCAGTTACCTGAAACGCGCTGTTGAGGCCGGCATTGGCTGGCCGCTGGCCCCATTGCTTGACGACGCGATGCTCGAAGCGCAGCTGTTCCGGGCAGCGGGGGCTCCCGCGGCAAGCCATGCGGCGCCCGATTTTGCCCACATTCACCAGGAACTCAAGCGCAAGGGCGTCACCCTCACGCTGCTATGGGAGGAGTACAGCGCCGCTCACCCGGGCTGCGCCTACCGCTACAGCCAGTTCTGCTTCCATTACGGGCAGTTTCGCGACTCGCTCAAGCGCTCCATGCGCCAAGTGCACCGCGCCGGCGAGAAGCTCTTTCTCGACTATTGCGGCAACACGGTGCCGATCATCGACGCGGGCAGCGGCGAGCTGCGCGCAGCCCAGATCTTCGTCGCCGTGCTGGGTGCGTCGAACTACACCTACGCCGAGGCGAGCTTCTCGCAGCAGCTTCCCGACTGGATTGGCTCGCACATCCGTGCCTTTGAATTCTTCGGCGCGGTGCCGGCACTGCTGGTGCCCGATAATCTGAAGAGCGCAATCAAGCGCGCCTGCCGCTATGAGCCCGAGGCAACCTCCACCTACGCCGACCTGGCGCGCCACTACGGCACGGCCATTTTGCCGGCGCGCCCGTTTCACCCGCGTGACAAAGCCGCCGTCGAGGCAGGCGTGCTGCTGGTGCAACGCTGGATACTCGCGCGGCTCAGAAACCGCCCGTTCTTCACGCTCGCCGAACTCAACGCCGCGATCGGCGAACTGCTCATCGATCTAAACAAGCGCCCGTTCAAGAAGCTCGAGGGCTCGCGCGCGAGCGCCTTTGCCTCGATCGATCGCCCCGCCATGGCGCCGCTGCCGGCGACGCGCTACGAATATGCCCAATGGAAGACGGCCATCGTGAACATCGACTATCACGTCGAGATCGACGGCCACTATTACAGCGTCCCGCACAGCCTGGTGCGCCTGAAGATCGAGGTGAGCCTCAGTGCCACCACGGTGGAGTGCTTCTTCAAGGGCAAGCGGGTGGCCGTGCATGTGCGATCTTTGCGCCGTGGGCGCCACACCACCCTAGCCGAGCACATGCCCGAATCCCACCGCAGGCACAGCCAGTGGTCGCCCGGGCGCCTGCTCAACTGGGCGCTTAGCATCGGAGCGGGGACCCGCGACGTGGTGAAGTGGCAGCTTGAGAACCGCCCGCATCCCGAGCAGGGCTACCGCGCTTGCCTGGGGCTGTTGAATCTCGCCAAGCACTACGGCCCCGCACGCCTGGAGGCGGCCGCTCAGCGCGCCTTGGCCATCGGCTCGCCCACCCGCAAGCGCATCAAGTCGATTCTCGATGCCAAGCTCGATCAACACCCGGAGCTGTTCGCAACGCCCGCCTCTGAGATCCCTGCTACGCCCCCGTCGGCTGCGCACGCCAACGTACGCGGGCCCGAGTTCTTCCGCAGCGCCATCACCACCACCGTCCCCACCCAAACAGGAGAAACCGAACCATGTTCATCCAACCCACCCTCGACTCACTGAACCGCTTGAAGCTCCACGGCATGGCCGCGGCACTCGCCGAGCAGATGACCCAGAGCGCGGCCTCCGGCCTCGCCTTCGAGGAGCGCTTCGGGCTGCTTGTGGAGCGTGAAGCTCTTTATCGCGACAATCGCAGACTCGCCCGGCTGCTGCAATTGGCGCAGCTCAAAGTGCGCGCCAGTCTGGAAGAGCTCGACTTGCGCTCCCGGCGCGGCCTGGACCGCGCCCAGATCGCGAGCCTCGGATCGTGCGATTGGATACGCTCGGCGCACAATCTGCTCATTCACGGCGCCACCGGGTGCGGCAAGACCTATCTTGCGTGCGCGCTGGCCAACCAGGCGTGCCGCCAGGGGCTCTCGGCGCTCTACGTGCGTGCGCCCAGGCTATTTGAAGAACTCAAACTGTGTCACGCCGACGGCAGTTTCCACAAACGACTTGCGGCAATCGCCAAAGTGAACCTGCTCGTCATCGACGACTTCGCCATCTCGCCCATCGGCCCGCGCGAACGCACCGATTTGCTCGAACTGCTCGATGATCGGGTCGGCACGCGCGCGACACTCATCACCAGTCAGCTTCCGATCGAGAACTGGCACGACTACATCGGCGATCCGACGCTTGCCGACGCCATTCTGGATCGACTTGTGCACAGCGCGCACAAGATCCACCTCGAAGGCGAAACGATGCGAAAGCGCGCCGCAGCCGAACGCCAAAATGCGGCTTCAAAATCTAAGAAAATTGACTGATCGTGACCGATCAGTGTAAAAAACCACAACAGCACCGACCGGGCGTTCCGCCTGGTCACGATCATCCGGAATCATCGGTCACGATCGGCGGAATACGCA
>DATGEP010000196.1:0-3511 GCA_035310125.1 Ktedonobacterales bacterium
ACACCAATCGGTGCTCGGGCCTGCCCCGTTCGGGATAAGTGAGCCGACCTCTGCTACCGCCATTTGAAGGTTTAGCGTGAGTCCCCGCGCCCAGGCATCGTTCGCCAAGCGCTCATCAAGTCCGGCTCGAGTCCCCACCAGGCATCCTCCAGTCGTGCTTGATCGTGTGGCGCGAGAACAAAGCCTATGGCGGCGCGCTGTGCTGCAGCAGCCGCGAACAGGCAGAGAGCGCGCTCTGGCTGGCCTCGGGCAGCCACGACGGCTGCGCACTGGTCAAGAGCAATCGTGGCATCTCTGATTCGCCCCATTTCAAAGAACGCCTCGAGGCACTCCTCAGCAAGCACCGCGGCCTCGGCCAGGTCCCGCTCAGCAAGGGCTACCTGCGATATGCCTAAAAGGCTGATCGCGGCGAACCGCCTACCGCCGAGCTCCTGCCGAATCACCGCGCTTTGTTGAAGCCTCTCACGCGCCAGAACGTAATCGTTTCGCTCGAGTGCCACCCTCCCGAGCCGCGCAAGCGATACCGCGAGTCCGTGGGAGTTCGCGATGCCGCGTTGCAGCGACGCGCTTCGCTCGTAATACGGCTCGGCTGTCTGGACGTC
The DNA here is from genome assembly GCA_035310125.1 of Ktedonobacterales bacterium. Taxonomy (GTDB): domain Bacteria; phylum Chloroflexota; class Ktedonobacteria; order Ktedonobacterales; family JADMIN01; genus DATGEP01. The sequence goes on from DATGEP010000196.1 coordinate 603, forward strand.
GCCCCGTGCGAGGGCTAGATCACCAAGGTCAATGAGCACAGCCGCAGTTTGGAGCGGCTGTCCCTCGGCTAAAGCGAGAGCCTGCTCATAGTTGGCGCGAGCAAGGTCCATATGGCCGGCTTGAGCGGCGAGCACACCCAGACCGTCAAGCGCCGCGGACATGCCACGGGCGTAGTGCAGCCGCGTAGCAAGTTCGAGGGCTTCAGTGAAGTAGTCGTTCGCACGCGCGTATGCGGGCATTGCCCGAAGTAAGTCCCCGGCGCGCGTGAGCACATCCACATGCACTGTGCTCGGGGCCGTGCCGCGTGCGGCCGGAAGGAGCCGTTCAAGCCACGAGCACCCCTCTGTCATGTAGCCGCGCACATACCAGAACTGAACTACCCCTCGGCACAGCCGAAGGCCGACTTCAATTGCTCCGCTGCTCAAACACCAACTGAGTGCCGCGCGCACATTGTCGTGCTCCTGTTCCATACGCTCAAGCCAGGTCTTTCCATAGGCGAAGTGCGAATCGGGATCGCCTGCCATAGCGAGGTCGGCAAAGTACGTGGCATGACTCTGACGCGTCCTCTCGGCAGTAGCGGAGCTGATTAGCCGCTCCTGGGCGTACTCCCTCATCGGCTCAAGGAGCCTGTACCGCATTTCCCGAAAAGCCCCGTCCTCCGTATTGAGTAACGACTTGTCCACAAGTTGACCCATGAGGGCTAGCAAATCATCGTGCTCGGGAACTCCAGCTCCGCAGACTTTCTCGGCCGCATCGAGTGTGCAACCGCCGGCGAACACCGCCAGTCGGCAAAACAGCGCCTGCTCGTCCGATGTGAGCAGGTCGTAGCTCCAGTCGATGGCCCCGCGCAGCGTTTGCTGGCGGGCCGGCAGATCACGTGCTCCGGCGGTCAGCACTGACAGGCGGTGTTCGAGACGCACCAGGAGCGTCTCTGGCGCCAGGTGTCGCACGCGGGCGGCGGCCAGCTCGATGGCGAGCGGCAGCCCGTCGAGCTGATGACAGATCTTCGCCACTGCCGGAGCGCTGGCCCTCGACACCTGAAAGTCGGACTTCACCGCCTGGGCTCGCTCTATAAACAGCCGCACCGCTTCGTACTGAGTGAGCTGCTCAAGCGGCGGCAGCGCTGCACGGGGCGGCAGTCGCAGAGGCGGTACGACCAGACAGTGCTCACCGCCCACGCGCAGCACCTCACGGCTAGTCACCAGGATGTTCAGTCCGGGCGCCTCGGCCAGCAACTCCGGCACCAGCGAGACGGCCTGCAGCAGGTGCTCGAAGTTATCAAGCACCAGCAGCAGCTGCTTATCGCGCAGGAAATCGCGCAGGCTCTCGCGCAGGCTGCCCCCGGCGTCACGCAGACCCAGCGCTTGGGCAATGGCCGACACTAGCAGGCTGGGTTCGGCGATCGGCGCCAGGGTGACGAAGAACACGCCACCTGCGTAGTCGTCGAGCAGCTCTGCTGCCGCTTGAAGGGCCAGCCGCGTCTTGCCAATGCCGCCCGCCCCGGTTAGCGTCAGTAGACGCACCTCGGTCGAGCGCAGTCTCCGTGTGATGGCCGCCAACTCCGCCTCACGGCCGACGAGCGGCGTTGCCTGAACTGGCAGGCTGTACGGACGGGCGTCGAACGAACCCAGCGGTGGGAAGTCAGCCAGTAACTCGTGGTGGATTAGCTGGAATACATGCTCGGGGCTGGTCAGGTCCTTCAGGCGGTGGATACCCAGGTCACGCAGAAGCAGCCCTGGGGGCAACTGGTCGCGAACAAGGACCGCGGTGCTGGCGGAGACCAGGACCTGCCCGCCGTAAGCCACGCCGCGCAGCCGCGCACAGCGGTTCGGCGCCGAGCCGTAGTAGTCACCATCTCGCAGGTCGGCTTCGCCGGTGTGCAGCGCCATGCGCACCCGAAGTGGCTCGGCGAGTGGCCAGGACTCCGCCTGCAGGCTGCGCTGGATCGTGACGGCGGCCAAGACCGCCGCGCTAGCGCTGTCGAAGACAGCGAAGCGGCTGTCGCCCTCGCCGCGGGGTCGGACCAGTAGGCCGCCGGCGCGTTCGACCAGTTGCTCGATGAGCTGGTCGTGGCGGGCCAGTGCCGCACGCATACCAGCCGGCTGGAGCTCCCAGAGCCGCGTGCTGCCCTCCACGTCCGTGAAGAGGAAAGTCACCGTGCCGGTCGGCAGGCCGCCGCCGCCCACTGCACCGGCGTCTGCGTCAGAGCCGCTATTCACCGCTAGCCATCCTGCGCCGACTGACCGGGGTGGCTTCTGGTGGGTTCGTTGGCGCCTTTGCGGATCTGCCGAAAAGCGCCTGGCACAACGGCAGGCGCTGCTCCGTGGAATAGACTGGACCGGCCACAAAGAAGGTGATTTTAACGCTCCTCCCTTCGTGCTCGACGATGGCGCGATCTTATCCCTCCGAAGCGCATTCGCTGTCGTGTCCCTACTGCTGGTCGATGCGATCCAGAAATGTGCGGAACTCGGTGGGGCGGTGTCGGCGATGCAACTCGCCGATGACTTTGCCAGTAGCCACATCCAGGGCGGCAAACAACGACCTGGTACCGAGACGTTGGTAGTCCGAGGTCCGAGGAGGTCTCCATGACGGCGTGAGTTGGACTCTCTAGGCTCGGGCCATGAAAGCAGTCGTGTTCGTACTGGTGGTCATCATCGCCTCAGGTCTGCCGTCCAGGCCGGTCGGCGCTGCCACCCCGACCTGTAACGCCGGCAATATTGCTGAAGATGTTCGGCTCACGCTCCAGACGATGGACCGCGAGGCCTGACCAATTGATGATGTTCCCGACGCGTATACCCACGGACCTGGGATGCAAGCATGCCAAAGCAAATGTCTCTTCAATCGGGACTTCTCGGGGCGGTTCTCCTGCTGGTGGCCGCCTGTGCCCCATCCGTCACGCCGAGGTCGA
>DATGEP010000197.1:0-2625 GCA_035310125.1 Ktedonobacterales bacterium
CTGGATACAGTCCGATGGCGCCGAACGCTCACTTGAACAGCACGACCGGCTCCTCGCAGCCATTCACGCGCGGGATGACGACGCAGCCGCGCTGGCGATTCGCGCGCATATCCAGCGCGCCGAGGGCGTCGCTATCGAATACAGCGAGTCGCGCATGCGGCGCGCGGAGCACGATGAGCGAGAAGGTCGCATGGGTGATCAATTGGAGCGGCACTTCGGCATTCAGCAGTAACGCGATCCGACAATGAGACGATTGAAGGGAGAGAGCGGTGCCTGAGCACTCCACGGAAGACGGCGTCGTGGGCCGGCGCGGAATGCTGCTGGTGGCGGCCACGATCTCCCAGTTCGGCGGGTCGGTGGCCCAACAGGGCACCGTCGTGCTCGGTGTGTTCTTCGCGGCAGCCTACGGTTTGAGCCTGCCACAGATGGGCGCCGTCGTTTCCTCATTGACGCTCGGTCTGGTGATCTCCGGGCTGGTCGTAGGCACGCTCGTGGACCGCTATGGGCCGCGACGTGTACTCTTCGTCGGCACCCTGCTGCTCGTGGCGGCATCCACAATTATTGGGGTGATACAGCCATTGGCGCCTACGGTGGTATTCCTCTTTCTCCTGGGGCTTGCGTTGGGGGTTGTGCCACTCGCGGGCACAAAGGCGATATTGATGGCGTGGCCGCTGGAGCATCGCGGTCTACCGATGGGCATCCGACAAATGGGGGTGCCCATCGGCGCAATGGTGGCCGCGCTGGCGCTGCCCCCACTGGCGTCGCGCTTTGGCTTGCATCCACTCTACTTCGGTTTTGCGGCGCTCATCGCCGCTGGCGGCTTCATCTTCTGCGCCGTGCTGCCGCCATCACGTCCGGCTGCGCGGAAGGCGCTCCATGACACAGTGCCGCTCAGGCGCGAGGCACACTCCCTGATTGTACCTGCCCTTTGCGGTTTCCTACTGGTGTGGGGTCAGTATGCGCTCGCAACCTACACCATTCCATTTCTCCATGGACGCGACGGCATCTCGATCCCGGCGGCAGGCGCGCTGCTCGCGGTCGCTCAGGTTGGTGGAGCCGTCGCACGCATGTTGCTCGGTCATATCTCCGACCGGCTGAATGGGCGACGCGATCTTGTGCTGCTCGCCTCCGCCTTAGGTGGCGTGCTGCTGGCGTGCGTACTCGCTGTGCTGCCAGTGCATGTTCCCATCATCGTGTTGGTGCCGCTTTGGCTCGGCCTGGGCATGACCATGGTGGGCTGGAATGCGCTCATGCTCACTTGGTCGGGCGAGCGGGTCTCCGTGCAAAACGCGGGAGCGGCGATTGGGATCACGACCAGCGCAATACTTTTGGGCGCGGCCATCTCCGCGTCAGGTTTCGGCGTCATCGTCGAGATCAGCGGTGGCTATCACGTCGCGTGGCTGTCACTGGCCGCGATCCTCGCCGTGGCCGCGCTGATATTGCTGTTTCAACAGCGATGGTCTGTGCGCAGCGTTACGTCGGTTCGTACTGAGCCGACACTGGCTGCGCGGAATTAACGGTGTCATGCGCGTAACCCACTGAAAGCCGCGCGAAACGGCGGTTGCGCCAGCGAACAAGCTCGGGAGGAAGAACATGGCTGAGAGCACACCCCGTGCCAGCGTGCGAATCATAGACGTATTCGCGCGCGACGGCTTGCAGACGGTGCTGCACGAATCCCACCTCCGCGTACCGACGACAGCGGAGAAAATTCACATCATCGAGCAATTAGACAACGCCGGTATACCGGAAATCGAAATCACCGGCTTCGTACATCCGCGAGTCATCCCCAGCCTGGCCGACGCGGAAGATGTCGCGCGCGAGGTGCTCGCCCGACCGCACCAGGCCGTCTACCGGGCGCTCGTGCCGAATATGCGCGGCGCTGAGCGCGCGATGGCGATCGGCGTTCCAAAACTCTCGTGTCTCATTGTGGCGAGTGAGACGTATAACCGGCTGAACTCCAACATGACGGTCGAGCGCAATGTGCGCGAGATCGAGAAGATTGCCGAGGTCGGGCGAGCCGCGGGATTCGAAGTTTCCGTCGGCATGGGCACCTCCTTCATCTGCCCATACGACGGGGTGCTGAAGGAAGAGTACATTCTCGGTCTGATCGAGCGCTTCGTCGCCGCCGGCATCACCGAAGTCTCGCTGGCCGACAGCGTCGGTCTGGCGTGGCCTACGCTGGTGCGCGACCGCGTCCGGGCCATCGCCGCGCGCTGGCCAGACCTGACCATTGGTCTGCATTTGCATACCCTTGCCGGTACTGCGATAGCCAACATCTTTGCCTCCTATGAGGCAGGCATGACACATTTTGAAGGCGCCGTTGGTGGTATCGGCGGCGGAATCGCCATGCCGGTTCATACGACGAACATGGGCAACGTCGCGACCGAGGATTTGATCTACCTGTTCGAGTCATGCGGCGTGCCAACCGGCATCAATCGTGAGGCTGTCGCGCGAATCGGACGAGAAGCGCAAGCCTTGATCGGTACCGGAAACGGCTTTACGACGGCATTCGGCACGCTCGAAAGCTTCCTGGCGACAAGCCGCCGCGAGCTCGAACATATGCGTGAGGCGCCTCCGGGCGACTCGCGTGTTCCCGCGCGGCCGGCCGCTCCTCAAGCCTAGGAG
>DATGEP010000198.1:0-20051 GCA_035310125.1 Ktedonobacterales bacterium
AGTCGGAAGGATGTCATGCTCGCTGGCGCGGCTGTAACGATGCAGCGCAATATCATGCCATTCTCTTCCGCCGCGCCTATGGGCGTCGTGCGCCCAGAGCAAACGAGCCTCGCTTGCGTGGCTGTTGTGACCAAAGTGGGTGTGATCGGCGTCCTGTTTGCGGGGGACCTGACCGCGCCGCACGCCGCGAGCGTTGCCACGCAGAGTATGAGCGGCATGACGAGTGTATGGATGCGACGGCGCATCTGTTCGTCTCCATTCTGATGACAGAAAACCCCAATCGTCAGTAAGTAGACTCCTATTGTCGCTGTCTCCCGCCTCTGCGAGATCTCTTGTATAGTCGCTCATGGACCGCGAGATGTTCCATCCTCTTTGACACGCGCACTTAGGGAATTTGTGTCACCTTCCTTGCGCCAGTGAGCCTGTTCGCGCGTGTGCTACTTCCAGCTTCCAACAAGGCCAATGACGATCGTGACAGCCGCCACGACCTGAAGCGCGATGGTGGCCGCGCGGCGCCATCGTGGTCCGGCGCGCCATGCTTGTGAGTTGCCGCCGAGCAGGAGAAATGAGACCCCCAGGCAGAGGAAGCCCGCGCCCAGCAGCCAGCTCTTGGAGAGCAGCGACGTGACGCCGACCACGACAAAGAGCGCGGCGAGCAGGATGTTATACGACAGTGTGGTCTTGGTGGGCATGCACGGAAACTCCCCGATGCGTGGAGGCTACCTGCCTCCCTCTGCCACATTGTATCCTATCCACGCGCGCCGGCAAGCGCGGTCAGCACTTCGGGGCCGTGCGCGGTAATGGCCAGCGTATGCTCGAACTGGGCGGAGCGCGCGCCATCCGCCGTGCGAATGGTCCACTGATCGCGGTCCACGCGGATAGCGGGAGTGCCTGCGTTGATCATCGGCTCGATGGTAAAGACCATGCCCGGGACAATCTTCATCCCTGTGTCGGCCTTCCCGAAATGCCGTACACTCGGCTCCTCCCAGAGCTCGCGGCCAACTCCGTGCCCACACAGCTCCCGGACGGTCGAATACCCCTGGGCTTCGGCATACGTTTGGATGGCCGCCCCGATATCACCTAAATGCTTCCCTGGCTGCGCCTGTTCGATGCCCAGCTCGAGACTCTGCCGCGCCACTCGCACCAGCTGTTGCGATTGCGCGTCAGCGGTGCCGACGGCGAACGTCCGGCATGCGTCCCCCACCCATCCGTGGTAGACCACGCCAATATCAATGCCGATGATATCGCCATCCCGCAGCCGCTGCTGCCGGCTGGGAATCCCGTGGCACACCACATCATTGATAGCCACACAGATCGTCGCTGGAAATGGCGGGCGCGTCACCCGCCCAAATCGGTCCGTCTCCATCCCGTGACCAATATACTTGGGAATCGCGCCCCGCTTGCGAATATACTCCTCCGCCACTGCATCCAATTCGGCGGTCGTAATGCCGGCGACGATGTGCGGCTGCAAGACCTCATACGTTTCCGCCACGACCTGCCCCGCTTCACGCAAGCGCTCGATTTCGGCAGGCGACTTTAACGTAATGGCCATTGGCGCCCTCGCTTCCTTAGTAGTGAGACTGGCGGCCTATGAGGCCCGTTGGTCTGGCTCCCAGCGTAACAAGTCCCCTGTAGTGATTGGAAAATAGCGGCTAAAGTAGGTGAGCAGCCGGTCAAGAGTCGCATAATCAATCCGCTGATTGCGTCCCGTGTTCAGGGCAGTCAACACGCTGAGAGACACCTTGCTCTCCCCCGCGAGCTGCCGCAGGCTGAGCAGCGACTGACCACTCTTGGCGCGCTGGAGATTGGTTCGCGCCAGCAAAACGCGCAATTGACACGACATCGTCACGCTACCACCTCGATCCGCTCGCGCACATGTCGAGACTGTGCGCACTCTTTTGTCGTCCCATCATACCCATTTCGTCTTGACATGTCAAGACATTGTATGTGCAAGTAGCTGTAGCATGGCGGCGGCTCTCCACATCGCCCAGGCGTACCGTGAGGTCACCGCCCCGTCCCTCCGTGATGAGCTCTACCCGACGAGCGCTCGTATGGCCGGGAATTAGAAAGGTCCCGCGCTGACAACATGGCTTGACGCTACTGCTTGAATGGCCTATAACGACTAATACACCTCGTCCGAGCCGGCCGCGATTGCGATGATGCATGTGCCAGATACTTTCAGTACCTATTCGTGAGGAGGAGCCCCAATGACTGTGGTCCGCAGCGCACTGATCCAAACCTACGGCAGCATGAGTATGGAGGAGAACGTCGAACGGCAGATTGCCCTCATTGGGCAGGCGGCGGAGCGGGGAGCGCAGATCACCTGCCTGCAAGAGCTTTCCACCGGTCCGTATTTCTGCCAGGTGCAGGACGCGAAGTTTTACGAGTTTGCCGAGCCAGTTCCCGACGGACCAACCATCTCGCGCATGTGCGAGGTCGCCCGCAAGCACGATATGGTCCTCGTCGTGCCGGTCTACGAGCTTGAGCAGGCCGGCGTCTACTACAACACCGCCGCGGTTATTGACGCTGATGGCACCTATCTCGGCAAATATCGCAAGACACATATTCCACAGGTCCAGGGCTTCTGGGAAAAGTTCTACTTCCGCCCCGGCAATCTGGGCTATCCGGTCTTCGAAACCAAGTACGCCCGCGTCGGCGTCTATATTTGCTACGACCGCCACTTTCCCGAGGGCGCCCGCTGCCTGGGCCTCAACGGCGCTGACATTGTCTACATCCCATCAGCCACCTCACGCGGCCTCTCGATGCACCTCTGGAAGATCGAGCAGGTGTCGCACGCCATCGCCAATGGCTACTGGGTCGGCACCATCAATCGCGTCGGTAAAGAGCCGCTGGGCGATGACGACTTCTATGGCACCAGCTACTTCGTCAACGCGCGTGGCGAAATTACCGCCGAGGCGAGCGACAAAGAAGAAGAAGTGCTCGTCGCGGACCTGGACCTGGAGAAGAACCGCGAAGTCCGCAACGTCTGGCAGTTCTATCGCGACCGCCGGCCCGACCAGTACGACGAGATCACTGAGCTGTAATACCGGAGAGCGGCGTGCGCGTGCGGGCGGAAGATGAATTTCGGGCGGTTCTGGCCGGCGCTGGCTTTACGCTGACCCGTAGTATTCATACTCGCGCTTCCTAACAGGATCGTCGAGGCCATTCCAGCACGCGATACAGAGTGCTGAACGGAAGGACAGAGCATGCTGAGCTTCGGTATCACGATTAAGCCGGACATGACCCCTGCGCGAGTCGTCGCCCTCACCCGCCAGGCGGAGGCCGCCGGCTTCGACTACGGCTGGCTCTTCGACTCACACATCCTCTGGCTTGAGCCTTACCCCCTCCTGACCATGATGGCGCTCAACACCCAACGCATGCGCCTGGGCACCTGCGTCACCAACCCCGCCGTCCGCGACCCGACCGTCACCGCCAGCGCCCTCGCGACGCTCAACCTCGTCTCCGGCGGGCGGATGCTGCTGGGAATCGGGCGCGGCGACAGCTCGCGGCGCGTACTGGGCAAGAAGCCCACGACGCTGGCCGACCTGGAGGATACCGCCCAGCGCATCAGATCGCTAGCGGCAGGCCAGCCGGCGGATCACGAGGGCGAGCAGATCCGGCTCGACTGGGCTTCGGGCGAGCTACCCGTCTGGATCGCCGGCTACGGGCCAAAAGCGCTCAACCTGGCGGGCCGCATCGCCGACGGCGTAATTCTGCAATTCGCCGACCCACATCTCATCAAATGGTGCCTCGGCTTCGTGCGCGAGGGCGCGCTGGCGGCAGGCCGCGATCCTGCCCGCATCCAGGTGATGGCGGCGGCGCCCGTCTGGGTGTCAGACGACCTGCCGGCGGCGCGCGAGCACGTGCGCTGGTTCCCCGCGCTCGTCTCCAATCATGTCATGGACCTCATCGCCCGCTACGACCCATCCGAGCTTCCCCCAGAGCTGACGGCATACGTGCGCAATCGGTCCGGCTACGACTACCACCATCACGCCGAGGTCGGCAGCGACAACGCCCGCTTTGTAACGGATGATGTAGTGGATAGCTTCTGCATCGTCGGGCCGGTCGAAGAGCACAAGCGCCGGCTGCGCGAGCTGGCCGCGATCGGCGTCCACCAGTTCAACATCTATCTCATGAGCGGCGACGAGGAAGCGACTCTGGATATCTACGGGCGCGATATCGTCCCGGCATTTGCCGGGCAAAGTGCGGCCCAGCCAGCGGCACAACCAAAAGCGGTGCGTGAAAAACAGCCGGTGAGCCGGCGTCGGGCGCCTGTCACCGGCACACGAGGAGGATGAGCCATGCGTACGCTGATTTCTGGCGGCACCGTCGTTACGGCAAGCGATACCTTTCAGGCCGACGTGCTAATCGAAGACGAGAAGATCACAGCCCTCGGTTCCGGCTTCTCCGCGGACACCACCATTGATGCCAGCGGCAAATACGTCATTCCCGGCGGCATTGACGTGCATACCCACCTCGACATGCCCTTTGGCGGCACCGTCGCCTCAGACGACTTCTTCACCGGACATCGCGCTGCCGCTTTTGGCGGCACGACCATGCACATTGATTTCGCCATCCAGCCCAAGGGCGCCACCCTGCGTGAGACACTCGATATGTGGCACGCCAAAGCCAGGGGCAAGGCCGCGATTGACTACGGATTCCATCTCGCGATCACCGACCTGCCCGACAGCGTCATGGCGGAGATCCCCAAAGCCGCCGAATGGGGCGTCACCAGCCTCAAGCTCTTCATGGCCTACAAAGGCTCGCTGATGATTGACGACGCCACCCTCTTCCGCGCGATGGAGCAAGCCGCCGCGCACCACATGCTCATCATGGTCCATGCCGAGAACGGCGACGCCATAGATATCCTCGTGAAGCAGGCGCTGGAGGCCGGCCACACCGAGCCGAAGTATCACGCCCTCACCCGCCCCCCAGAGCTGGAGGCGGAAGCCACCAACCGCGCCATTCGTCTCGCGGAGGTCGCCGGAGCGCCGCTCTACGTCGTCCATGTGACGAACGCCGGCGCGGTCGAAGCAATCCGCCTGGCGCGCGGGCGCGGCAAGCCCATCTACGGCGAAACCTGCGTCCAGTATTTCTTCTTCACCAAAGACGACCTCGCCCGCCCCGGCTTCGAGGGCGCCAAATGGGTCTGCTCGCCCCCCTTCCGCGAAAAGGCCGACCAGGAAGTCCTCTGGCGGTCAGTCAGCTCCAACGACCTTCAGGTCATCTCTACCGACCACTGCGATTTCTGGTTTGAGGGCGGCACCGATGGCCGGACCGCCGGCAAAGAGCTGGGTAAAGGCGATTTCTCAAAGATCCCCAACGGCGTCCCCGGCATCGAAGACCGCATGATGGTCCTCTACACCCAGGGCGTGCGTGGCGGACACTTCTCGCTCAACCGCTGGATCGAGCTGTGCTGCGCCAACCCCGCCAAGCTCTTCGGCGTCTACCCGCGCAAAGGCGTCATCGCGCCCGGCAGCGACGCGGATATCGTCGTCTGGGACCCCGAAGCGAAACACACCATCCAGGCGAAGACCGCCCACCACCGCACCGACTACAACCTCTATGAAGGCATGAAGGTCGTCGGAATGCCGAGCGTCGTGCTCTCGCGTGGGCGCGTCCTCGTCGAGAATGGACAGTGGAAAGGCGAGCAGGGCGCCGGACACTTCATCCACCGCCAGCGCTTCGGGGCGCACGAAGGCGAAGCGGCTTCTATGGGCAGCGGCAAGCGCGCGGAGGCGGCTGTTTCCGCTGGCGCACGCAATGGCAAGCGGCGCTAAGGCGTTCGTGCATGCTAGACCAGCGAATATAGGCATTCGGGCGCCTCAGACAAAGACCTGCCGGAGCCATCGGCGGCGCGGAGTCGCCGGAGAGGCTAGGGGGTCCCGCAGGTACAGCCTGGTGGCGGCCCGCACGCCGTGCGGGCCGCCACAATTGTATCGGCGACCGATTTGCCCGATCCAGTATGCCGGATAGCCCGCATCTCGTCTCGTGCGCCGGCCATTCAGGGCCGCGACCACCGCGCATGAGGGGGTATGACTACTCAGCGGCTGCGCTCGACTACTTCCAATGGGTCAGAATAGTTTCGCGCTGAAACAGTTGTGCGGCACTCCAGGTCAGGAGAATCGCGACAGGGATCAGGACAACGATGGCAATGATCGCGACGAGCACCGTGAGTTCGAACTGACCGGAGAGTTCGCCCAGGGTGATCCCGAGGATGGGCACCACGGCCCAGATCGAAAGTTGTTGCGCCGTGCGGGTATCGTTGACCCGCGACGAAATGGCGGTCATGACGGACACCGCGATTAACCCCAAGAGTGGCGTACCGGCGAGAAAGAGGATGAGCCAGCCCCCCGTGACGACATGGGAGACGACATTCGCATCGGTCACGATCGCGAGTTCCGCGATGAACAGACCGCCGCTCACCCAAGTGACCAGCACCGCGGGCAGGAGCGCCGCCAGAATCTTGCCGGCCAGCAGTTGCCACCGGCGCACGGGCGTTGCCAGCAGTGGTTCAAGTGTGCGGCTGGTCTTCTCGCCAATGATACTGTAGGCCGCAATCGTGCTGGGTACGACCATCGAAAGCAGAATAAAGATGTTCGAGAACTCCGTTCCCACCAGTCCCTGCGTGTACTCGTGGAGAGTCAACCCCTGAAGGGAAGGAACGTGCAGCGAACTGGCGCTCGACCCACTGCCGCGGAGTTGCAGAAAAAGGAGAGGTAGCACGACAAACAGCAGCGGTGGCAGGAGAATGCTGTACAGGAGGATCCGTTGCTGGAGGATCTCGAGGAACTCTTTCCGCAGGATCACTACGACTTTGCGCATGTGAGAACTCCCCCATCGTGCTTAGTGGCGGACGGCGGCCGCTTCAGGCGCTTGCTCCACCAGTTCCAGGTACACCTCCTCGAGGGAATGGGAGGTCGGTTCCACCGCGCGGATGTCCGCGCCAGCGGCCACGAGGGTGCGCACCAACTCAGGATTCTGCTCATCGGGATGCGCGAGACTGACGGAGAGGAGACTTTCGGAGGCTGTCGCCTCCTGGACAAAGGACAGGGTACGCACGGCCTCGAGCCAGTGCGCGGCATCGCCGGCGACGCGCACCTGAGTCCCCGTGCCAAACAGGCCCGTACGGAGCTGCGCGGGGGTACCCAGGTGCAAGAGCCGCGAGCGAAATACCCCGATTAGATCGCAGAGCTCGTCGGCCTCAGGGAGATTATGCGTGGTAAGAAAGATGGTCCGCCCCTCCGTCCGCAGTTCCTTGATAAAGTCGCGTACTACTCGCGCAGCTTCCGGATCGAGGCCAGCGGTGGGTTCATCGAGGAAGATCAGCTTGGGCTCGTGCAGCAAGGCACGGGCAATCGCCAGCTTCTGGCGCATGCCTTTCGAAAAGCCACCGACCGTGTCGCCGCGCCGTTCCCAGAGGTCGAGCAGACGCAGATAGCGTTCGACCTGAGCGGCGGCTCGCTCGGCGGGGAGATCATACATCTCCGCAAAGAACAACAGGTTTTGCCAGGCGCTAAGGCGGTCGTACAGACCCGGCGTTTCCGTAAGAATCCCAATGGTCCGCCGAATCGCCTCGTTCTGCTCGCCTAGGCGATAGCCCGCCACTGTGGCGCTCCCGCGCGTAGGGGCAATCAGGGCCGAAAGCAGGCGCACGGTGGTTGTTTTGCCCGCGCCATTGGGTCCCAGGAAGCCAAAGACCGTTCCTTCGGAAATGGCCAGCGTCAAGTCGTCCACTGCCACCAGGTTGCCGAACGTACGAGTCAATTGGTTCGTTTCGATGGCATTCATTGGTGCTCGCCTCTTCGCTTTCACTGAGTGGCGCCAGGTATCGTACCAGGCGGTACGCCGCTGCGACCCACGTCAAATCCGCCTCACGACAACAGAGAGGGCCACGATGGAGATCAAGATGATGAGGGTGACGATCGCCCATGGATTGGCGACATTCAGTGTCCAGCCTACTCCGAAGCGCCGCTCGACGAAGATCGCGGGATCGTTGCGATTGTGATAGACCATGCCGAGGAACCAATAACGGTCGTCGGTACGGTCGGTCGCCGTCTCCGCTGGCGGACCCAGACGCGAGCCACCCTGGCCGGTGCGCACGGCAAGCACTGCGATGCCGACGATAATGATGCCCACGGTGGTCAGCGACACGGCAATGGTGAGCGCTGTCGGTCGCTTCCCCGAGATCGCGGCATGGGCGGTCACTCCCGCGAGGAACCCCAGCAGCGTGAGGATCAAAGTCTTGATGCCGAAGATCGCGCGCAGCCAGGCGACGCGGAAACGCATCGCTGCGCGGCCTGGAATCGCCTTCGAGCCCACGACCAGGACGCTCAGACTGGTGAATAGCAATTCGATGCTGAGCTGCGTCCAGACGAGCGCGAAGTATGTGCCGATGCTCTTGGCGGCATACCTGTCCGGGTTACCGGCAACGTCGAAGTGGGTAGGGGTGATGGCTGGCGCGCTGGCGTACTGCGAGACAAGGTAGGCGGCCGTTCCCGCGAGAATCGCCACCGGAAGCAGCTCCCAGAACAGCGGTACATAGTCGCTGTAGCGGCGCGGCAGGAGCTCTGCCGCGGGTGCGCTGACCTCAGGAGCCAACGAACCCGCTGGGGCGCGCAGCCGGGTGCTGGCACGATACGCGAAGAGGTAGGGGATCCCATGGATGAAGATGGCGGCGATGAGGCCGATGGCAAGCCAGGGCGAGGCAATCCAGGCGTCTGGCACAGCGATAATCGCAGCGACGAGCGCGGCAAGCAAGACAAGGGTAAGCAGGCCACTAGCGATCCGGTAGCCCGCGATGATCTTCCGCCCGGTGGCGCTGGCGCGTGCACCCGGCGCAACGGTAACGCCAAAGAGCAGATCGCGCCGCGTCAGGCTGGGGATCAGCAGCGAGAAGATGCCGGAGAACAGCAGGATGAACGCGTAGAGTCCCACCAGAAGAACACGCAAATTCATGAGTCTTCTCGCTCCTCTCCAACCGGCCGGCCTTCGTTCGTCGCCGCGCTCTCCGCGAAGACGTCCAGGGCCAGCGCGCGCAGTACCTCCAGCCCGACACCCGCGAGCAGCGCCTCGGTACGGGTGCGCTCCAGCGCGGCGCGCGCCCGCGCATAGTCGGCGGCTCCAGGATGTGGCGGCTGGGCGAGCCGCGGATGGATCATGGCGCGGGATCCGTGGCGCAGCAGCACGATTTCTTCGGCTTCGAGCGCGCGGTAGGCGGCCAGCACGGTATTGACGTTGATGCCCAGATCGCCCGAGAGCTGGCGTACCGAGGGAAGCGGCGCGCCAGCTCTGAGTCTGCCCGAGGCGACGTGGGCCTCCACCTGCAAGACAATCTGCTGGTACTTGGGGATGGTGCTGGTCGTGTCGAGCCGAATCACCGGCGCCGCCTCGGTTCGCTCACGCTGGTCTCGCCCGCTCATCGTTGCTCCCATCTGGCAGCCTCCACAAACTGTTATAACTGATATAGTACAGTGTGTCAAGCGGGGCACCTCATCCACTGTCCTTGTCTCTAACATCTTGCCAGTGAACATACAGCCAGCCGCTTCCGGCGCGGCAACTGGCTTGCGCATCGCTTCGGTTGCTGATCCCCAGGATCTTGATAGGTGGCCGGATGGATTACCAGACCTACCGTGTGTGCATGCGTGTGGGCCAGCGTGTCCATTTGCACGAACCCCTTCTGGCTGGTAGCATGGAATGCACAGCGCGAGGCTTCCCCTCCCATGCTGCGGAAGGCATATCCTCGCGGCGGCATTCTCCCCACCAGCCCAGGAGGCACCGCATGAGCATAGCTGATCTATCCCGCCAGGACATCCTCGATCTCTCGCGCGACACGACCCTCTACGAATGGACCGCTCAGCGCGTCATGACGCCGCTCGTCGTGGATCATGCCAAGGGCATCTACTTCTGGGACGCCGACGGCAAGCGCTATATGGATTTCAACTCGCAGCTCATGTGTGTCAATATCGGCCACGGCGACGAGCGTGTCATCAATGCCGTCAAAGCGCAGATGGACAAGGTCTGCTACGTCTCCCCGACCACCTCCACCACCGCCGTGCGTGCCGAGCTGGGCCGTCTCCTCCAGGAAATCACACCCGGCAATCTCGCCAAAGCGTTCTTCACTAATGGCGGCGCCGAAGCCAACGAAAACGCCATCAAGATCGCCCGCTGGATCACCGGACGCCAGAAGATCATCACCCGCTACCGCTCCTATCATGGCGCCACCGCTGGCGCCATCACCCTCACCGGCGATCCCCGCCGCTGGGCCGCCGAGCCTGGTATCCCTGGTGTCGTCCGTGCGATGGACCCGTACCACTACCGCTGCCGCTGGTGCGGCGACAAACCTGCCTGCACGATGGATTGCCTCGGCAACATCGAAGACATCATCCAGTTCGAGGGGCCGCAGACCGTCGCCGCCGTCCTCGTTGAAACCGTCGTCGGCACCAATGGCCTCATCATCCCGCCGGACGGCTACATGCAGGGGTTGCGCGAGCTCTGCACGAAGCACGGCATCCTCTTGATCTGCGACGAGGTAATGAGCGGCTTTGGGCGCACCGGCGAGTGGTTCGCCGTCAACCACTGGAACGTCGTGCCCGACATCATGACCGTCGCCAAAGGGCTGACCTCCGCCTACGTCCCTCTCGGCGCCACCATCGTCAGCGACACCATCGCCCAGGCCTTCGAAGATCGCCCCCTCTACGCCGGCCTCACCTACAACTCGCATTCCGTCGGCTGCGCCGCCGCCGTCGCCTGCATTCGCGTCTACCAGGAAGACCACCTGATCGAAAACGCCAAGAAGCTGGGCGAGGTGTTGCGCGTCGAGCTACACCGGCTCATGGATCGCCACCCCTCCATCGGCGACGTGCGGGCCATCGGCCTCTTCAGTCTGGTGGAGCTGGTCAAGAATCGCCAGACACGCGAGCCGATGACGCCGTTCAACCCCAAGGCCACGGAGCTTGGCCCCATGCCCGCCTTCAACGCCTACCTGCGCGAGCACGGCCTCTACACCCTCGCCCGCTGGAACGGCTTCTTCGTCAATCCGCCCCTCTCCATCACCGAAGAGCAGCTCCGCGAAGGTCTCGCTATCATAGATGCCGCCCTTGACATCACCGATCAAGCGGTAGTGTAGCGTTCAGCCGTCGTGACACACTGGCATCGAGCCACCCCAGGCTAGTCCTTTCCCGGCTTCGCGCCAGGAGACGAGCCTGGGGTCGTTGTGTGCTCCTGGCTCTGTACCGGCTTTCTAACTCGGAACGGCTTCCTTGATCATGCATCAGCCTCGGCGCTCCACCCGCTCACCCGCTCTTCCTCATCACCCCGCGCCTGCTCCCCATCACGCCGAATTTGATTGAGTGGTTGCCATGCGCCCCATCTATCCGTAGGGGCGCTGCCTGCTGCGCCCGCCTCCCCAGACATGGTATCAGCCCTTCACTCCATCCGTGCTGCAGCCACATCTCGTCGAGACCACTCCACAGTCAGTGGAAATCACGAATACACCGGTCGGGCTATTCAGCAACTTTTGTGACCACTCACTCGCTCTCCTATGCAAGCATCGCGCGGCCAAATTCGCCGCCCTTGGTGAAAATAACTGTTGCAAACAGTGTGCAAAACCAAACGGCATGGCGATGTCGCGCTGCCGATTCCGGCAGATACGCGACGAGCAACCGGCGCGACGACACGATGACGGAGGTAGACAATCCCTGTATCAACTCAAGACAAACTATGCCTGCTAAGCGAGCGTAATAGCCAGATGGTACTAGCAGTTCGGCATCTTCCATGCTTGTGTCCATTTGGCGGCTATAGTTGTCAACGGTTGGACGGACACGTACAAATGTTCCACAAGGAGCCGCCGTACATGTCCGCACACAAGGGGAATGACGGGATGCTGCGTAGCGGTGGAAGTCGCTGGACGGAGTCCAGCGCGGAGGTCCGGTGCGCGCGGCCCTAGAAGGGGCTGCCCCCGGTGGGGGGAGTGCGGTACTTGCCGCGCGGATCCTGTCCAGTGGAGGTTCCTATTTTGCAATTGACACAGGCCGGTTGGAAGCCCGGCGGGCGAATTCTCTCGCTCGCCCTCCTGGGAGGCATTACGTTCAGCCCCGTCGGAAGCGGTCTGGGCGTTTCCTCGTCCGCCCTCGCGGCGCCAGCTCATAGCTGGCTCTCGCTAAGCAATCCCTGGCTCTGCCGCTCGTGGAGCGCGTCCGATCCGAACGCTACCACGCTCATCGCGGTTCAGAACGAGATTGCCGCGGAAACCACAAACCAGGAAACCGTCGCGCTTGCCAGCGGCGGCACCACGACTCACTGTACGCGTAGTTGGCACGTTGATGGTGAAGGGTATCTCATCTCCGACACGCCCGCCTGGGTTCCGAACCCCGGCGGCAATTGGCCGGATCCTGAGAGCCTCAGCTCTATGCAGCTGACTCATGCTTACGCGATCCGGTATCTGCCGGCGCCCACGCAGGCGGTTCACAAAGCGCGGCGCATCGCTCCTCAGGCGTACTCCAACTCCGTGAGAACGCCGCCGCCTCCGCCGCCTCCCGTGACGCCGCCTCCGTCCGGCGGATACAACCCGTGGGCGCCCGTGCCTGGCCATCCCGGTTATGCCATGTCGGACTTCGCTGGTGATCCCTACTCCTCGTACTTCGGCGTCTGTACGTGGTATGCCTGGTACCGCCACCAGAATGAGCCGCTGATGAAGATGGGTAACGCCGCGTCCTGGGCGTGGAACGCATCCAAATATGGCTTGCGTACCGGCACCACTCCCGTCGTTGGCGCGACCGCCGTCTTCCAGCCAGGCGTAGAAGGCGCTGGCAGTGGCGGCCACGCCGCCCACGTGGAAGTCGTGCTGGGTGGTGGTTGGTTTATCGTTTCTGAGATGAACTTCGGCCTGAACGGTGGCGGTTGGGGCCGCGTGGATTGGCGCTATGCCTACGTCACTTCAGGCGTCTCGTTCATCTACTGACATCACAGCGCGTCACGGCATTCCCCTCGTCGCTCGATAACGCGTACTCTCACGCGTACACTCGCGGCCTGCCCCAACGGAGCCATCCGTCAGGGCAGGCCGCCTGCGTCATACCAAATTCGGTCGAGTGGTTCTCACTCACCCCACCTCTCCGTAGGGGCGTCCGGTGGACGTCCGCCTTGATGGCGCTGTCGGGGCGCTGCCTGCTTCCCATCGCCGTACGTCCGCCTTGATGGCGTTGTAGGGGCGCTGCCTGCTGCGCCCGTCCCCGTGCGCCCGCCCCCGTGCGGACGCCCCCATGTCCAAAAACTCCATCATGGCTGCGCGCGCTCACAGCGAATACGTATCACACATGGACCGCCTGGCTCGTTTGCGCGGACTGGCCGAAGTCATCGGTAACGTTCAGCGTCACCGTATACGTACCCGACTGGTAATAGCAATGTGTGGTGTTGGATCCCGTGTCGGTGCTGCCATCACCATAGTCCCAGGCATAGCTCAGATTCTCGCCGCTGGAGCCGGAAGCGTCGAGCTGGATGCAGTAGAAGTAGGCGTCATACACCTGGAACGTGAAGCTGGCCGTCGGCGCGGGCGGCGCCACCATGATTGTGGTGCTGGCCGTCGCTTGATGCTGGATAGGATCCGTCGCGGTCACCGTAATAGTGCATTGCTGGCAGGTCTCGCTGTATGTATGAGACATCGTCGTGCCGCCAGATTCCGGACCGCTGCCGAAGTCCCACGCGAACGTAAGCTCGTTGCCCGCCTTCACCTGCACGGTAAACTGGACCGTATCGCCGGTATGCGCCTGTGCCGTGCTGGCGGAGACGCTGATGTTGGGCTGTGGATAGGCGATGTTACGCGCCGTGACGACGGAGCTGGGCAGCAGCCCGGCGAGCAGTACCGTGCCGATAACGACGACAAGCATGACGACTCCGGTGCGCAGCCCGGCATAGGACGAGCGCGCCTGCGGCGGTCTCGGTGGCAGCGGCGCGAGTGGCGCCTGCGTTGGCATCTGCATAATGAAAGTCTCCTGATAGGCGCGGTGAGCGCAGTATAGCCGCGGTGCGGGCGGCGCGCGGGCAATCTATTCTGCGTCTGCCCCGCCGCGTGCGCCCCGTCACCTCCGGCTCGGCATCAGAACGACGGCTGTGAAGGCGTGGTTGGCCCGGATGCGCCATACCCATAGTCCGGTTGCGGCGCCGTCACTGGCGCCTGCTGCGGCATGGATGGATACTGCTGCATCGGTATCGAGGGTGTGAACGCGCCCGGCATGCCCGATGGCATCGTCGCGTAGTTCGGCATGGACATCGCTGGCGGCGCCACCGCCGCTGGAATTAGCGGCGGTGGCGACAGGAAGGCCGCCACCAGCGCCCCCAGGAAGCACGCCAGCGGCACGGCGACCAGCAGCGCCGCCACAATGCCTCCCACTCGCCATAGCACCGCGAACGGCAGCAGCTTCGGCGACGTGGTGTTGAGAATGTCGAGCGCGACGGCCAGCACCGCGAAGACCACCGCCGCCCCAACGCCGTCGCGGATCCAGCGCGTCGCCAGGCTTGGCGGTTGCCGCCGGTCGCGACCCGATAGCAGGTCCAGCAGCGGGGAAAGCAGCTTGCCGAACGGCCGGAATGGCAGCGTCAGCGCACGCGGGACCGCGCCCAGCCATGGCATAACGTTGACGCTGGCCCCACCAATGCCGCCGCACACGGCGCCCGCGATCAGCACCGCGAGGAACACGCCGCCATACACCGGCGACACGGTGATACCGAACGTTTCGTTCTGTGTGCCCTGGCTGAAGTTCAAAGTGAGTCCCGCCGTGGCCAGATACGCCGCCAGCGTCATGAGCAGGCTCAGCGGCACCGCCATCAGCGCGCCCGCCACGAACCCGCCGCCGGCCCCTTCCGCGCGCGCCACCCGCGCGGCAATCCGCCCCCCCACGAGATAGCTGAGCAGCGCACCGAGGATGAGAAGATAGTACAGCGGGCTGGGTGGAAAGTGCGGCAGCGCCGCCGGGCTTGTCGTGGGTAGACCGCTGCTCGCCGGGGCCGCCGTTACCTGATAGCCGTTGAGCAGGCTCACCGTCGCGCTTGAGTTCAGTTGGTTGCTCGAATCGGTGACGAAGAATCCGATCGGCGCGCCGGTAGCCAGCGCGAAACCATACACCCCCACCACCGGCGCGAAGAGCAGATTCAGCATGAGCGTCGTCACAACGCTTGTCCCGGAGCCGGACCCCGAGCTGAACGCGACTCCCGAGACGCCGCTAAAGGCCGCGACACCAACATACGCGACTGAGAACAGCAGGATGCCGGTGACAAGCGCGCTCGTCGCGCCGGCCAGTGCGCCCGCCACCCGGCCATTGCGGACCGTTTGCAGCGTTGCGAGCGCGGTAGAAAGCCAGTAGCGCCCGCTGACATGCATCCAGCCGCCCAGCGCACCGAAGAGCGCGCCCCAGAGCAGGCCGTACAGGATGGCCTCGCCCACCGATGGAGCGATGGTAATGGTGCCGAAGGTCGAAAGCGCGCTGGTGGAATCCGCCGAAATCGTATGCGTGCTCGAGCCGAACATCGCACAGCCCGCGAGCAGCACGGCATAGAAGGGCGCGACCAGGGCGCCGCGCGCGATGCTATACCGCGCCTGCCGTGAAAAATCGCTGGCGGCGGAGATATAGCCGCCGAGCGCCAGCGCCAGCGCCGGCACGAGCAGCAGACCGGTGAGCGGAATACTCAACGCGAGCGTCTGGCTCGTGGCGCTGCCTGTCGTGCTTCCCAGTTGGCTGGACGCGCTCCCGGAAATGTTGAGCGTGACATGGTGCGCCAGCGCGAAGAGCTTCAGCAAATCCGGCGAGAGCGTCTGCTGTGCCACGCTGGCGAATGCGCCGAGAGTGCTGCCAGCGCTGCCCGTGGTGTTCGTGGCCGCGCCTTTGAGCAGCTCGCCCAGGGCGTTCGACCACAGAGCGCCGGCCAGTGCGGTGAGAATCAAGCCCGCCGCCAGCGCGGCGACCGCGCCGATGATCGCCGTAATCCACGGCGTGACGACGGCGCCGGGTGAGAGGTTGCGCATCAGCAGCGCCTGGATCCGTGAGTAGGGTTGCGCGGCTCCCGGCATCGCGTTTGGACCCAGCAGCACCTGCGATACAGGCGCCCCCTGGAGCGGCGGCGCGAATGGCACCGTGGCCGGTGCAGCGTAGAGCTGCTGCTGCGCGGGCACGGGCGCGTACAGCGGCTGTGATGGCGGTAACGTGCCATAGAAAGGTTGCGGCGCGGGCGGCGGAAATGTGCCGTACCCGCCGGGTGCGGACGGCGGCGCCGGAGTGAATGGAGTGGCCGGCGTCGCGGCGGGCAATGTGGGAAACGCGGGAAGTGCGGGAAAAGCGGGAGAAGCATTGGGATCAGGCGGCATGAGAGGCGTGCTCATCTGGCCCGCGGTCGGGTCAATGGCAGTAGGTGCCTGAGCGACTGGCTGGCCGCACTGGACACAGAATGTAGCGCCGGGAACCAGTGGCGCCTGGCAGTGTGGGCATTGCATCGCGAGTTTCCCTTTCGATGAGTCACAAGTCGGTGCGAGCGGGGGACAGAAAGCCAATACGCGGTATGAAATAGAGTCGGAAGCCGGCACGCCTCCCGCGAACGCGACCAGTATAATGCATACTGTGCCTCCTCGCAATCTTTTGCGTTCAGCCAGTAGATACCAATCGCTAGCTAGCGTGCCTCGTGTCCTATCCCAAGGCGACTTCCAGTGTGAAGGGCGCCGCGACGCGACCCAGCGGGACGCGCACGAGCGTTTCGTAGCGGCGTGGCGTGATCGTGCAGTCCGCCGGGTCAAGCTCCATCTCACCCAGGCGGACGGATTGCGGCGAAGGGCGTGCGGCATGCGCGGTATGCGCCAGGTGTAGCTCCACCAGCCACTCCGGCGATATCCCCTCGTACGCGCCTTCGGGCGGTGTCGCGGCAATGAGAATGCGCCGGCCATCCCTGGCCGCCGTAAAGCGGGTGATCCGCCAGTCGCCGCGTTCATAGGCGGGTGTCGCGCCGTCATCTTCGTAGAGTGTACCGGCGGCGTTACCCTGTGAATCAGGGTAGCAGGCAAGGGTGATTGAGTTCTCGCTCCGCGCGCCGGTGTACTGCATGGCGGCGCCAAGCGGAAGGATCGCGCCCTCACGCACGAAGAGGGGCAGCGTGTCCAGTGGCGCGTTTACACGGGCGTGCAGCGGCCCCACGAAGCGCCGCCCGCTATCCCAGCTCACCCACGCGCCACGTGGAAACGCGACGGTGCGCCGCGACGCGCCTTCAGTGATGACCGGCGCGCACAGCAAGCACGCGCCAAGCAAATGCTCATCGTCCACCGTGGCAAGCGCGTCCTCCTCGGGAAACGCGAAGGCGAGCGCGCGCGCGATGGGCGCACCGGTGCGGGCGGCTTCGGCGAAAACCGTGTAGAGATACGGGAGCAGCCGGTAGCGCAGCTCGATGGCGTCCCGGCACAGGTCCGTATAGGGCTGCCCGAACGCCCACGGCTCCTGCGCCTTGGAGCCGACCGCGCTATGATTACGAAAAAATGGATACACAGCGCCAAGCTGCGTGAACCGCACCAGCAGCTCGCCGGTCGCGTCGCCCCAGAACCCGCCAGTATCGAAGCCCGTGAACGGCACGCCGGAGAGGCCCAGCGCGAGACACATGCGTGCGGCCAGGCGCAGATGCTCCCAGATGCTCGCGTTGTCGCCCGTCCACATGGCGGCGTACCGCTGGATGCCCGCATAGCCGGAGCGCGTGAGCACGAACGGGCGGCGGTCGGGTCGTAGCATACGCTGCCCCTCGAAGGTGGCGCGGGCCATCTGCATGCCATAAGCATTGTGGAATGCGGCGTGTGGCAGCGCGACGCTGCCCGGGCCGTCTGGAAGGTGGACCGCGTCGGGTGACAGGGTATTGGCGTCGAGCGTGCCAGCATTCGCGGCGAGCAGAGTGGTGAGGGCCGGCTCGTTCATGTCGTCCCAGATGCCCGCCACTCCGGCATCCAACAGGCCGCGATGGCGCGCACCCCACCAGCGGCGCACCTCGGCGCGGCTGAAGTCCGGGAAGGCGCTTTCGCCGGGCCAGACGGGTCCGGTGAGCATGGCGCCGTCCGCGCGACGTACGAAATAGTCACGCGCGACGCCCTCCGCGAACGTCTCGTAGCTCGGGTCGGTTTTGACGCCGGGATCAATAATCGTCACGACCTGAAATCCCTGCGCGGCGAGGTCGCGCAGCAGGCCCGCCGGATCGGGATAAGAAGATGGGCTCCACGTAAAGACACGGTAGCCGTCCATATAATCAATGTCCAGCCAGAGCGAGTCACACGGGATACGCTGCGCGCGCATCTCCGTGGCGATCTGGCGCAGCTCCGTATCAGGAAAATAGCTCCAGCGGCTTTGACCGTAGCCCAGCGCCCACCTGGGGGGCAGTGGCATAAACCCCGTAAGCTCGGCATAGCGTGCCAGGATAGCGGCGGGCGTCGGACCTGCAAAGACGTAGTAGGTGAGATCACCACCGGCGGCGCCAAAGCTGAGGCGGTCGGGATGCGTGGCGCCCGCATCCAGTTCGGCGCGCCAGACGCTATCGAGGAAGATGCCGTAGGCGCGACCCGCCCGCAGACCCATCCAGAACGGGATGGAGGCGTACATCTCGCGAGTCTCGGCGTTGTGTGGCTGGGGTGGGTCCGTATTCCAGAACACCACATGCTCGCCGCGCCGGTCGAGGGACGCTGTGCGCTCGCCCGCGCCCAGGATGCGCTCCCCAGGCGCCAGCCGCTTCACGCAGCGCACGCCGCCTCCGGTGCTGTGTGCGTCGAGGGTGCCCGCCTGGTCGAGCGCCGTGTAGACGCCCATACCCAGCGTGGGGTCGTCCTCGGCGAAAGGCGTGCCATCAGGCCAGCTCCACCGCAGGCGCAGTGGATCGGGCGCGATATCAAGGCGCATGGCATCGGTGGTGAGGCGAAGGGCGCCGTCATCGCCGCTGGTCTGCTGGAACGCGACGGCGAGCCACTCCTCATCGGCGCGCACCACCCCCCAGGAAGACGTAGGCGACACGCCGGCGGGTAGCAGCCGCACGCGGACGAGGTCCGCGGCCAGCAGCGCGACCTCAGCGCGGGCGCCCTCCGCGAGCGCGTAGCGCCACACGCGGGATGCGTCCGTGCCGCCGGACACGAGGGTCGCCGCGCCGGCGGAGCGATAGACACCGCTGGGTGCTGGATTCGTCATGCTGATCCGCGCTCCTTAAGCCTGACCGTAAACGGGAATGGAAGCGCCGGAGATCAGTTGGGCATCGTCGGAGGCGAGGAACAGCAGCACGCGCGCGATATCCTCAGCTTTCGGCCACTTGCCAAAGTCCGCGCTGGGCATGTTGGCGCGGTTGGCGGGCGTATCCACAATGCTGGGGAGCAGCGCGTTGACCGTAATACCCTGGTCGCGCAGCTCCTCGGCCTGCACCTCGGTGAGCGTCAGGACGGCGTTCTTCGCGACGGCATAGGCGGCTGCGTTGCGGCGGCCCAGGCGGGCGCCCCGCGAGGAGAGATGCAGGATGCGCCCCCATCCCTGTTGCGACATGGGGCGGGCGGCGTGCTTGGCGAGGAGGAACGCCGTGCGCAGGTTCAGATCGAGCAGGCGCTGCCACGTCTCCAGGTCGGTTCCGGTGATGGGTTGGCCCGCGCTCCATCCCCCGATGAGGTTACAGAGGATGTCGAGGTGACCGTGCCGCTCGACCACGCTCCGCACCAGCCGCTCCACCTGCTCTTCATTGCTCGCGTCCGCCTGAGAGAACGTCAGGCGCGACTCATCCACGCCGAGGTCGTCGCGCAAGCGATCCATCTCGCCGGGATGCTCGCGATTGCCCGCGACGACGACGTTGGCTCCCGCCTCCACGAAGGCGCGGGTGACAGGTTCCCCAACGCCGCCGAGTCCGCCGGGAATGAGCGCGACGCGCCCCCCAAGGGCATACGTATTGGTGTTGTGTTGGGTGGAATGTGCTGTGGTCATCGGTAAATGCTCCTTGGAGAGGGGGTAGCTCCGTACTCGCGCCCGCATGGCTTGGCGGCACCGTAGGGGCGCTGCCTGCTGCGCCCGCCGCCC
>DATGEP010000199.1:0-6972 GCA_035310125.1 Ktedonobacterales bacterium
GCACAACCAGACGGGCCAGGCTGGCGCCGTGCGGTATACTGGGCATACACGACAGCCGGCACGGCCAGCGGTAGATGAGATGAGGGCGGAATGGGTGGAATGCCCGCGATCCAGGCGGAAAACCTCGCCAGACTCTATGGAAGGCTCAGGGCGGTTGATGGCGTCTCGCTGACGGTGGAGGCGGGCGAGGTCTTCGGGGTGCTTGGACCCAACGGCGCAGGCAAGACGACGATGGTTCGCCTGCTCAATGGCGTGCTGGCGCCCTCGGCGGGCGCCTGTCGGGTGCTGGGGTTCGATCCCACGACCCAGGGCAGCGAGGTGCGCCGCCGCACCGGCGTGCTCACTGAATCGCCCGCCCTCTACGAGCGGATGAGCGCGCGCGAGAATCTGCGCTTCTTCGGCACGCTGTACGGCGTTCCTGCCGAGAAGCTGCCGGTGCGCACTGATGCCATGCTCGAAGCCTTCGGCCTGGCCGAGCGTGCCGACGACCGGGTGGGTGGCTTCAGCAAGGGGATGAAGCAGCGCCTCGCCCTGGCACGCTCCCTCCTACACGAGCCGGAGGTGCTCTTCCTGGACGAGCCGACCGCGGCGCTCGATCCAGAGGCCGCACGCCGCGTCACTGAGCTGATTATGGAGTTCAGCCACCAGGCGGGCCGCACCGTATTCCTCTGCACCCACTATCTGCCAGAAGCGCAGCGCCTTTGTGACCGCGTCGCGGTGCTCAATCGCGGGCGGCTCATCGCGACCGGCACCCTTGACGAGCTAGCCCGCACGCTCTGGCACGGCACCTGGGTGGATATCGAGTGTCTTGCTAGCCTGAGCTCGGCCCTGATTGACGCCGTGCGCTCCTTGCCGGGTGTCACGGACGCGCGGCTGGATGCGACGGAGGCAGGACGCATCGCCGTGCAAGTAGAGGGTGAAGCGCACATCCCAGCGGTGGTGCGGACCATCGTGGAAAGTGGTGGGCAGGTGCTGCGGGTGAATCCGCGGGAACATTCCCTCGAAGAAGTCTACTTCGAGCTGCAAAACGAGCCGGCCCATGAGCCGGCGGCGGTGGGAGCTGGCGAATGGCGATAAACTGGCGTGCGGTGGGTGTGCTGGCGCGCAAGGATCTGAAGGAGGTCCGGCTGAACAAGGTCGCCTGGATTCCAGCGGCGATTGTGCCGATGGTGATCGTCGTGCTGCTGCCGCTGGCGTGCATCCTGGCGCCCGAGCTTTTTTCTCCCTCGGCGGCAACGCCTGCCGCCGCCAACGGCGTGCAGACACTGACCAATCTGGTGCCGCCGTCCATGGTCAGCGAGCTACATGGGCTGAACGACGCGCAACGCTGGGTCGTCTTTTCGACGGGATTCATCAGCGCTCCGATGCTGCTGCTCCTGCCACTGATGTTCTCCAGCATCGCGGGCGCCGATTCGTTCGTGGGCGAGCGCGAGCGCAAGACGCTGGAGGCGCTGCTATACACGCCAACCACGGATGGTGAGCTCTTCCTGGGCAAAGTCATTGCCTCGGTGGTGCCCGCGCTGCTGCTCACGTGGCTGAGCTTCGTCGTCTATGCTGTGGTAGTGAATTCCGCCGGTTGGTACATCATGCAGCGCGTCTGGTTCCCGACGGCGGCGTGGTGGCCGCTGATGCTGTGGGTCGCGCCGGCAATCGCCACGCTGGGCATGGCCGCCGCCGTGTTGATCTCCAGTCGCGTCAGCACCTTCATGGAAGCCTACCAGCTTACCGGCTCGCTGGTCATCATCGTGCTGGCGCTGGTCATCGCCCAGGCGACAGGCGTACTCTCTCTCAGCGTTGGGGTGACGTTCCTCGTCGGCCTGGGCTTCTGGGCGGTAGATGTCGTGCTCGTCTGGCTCAGCGTGCGGCTGTTCTCGCGCGGCGCGCTGAAGTCGCTGGCATAAATTCCTGGTGTCCGCGTAGAGAACGAAACCAGCCGATCTGGCGTGTCCGCCATTCCTGCCGGTCCACGCGGTCAGGAATGTCCGCGCCACCGCGAGTGTCGAGAGCCGGCATCAGTACGTCGGCGCAGAGGGGGCCGCGCGATGATTCTGGCCGTCCACGAACGCATCGTGCGCGAGGCCCTTGGCGATATCTTGAGTGTGCCCGCGCTACGGGTTGTCATTCGCGCCAACCGGCGTAGCGACCTCCACCAGTTTGCGGCCGCGCGCCACTTCGACAACGCTACCAATCCACGAGCGCTCTGCGACTTGTGGCAGCGCGGCCTCTCCGCCTGGCTCGCCCGCGCCGTTGCCCGCTGCACTCCGCGCGACCCCGCCGTCACACGCCTCTTAGACCATCGCGGCTCCCTTGCGGCCTTTGGTCTCGCCACCCACGCCCTGGCCGACTTTTACGCCCACACCAACTGGATCGAGCTTGCCATCGCGCGCGGCGAGTCGCCACAGATGGCGCCGCTGCTCGGCTCCGTCTGCGATCCCGAGAGCTTTCCGCCTGCTCTTCAGAGCGGCTACTTTCATCCGCGCCACGGTCTCAGCGGCTGCCCGCGCGCCGGTCCACCTCCGGGCTTCACATACTGCCATGCACAGCTCAACAAGGACGCTCCCACCCGCGGCCACGGCGCCGCGCGCCCCGTCCCTGGCGGTCCCACCTATCATGATCTCGCCGTCCAGCTTGCGATTAGCTCAACGCGCTCCTCCTGGGACGCGCTGTGCGCCCGGATCAGGAGCGCGTACGGGGATGGCGAGCTGCCTGAGCGTATCATCGCCCGGCTGGGGAATCCGCCGATATGAGCAGGCGCAACACGCCACGATGAGAAGCGGCGTGCGCACGCCTCGTAGGAGCGCCCGGCTTTCCATCAGGCGTGATACCACTAGCAAACCGCAAAGGGCGTTGGCAGCATGGGCGTGGCTGACGAAGGTGGGGCGATACGCGGTTGTCATGGCGCTACCTCCGCCAGCCATACACTGCCCACAACGTTCTCGGTAAACCGGCCTTAGCAGTCGGTCGTGGCGATGTGTAGCACAGCGCCGCCAGCACGGCTACGAGGGGATATTGACTGTAGGGGCGTT
Organism: Ktedonobacterales bacterium; assembly: GCA_035310125.1. GTDB lineage: Bacteria > Chloroflexota > Ktedonobacteria > Ktedonobacterales > JADMIN01 > DATGEP01. The sequence goes on from DATGEP010000199.1 coordinate 3,027, forward strand.
GCCTGCTGCGTCTGTCCTGCCCCAGCCGCTATGCCTCAGATAAGGTAGCTGCCGTTGCAGGGGAAATAGGCAGGTGATGCCAGGTCGCCTCATCAGGCGTGGCCATCCAGTAACGCCACGCGGCATCATAGGTGACAGTGGCTTCCACCTCGAGCCCTGGCTCCCATAAAAGCACTCGCTCCCCTTCAACCAATTGGGGCAACTCGTCTCCATTAGGCGTCCCCTCCTGCCCCAGCTTCACCAAGCCCACTGGCTCGCTGGTGAGGGTGTTGAAATCTACTTCGATGCGTTTCATCGTGACAACCCTCGTTGCACTCTCATCTGCCTGCTTATTGCATCTGCGCTACGGTGCGTGAATTGGGTTTGAGCGCTGGCGAAAGGTCCTGCTGAGCGCGATTGCGGCATCTTGAGGCAGGACGCGCAGGATATTCCCCGTTGCATCGTACAACACGGCAAAGGTGTGGTGATAGCCCTGCCCTGGACTCGCGACCAAACGTATGGCATAGCCCAGGGAGCGCAGCGCCGCACGTAATGCGCCCACCGTTGCATAACTGATCTGTGGATGCGGGAAATTGCCGGCCCACGCTAACTCGTCAATGGTCTTGCCTGGTGCATAATGCACCGAGAAGCCGAAGAGTCCCGGTACGCCGCGATGCTGGTTGTAACCCTTGACGAGTGATTTTGCACTGGCAATACCGGCGCGTACGACCCATTCGTCTCGCTTGCTCTCCGTGCTCATCACGTTATTCACCTCGCGCCGTGCGGCATCCCGCCAGTACGCGCCAGCGTCGGCGGGATGCTCATCTTTATATACTCTGGCAGAGCACGCGCACAATACCGCCAGCACGGCTACGACACGTTACTCCCTGTGATGGGGAGCGCCGTCTTTCACGTATTCGGCGCGCAGCGACGGCAGCCCGTGCCGCTCCCAGACGCGCTGGAACCACGTGATTCCGCCCTCCATGCCTTCGCTGGTGAGAAGACGACAAAACCGGCCATCGAGCAGGGCGCGTTTCTGCTCGAAGTACGCGCGATGGTCGGTCACAAACGTCAGCCTGCCGCCAGGGGCCAGGATGCGTGCGAGGTCGGCCATGAACGCCTCGGTCAGCACGTCCTTCCGCCGATACTTGCGCTTCACGACGGGAGGCGGAAACAGCAGGAAGATCGCGGCCACCGCGCCGGAGGGAACCTTCGCCAGCGCTTGATGCAGATCCACGCGGAGAAACAAGAGATTGTCCAGATCGAGAGCGTCCGCATGGTTGACGGCGTCATAGAGGTACTTGCGCTGGAAGTCGAGGCCGGCATGGTTGTGTTCCGGGTGCTGTTGAGCCTGGGCAATGAGGAATTCGCCGCGCCCGCAGCCGAGATCGAGGACCAGCGGGCGTGTATTGCTAAAGAGACTGGCGGAGGTCACGTCGGGCAGCGCACCCGGCGCGTGGTAGAGCGTCGCGCCGTCATACCCGCGGTAGTACCGGCGTAGGGCAGCATCGGACGGCTGCCTGACAGGAAAACGGTCGAGCGTTCGTCTGGGCATGGGAGCCTTTCTTTCCATGATGCGCCGGCTCCGTTCCGAGGCGTATGAAGCAGCACGCCGAAACGCCCCTGCTCCCATGCGTCTTGCCGCGCGTTCGCCGTAGAAAGTGCGCCCTGGCGGCACGCGACAACGACACGCCGCTCCAGTGCGTGGTGCTCGCAAGCGGGAGGTGGCCTGGCCAGGCACGAGCTGGCGGCCCACAGGTTCGCCAGGGGCCAGATAGGCAAGCGAACCGCGGCATACGGGGAGCCAGTTCCGGCGTGCGCCAGGAGGCGACATCGTTACGTTGTTGGGGAGTGGGGGAGTTCAGGCGTTTGCGCCACGGCAGAAAGAGCCAGCAGTCAGCCGGCAAGGCAGCAGGTGTGATGGTGAGCTACCTTGCCTTGCCATATGTGCGCGCAGGGCGCGCGGAGAGAATCACTGTCGGATTCTGGAGCGAAACGCCGCTCTTACCGGCTGACTGTCTTAATGTGGGTTACCGCCGCTGGCTCCATGATGCAAGCGCCCTTCTGTAGCGTGAAAAGCTGTTGGATAGATCAATGGCAGCATACACGGGCCTGCCACCACGGCGGGACAGAAATCTGACCGATCCCGAACGGCCAAGGTGTTTTCGCCGTCTTACGCGCCGGGAAGCGCCGCTAGTGGTACGCGGACCTCGCCGGCGCGGCGCTCGCTTCCGGGTGGGGGCGGTGTGGCGAGATATCATATAATGCGAGGGTATCCATTCCAACCAATGGGACCATCTCGAAAGGAGCGCGCCGTCCATGGGATTCAATATGAAGGCTCTGCAGCAGATGCAGAACAAGATGATGAAGATGCAAGAGGATCTCCAGAACACGACATTCGAGGGAACCTCCGGCGGTGGCGCTGTCTCCGTCTCGATGAGTGGCAAGTTCGAAGTCACGGCCATCAAGCTGGATCAGGAGGTCGTAGATCCTGAAGACGTCAGCATGCTCGAAGACCTTATCCTCGCCGCGTTTCAAGATGCCTTCGGCAAGGTCGGTGAGGCTCAAGCCAAGATGATGTCTTCGCTCACCGGCGGCATGAAGCTGCCCCCCGGCATGGGCTTCTAATGCGCTCACACAGCAGTCTATAACAGGTAAGACATGCAAACACCCGCGGCGCCCGTCACGGCGCTCATCGAAGAATTCGCCAAGCTGCCCGGCATCGGTCCGAAAACCGCCCAGCGGCTCACCTTCTTCCTCCTGCGCAGCCCCGCCGACCAGGCTCGCCGTCTGGCCGACGCTATTGTGCGCGTCAAAGAGAGTATCATTCAGTGCTCCACATGCTTCAACCTCACCGAGACCGATCCCTGCCCCATCTGCTCCAACCCTGAGCGCGATCAGGCTTCCATCTGTGTGGTGGAGGAGCCGCTGGATGTGCTCGCGCTGGAAAAAACGGGCGTCTTCAAGGGCGTCTACCATGTGCTGCACGGCGCGCTCTCACCGGTCGAGGGGATCGGCCCCAGGGATCTACGTATCGAGGAGCTGGTCGCGCGCGTGAATAGCGGCAAAAACGGCAACGCGGTGCATGAAGTGATCCTGGCGACCAATCCCAATTATGAGGGCGACTACACCGTCGCCTATATCGCACCGCTGCTCGCGGCGCCCAATCTCAAGGTGACTCGGCTGGCGCGCGGGCTGCCCATCGGTGGTGACCTCGAATACGCCGACGAGGGTACGCTGGGGCGCGCCCTCGAAGGCCGCCGCGAAGTGTAGGGGCGCTGCCTGCTGCGCTCTCCGATACCGTGGCGGGCGTCCACCGGACGCCCGCCTGACCACGCCGTAGGGGCGCCGCCTGCTGCGGCCGCTGCGGAAATGTGAATCGAAAGGCAGAATGAGACCCATGACGGGCGACGAAATCTTGCAAGACAAACATCGTGAGCGGTATGTGACGCTCGCGCTGGCCGACCAGATTACGGGTGACCGCTGGCGCGAGCCGCTGCTACCCGGCGGGCGCACCATCCATGAGCTACTCTCACACATTCTCGCCTGGGATGAGTGGGCCATCGGCGCCTTCGAGATCAGCCTGCTGCGTGAGCTCCCGGCGTCTTTCCGCGCCGCGCTCGACGACGTAGATGCCTTCAACGGCCGCGCCACCACGCGCTACACCGGCCTCCCGCGCGAAGATATCCTCACGGGGCTGCAAACCGCCAGCAAACGTCTCATGGCGAGCGCGACAGCATCAGGTGGCGCGGAGTGGAACCGGCGCAAGCTCCTCGATCTGGCGCCTGAGCCGGGCTCTCCGCGCATCCCCAGCGTCGGCGGCGTTCTACGCAACCTGACCAGCCACGAAGCATCGCATCACCAGGAGATCAGCGAGAGCTTTGGTGTGCATGTGGATGTGGATTCCGGCAAAAACGGCAACCCAGATCAGTCGTGAGGTAGACGAGCGGCTCGGTCGGCATCGCGT
>DATGEP010000200.1:0-5585 GCA_035310125.1 Ktedonobacterales bacterium
TGCGCATCGAAGGCGAGCTGAGACGGAGGCACCTGCTTCTGCTCCATGATGCCGTCATCGACGGCGCGCACGAGCGAGACTAGGTAGCCGCCCACGGCGCCAGAATCCGCATTCCACTGAGCCAGAACAGTACTATCGCCCCAAGCCAGAGACAATCCACTGACAATCCCAGAATTGGCACTACCAGCCATGTCAGGAACACGGAAGGCTCCTAGCGCCAGGATCAGGATCAGTCCCAGCAGCGTCACGACCGGCGCGCGGACACGCCGTCGAGCTCGCATCGTTTTCATCACTCGCACCTCTCATGCGCCATCTCCTATCGGAAAGCCCGATATCTTCACTGCCAAGTATAGCAGAGTCCGATAGAACGCTTTTTCTAGGTCACCTGGTCGTACTGGTCGTACTGGTCGTACTGGCTGCGCTGAGACTGAGGTTGAGCGCGTGCACGGCCGCCTCCAGCAGCACATCGAGTTGCGTCGGTGAGATCGTCAGGGAGGCGTCTTTGGCGAGTTGCGTAATGAGCTGCGTGGCGACCCGCTTCTTCTCCGGTCCCGCCATGCCGGCGTTGGCCTGTTCCACGGCGTGGACAACGGTCCCCACCAGTGTCTCCAGCCGGGCGCGCCGGGCCGCCGGCAGCCGCTCCAGGAGCAGCTCCATGACAAAGCGGGCCAGTGCCACCATGAGTGGCAGCACGATCGAGAGCAGCAGGACCGCGAGGTCCAGATTGGTACTAGTCATTGATGCATCCTTGCCTTCTGATGCCGCCTCTGGTACACTTGTTCGTGTCCGAATGATCGGCTGGCGATAGACGATGATCTGGGGCGAGGCGTCAGAACTGGCCTCCTGACGTCAAAGACCCCCGCGAAATTGCTGGATAGGCGAGATGGCCACCGCCGATTCCCAGCTTGACCGCTTGTCTCTTCCGGGTCAGGAGAGCGGTGACAATCGACTCGGCGTGCCTGGCCCCCTACGAAAGTGGGGGCTTTCGTATTTATCCCACCACCGCCTTGATCGCCTCCGCTAGCGCCATCCCCTTCTGTGCTTCGGCGAGCTGCCCTTCCGCCTGATTCAACTGATCCTGAGCGCTTGCCAGCGCCTTCTCAGCCGCCTGCATGTCGCTGGTCGCCTTCGCCGCGGCGGCTCGTGCGGTGGCCGCATCAGCCACCGCCTGGTCGCGTTGCTGGCTTGCCAGGGTCGCCGCGTCCTGTGCCGCGGCAAGCTGCGTGTGCAGTGTCGCCTCCAGGGCCGTCAGCGCCGCGCCGGAATCCACATGCGCCAGGTAACAGTCTCCCGTGGCGCCCGGTGGAGCATCCAGCTCGCGATGCGGGTCGTACGCGATCGCGCCGCGCTCGAAGAGCTGAACACGCGCCACGCTGCCCGCCTTGGGCGCGATCTCGCCGGTCTTGGGCAGCCCCAGCGCCGTGAGGCCGGCCAGGGAGCCCGCGGCAGCCATCTCACGATAGAACGCCAGGATGCCGCCGTGGATCTCCTGGCCGGTGTGCGCGCAAAGCCAGCCGCCGTCGGCGACGAGCGCGAAGAACGCCTTGACGACCAGATCGTTGATGTCGAGCATGGGATTCTCCTTTGTCCCGTCCGCGGTTGCGAGAAGGATATAACCATAACAGATGCGCGCCGCCCAGTAGGCGTCGTCGCCGTCGTGCCAGAAGCCTCCCCACGGATTCATGCAGCGCAGCCCGCCGGGAAGCGGATACGCCACGGCGACACAGTGCGTGGTCCCCGCTGGGTGCAGTGGATCGGCTGGCGCCGTGCCCCACTCGCTGGGGATGTTGATGAGCGCATCGGCACCGGCTGCCAGCGCCGCGTGCAGCCGCGCTACCAGCTGCGTCCCGGTGCCTCGCACGATCGTGAGCGCAACGCCGCGTTTCCTGGCTGCCGCGGCAAACGCCGCCGCCTGCGGATCGTACGGTCCGGTATGCCCCTGGCCCTCGCACTCGTCGTGGATCTCGTCGCCGTCGCAGTCCGGCTCGCTGCCAATGTCCCGCACGACCCAGGCAAGGCTCGCGAACGTGCAATTGTTGCGCGGATTCTCGTCGGGATGATTGTCCTTGGTTGGTTCGCTGAGCTGATTGAGGGGTGTGGGATGGCGTGCGGTGCTCAGCGTGCTCATGCCACCGACTCCTGCGTGGCCGCAGTGGCGGCGATCTCCGCCGCCACTGCGGCCTCAGTGCCATCCGCGCGCTCGATGGCCTCGTCGCGTGCCTCCGACGCGGCCGCGTCCTCCGGCGTCGCGGCCACTTCATACGCTTCACCGCTGGCGGCGCGCTTGGCGTATTTCTTCGCCATCAGATCCTGAAACAGCGCGTGATGGAAGCTCACCCCCATACCGCGATGGCACTGGTCGCAGACGGCGACGAGATTGTGCTCGGTATCTGCCCATTCCTCCAGCGTCTCGAAGAGCAGCACGCTGGGATAATCCTTCGCCAGCCGAGTGCGATCCACCGCGTCCACTAGACTGCGCTCGATGGGGAAGTGGTGAGATTCCATCTGTTTCGCGCCGTAGGGATTGACGTGGAGATCTCCCCGCCGCGTCTCATCCTGAAGGTCGCTGTGCCGCACGCCGCAGATCCAGCACGGCTCGTCGCGCACAAACAGCAGATGCTCATGCGCCGCCTTGTACGCCGGCGTCTCCTCGCGCGGTGGATGCGGCGGGCTGAGCTCGATGCTCGCGATCTCCTCATGCGTCTCATGGACGTGCGCCAGCGTCTGCGACCCGTTCTCCGACGTGCTCGATGATTCTTTCCGTCCCATGTCCCTCATGTCCTCCATGTATTTGGATATCCATCCATCTCTCTCACCATCGCGAACGACGTCTTCCCTACGCCGCCTCGCCAGGTCCTCCATACTGCCAGATGGTTAGCGTGCGCGCCGCGCTTGTCAGCGAGTCGCCGAGTCGCACCTGATAGCCTCGCGCCGTAAATCGCGCACGGATCTCGTCGGCGAACGGCGCCGGCACGGCGAGTTGCGCGAAGGAGGCGCCCGCATCGGTGCTCTTCGAGGGTGGAATCCCATCCCATTTGCCGCGCGGACCACGCATCTCTATCTGTGAGCCAGGGCGCGAAGGCGCGTGTGGCGTCGTGGGCCACGCCGCCGCCGGCCGGCCGAGTCCCAGCGCCGAGACCACCAGGCGCAGCCACGTCTCCAGGTACGCCTCCATGCCTAACAGGTCTCTCGTCTCATCATTCCCACCGGTCCTGACCACCTCGCCGCCGTCCATGCGTGTCCTCCGCTCCGCTCCGCGTCTCCGCTTCTCCTCCGCACGCGATTCACTCGTCAGTGGCGCAGCGAGAGGTAGACATTCAGCGCCACCGAGAGGATGCTCATCGCCACCGCAACCCATGCCAGCACCCGCGCCGACGCGTTCTCCAGCCGGTCTAGCCGCAGATTGATGCCCTTCATCGTCGCGTCGAAGGTGTCCACACTCACCCGCCGCGCGTCCGCCGCCTCGATCTCCGCGCGCGGCATCATGCTGCTTTTGAGCTCCTGGAGTTGCACGCTGAAGGTGTCCTGCTTCTCCGCCACCCGGTCCATCTTGCTATTCAGCGCCGCCAGCTGCTCCATCGAGGTCCGCTCGCCTTCCGCATTGGAAATCCATTCCCACAGTCCCATCGCCCGTCCCATCACTTCCCTGTGCGTTCCGCCGGCATCTCCGCTTTGGTGTGCAACCTCCTCTCCCACCTCCACCGATTCCATCATCTCACCTCACGGCAAGACCGCCAATCCCAGCGCCCGCATCAGACGGCGAATGCGGCGCGCCTGATCGGCATGGTGTTCGCCGCACCGCTGCGCATCCTCATCGGCGCTCGTCAGCGCGGCGTTGAACCCCTCACGCAGGCCGCAGCTCGCGCACTCCACCGTCAGCGATGTGTGCCCCGGCTCAGACGGCACGTAGACGCCACTGGCGTGGTGATGCCGGACCTCCATGTCGCGGCGCAGGTCGAGGCCCTCGTGCAACGTGTCGCACCCTGAGCAGTGCCAGTCAAACGTGCCGGTCACCTCGTTGATCTCATGCAGCGTGTTGCCCTGGCTGGTGAGCGTCGCGTAATACGCGCAGTCCCCCGCTGCCACGGACTGAAACGAGAGCACGCCGCCATAGACGGAGAGGTTGCTGTATGCCGCGCCCGTCGCGTTGGTGTTGCTAATGGACGTGATCGTGGCACTGGTGGGGCTCTGATACAGCACCGTCGGCCAGTTGAAATCTCCGCCGCCGTTCTGGCCCGCCGCGGTCGCCGGAAACTGGCTACCGGCGATGGCCTTCTGCGGCGCACCCATCATCTGCATGAGACTTGCGAATTTCTGTCCGCGAGCCTGCTGATCCGCCGCGAGCTGGAGCCGAGCGACTTGCCGCTCCGCGTATTCGGTGTAGTTGTCCATTTGCAGCGTGAGCTGCGCGGAGGTCTGATTTTCCTGATAGGTGGTGGACACAATGAAAAACTGATTGACGCCGGCCGTCGCCGCGGTCGGCAGCGTGGCCCCACGCACGGCCAGATCCGGCACAAACATATTCTTGCCGGCGCGCACCGTCCACAGGTTGATCGGCGTGCCGCCCGCGTCATTGATACTCGTCAGCACCATGCTGACCTTGTTCGTCATATTACTGAGTTGACCGAAAAACGCGCTGGCGACCGCCGATGCCTGGGAGCCGCCGATGGTCGAGGAGCCGGAGAGATCGCGCAAGTATTTGCGCTTGCGAAACGGCGCGGTGCCCTGGCTGCCATCGCTATTGAGCCGCGGATCTGAGGCGTAGCCGTGCGAGGTCCCGCCGCTACTCGTGTTATACGCGACGGAAATAAAATTGTATGCTCGCTCGCCGCTAAAACTGATTTCCGCATGGATGATGTCGTGATTGGCCAGCGTCGCCTGGTAGTGTGTGGTACTGGCATCATGCAGGAGCACCGACAGCTGACCGAGCGGAAAGCCCGCGCTGTCTCGCTGCGTTGGATGATCCCAGACGGCCCAGTCGTAGATGCCGGCCAGAATCGCCATATCTCCCACGATCTCCTCCATTGTGCGACCGTCGTAGCTCGGCGAGTACGTCCCGGCGGGATTGTCAGGGAAGATGAGCGACGTATCCTGGGAGATTTGCGGCAACACTTTGACCGGATTTGAGCCGTGGAACTGCAACTCGGCGAAAACGATCTGTTGCGCGGTTTTGCCGGAATAGCTGATATCATACGGATCATCGCGCAGCTGATTGCCGATGCCCAGCGCGGTCAGACGCACCGCGTCACCATAGGTCGGATCCAGGATGTAGGCGCTCTCCATGATCTCGCCGCGAAACAGACACGTCAGCCCGTCCATGAGCGCCACATGGGAAAAGAGCGCGAGCTGCGGTTGCGGCAGCCGCGCATCCACGCCAGACAGGCGGATCGTCGTGTCGAGCGCGCCGAAGCCGCCGGGCATCACCGTCGTGAATTGGAGCTCTTGCAACTCATCGGAATAGGGCACGACATAGGGGACGCCCCCGTAGGGCAGCGTATAGCAATAGAGCGTCAGACCACTCTTGAGCGCCATCCATGGCTCCTGTTCGTCGGCTTCTCATCCTCAACGCGTCGTCGTCAGTCGTC
>DATGEP010000201.1:0-106176 GCA_035310125.1 Ktedonobacterales bacterium
GCCGCGTGGTCATGTACGAGCATACCTGCCAGGCCGAGGAGCTCACGCACGCGCGAGTCAGCAACGCGGTAGTATACCTGCTTGCCTTCGCGCCGCGACTGCACCAGGCCGCACCAGCGGAGACAGCCGAGGTGGGTGGACACGCGGCTCTGCGGCGCTTCGAGCGCGGCTACGAGCTCGCCAACGCTGCACTCGCCTGCCGGGGCGTCGAGGAGCAGACGCAAGAGGCGCACGCGGGTTGGGTCACCGAGCGCACGGAAGAAGCGGGCATACAGATCCGCGCCGCTCACATCGAATGTATCGCCAGCATCGTTACCAGCTACGCTCGGTCGTATACTCGCGGCCTTCCGGACACCGGCGGCCACGACGATTGCGCGATCGTCCACGCGTGGCGTATCATGGTCCATGTTCACCTCCATCGCAGATTATATTATTTCATATCAGGATATGCGGAAGTGTAACACTCAGATGTAGTGCCTGTCAAGGGATCTCTCGTGGATGCGGCTGGATGCGGCGTGTCTCCATACCGGCTTGTAGGGCGATCACCGCGCCTGCGTAATAGGCAAAGATTGGTGAGTAGCGATAAAGTCCGTCTCACGCTCGTTCGCCTGGTCGTCCTATTGCATTATTTGATCTCGCTTTGCTACACATTCTGAAGCGATGAAATGATGCCTGAGCTGGCATGAACTACCAAAGGAACCTACATGATGACGGCTCCCACACAGGAGAACCGCGCCGCCCTGGAAGCCTGGTTTCGCGACGTGCGGTCCGATCTGGAGCGCAAAGACTGGCGTGCCGCATTCGGTGCTGGCTATCCACGCCTCAACCTCGAAGACGCTCCTGTCCCCTGGGCGCCGGCGTCCACAGATCTGCGCCGCGCTCGCCTCACCCTGATTGACAGCAGCGGGCTTTACCTGCCTGGCCAGCAGCCCTTCGATACCGATGCCCTGCGCGGCGACTTCTCCTGGCGCCCGATTCCCGTGAATGCCGACCTGGCGGCAAGCTCGCTGGCCCACGAGCACTATGACCACACCGCCGCCAATCAGGACCGCAACAGCGTCTTCCCGCTGGACCGCCTGCGCGAGCTTGCCGCCGCTGGCGAGATTGGTGGGCTGACAGAAACCCATTTCAGCTTCAGCGGCTATCTCCCCGATTGGGCTGAGGTTGTGGATCATTTTGCCCCCGCATTGGCCGAGCAAGTTGCCCAGCAGCATCCCGACGCCGCCCTGCTCATCCCCGTCTGACCGATTTGCCACCAGTCCGTGGGACTGGTCGCCCGCGAGCTCGAGTCCCGTGGTATCCCCACGGTATCCCTTTCGGCGCTGCGCAAGCCGACGCTGCTCGTCCGTCCACCGCGCGCCCTCTTCACCCGCAACCCCAACAGCCAGATTGTTGGCGCCCCCAACGACCGCGACGCGCAGCTCACCGTGTTGCGCAGCGCCTTACGTCTGCTAGCCGAAGCCACAGAGCCTGGCATGCTGACCGACCGTTAGCTCGCCGACGTACTCACGAGCGATGGAGCAAACGATGCCGTAGCAGGCCTACCACTGCGCCCGCGCGCATCGCGGCGGTGCTGCTGCGCCTGACCGATGGGCGGGAGGGTGTCGAGGTGCCGGTCACCCACCGGGAAATCGGCGACATGATCGGTGAGCTGCGCGAGACGGTTTCCAAGATCCTCGATGAGTTCCAGGCCTGCGGGCTTGTGGAGCTGCGGCGAGGACATGCGCTACTGCGCGATCCAAAGCGTCTGCGCCGCGGGCTCGAAGAGTAGTAGCAATGTAGTAGGGGCGGCGAGCCGTTCACGGGTGCGCACTCGCTATTTACCCGAGAGAGGAGCCACCCCGCGTTCTCGCGAATTGTGAGATGGGTGCCGCGATGAGCAACACCGCCGTGACGACCTGAAGGGCACGCCGCAATCCTGACACACGCCGTACTACGTGGTCAGGCAACAACGCCATGCCAAGCGTTACCGTTTGCGCCACGCCAGCGACTTTCCCTGGGAACGTCGAGCCGATTCGCACACGGCTCCCCTGCCCAAAGTAGCAGGCTAGCGTGTAGGCAAATGGCGCGGCCCAACGCGCGAGCATCCCAGCCACGAGCCACGCAGGTAATGACCGTCGGGCAAGGAGAGTGAGTGATACCGCGATTCCTGCACCAAAGTCCGCCTCGCTGTCGAGGTAGGCTCCAAGACGTGTCGTGCGATGCAGCTTGCGCGCGAGGTACCCATCAGCGACATCGGTGATGCTGGCTGCCGCGAGCGCCAGCTGTGTGAGGGAGCGCCGCGCCGGTACACCGCCGAGCAGATGTCCAAAGAGAATGCCTGTTACCATGCAACGAGTCAAGGTTAGGACTGTTGGTAGGCCCACTGTGTCGAGAAGCGGCGCTCCGCGAGCCTCATTGTTCATGCCGAGATGCACGTAGGCATCCGTCAGTGTATAGACAAGGCAGATCGCCGCACCCGGCGCGGCTCGTCGTGCAACCCGCAAATCCTCATCGCCGCCGGTGCGTGCCTCGGCCATGAATATCGCCGCCTCGGCGAGCGTCAGTCCCAGCACGGCCCGCCTCCAAGAGCGCACCAGCCGCGGACGTGCCTGGGCTGTTTGCTGTGACGTGCGCCACGACTGGACAGCGAAGCGAACCCACGCGGACGGTCGGTACTGGCTGGTACGCAGGTCGTGCAGCATTTCGAGAACGATGTCGGGGCGCACAGTCATATCATCGGTGTGTCCCACCACGGTTATGTCGGCGTCTGCTTCACACATGTGCCTCTCCTCGCGCATTGGTGCCATGACCTCCCCGCGCGTTCGCGGCATGCTGTACATGTTGATGACAGCATATCCGTGTACCCGCATATCTATCTGTAGCCGCGCCTACACGCCCGATGCGCGAACATTAAGCGCTGGTCCGTCGCCGGCGATCGCCACAAGACGTTTGTATATCAGCAGTCAGTGAGGAAAGTGACAGCATCGAATGTAGTCCAGACTACAGACCGCGCGCTCAGAGGATGACATATTTACTCCGGTGTTCTCCATCTGGAGCTAGCCGCTGCCGCTGAAACTTAGGCTCGCAACATCCCGTAGTGGTGGGACGGTCGCGCACAAACCGGACGTTACGACTGACGCGAGGACTCAGGGAACTACGTGCCGCTGGCGGCAGCTGGTGGGCGTGACATGCGCTGAGAGTAATGGTGTCGGTGTAGATATCTGTGACAACGGATAGAGCCGCGGGCTCATCGTCAGGCTGGCATGGTATGAAAGACGTATGAGATATGCATGGCTGAGGATATTCATGGAAGGTGGAGCACACGATGGCGATCGGGCACGATGAGACGACGCGGCGGATCGCTTCATCCGAGCAGGTGGCGGCTGCTCATCGGCAACTTCCACAATCGCGGTACGACCTGGTGATCGTTGGCGGTGGATCCGCTGGACTCTCCGCGGCCACTTTCGCGAGGACGCTGGGCGCGTCGGTCGCGCTCGTGGATCGCGAAAAACTGGGCGGCGAATGCCTCTACACGGGTTGTGTGCCGAGCAAAGCGCTGCTGCATGCCGCACATGTGGCAGCCGCCATCCAGCATGCGGACACAGTGGGGCTGCGTGCCGCGCTCCATCCGGCCGACCTCGGCGCGGTGATGGATTATGTGCAAGGTGCTATCCGTGGTGTTTATACGGCGAGCGATGCGCCCGAGCACCTGCTCGCGCATGGGATTGCTGTCGCCTTCGGTGAGATGCGTTTCGTCTCCCCACAGGAAATCACCGTCAATGAACAAATGATTACGGCAAAGCACTTCCTCATCGCCACGGGCTCACGCCCTGCCGTGCCACCCATTCCCGGCCTCCATGAGGCAGGGTTTCTGACGAATGAAACGGTCTTCTCGCTGCGCGCATTGCCTCAGCGGTTGGCAGTCATCGGCGGCGGGCCGGCCGGTTGTGAGTTGGGCCAGGCATTCGCTCGGCTGGGCAGCCAGGTGACGATTCTTCAGCGGTCAGGCAGGCTGCTTCCCAAAGATGAACCCGAAGCCTCGGCTGCGCTGCGAGCACAGCTTGAAACGGAAGGAGTGGTGGTGGCGGTCGGAGCAGCAGTGACCAGCGTATCACAAAGCCAACTTGGACTAATCATTACCTTCCAGACCAAGGGCGAGACGCATGAGACAGCGGCTGACGCTATCCTCGTGGCGACAGGGCGCGCACCGAACGTAGAGAGGCTCGAGCTCGAAGCGGCGGGCGTCCGGTACGACGCGCGGCAGGGCATCACAGTCAACGAGCACTTGCGGACCAGTAACCCGCGTATGTACGCCGCTGGCGATGTCATAGGTGGCTATCGCTTCACACACGCGGCTGCGGTCGAGGCGCGCACGGCAGTCCGCAACGCGCTCTTCCCAGGCAACAAAAGGCTCGATACGCGCGTGATGCCATGGGCTACCTTCACCGAGCCGGAGGTCGCGCATGTTGGGCTCACCGAAGCCGAAGCCCACCGCCAGTATGGCAACGATGTGCGCGTCGAGACGCAACACTTTACCGGCGTTGATCGCGCAGTGACTGACGAGGCGACGTCAGGGTTTCTCAAGCTCGTCAGTATGTCAAACGGGAGGCTGCTTGGGGCAGAGATCGTTGGACCGCGCGCGGGAGACAACATCAATGAATTGGCCCTGGCCCTCGCACAGCGTCTCACACTGCAACAGATCGCGGCGGCCACCCACGTATATCCGACCCTCGCACTCGCCATCCAGCAGGCCGCGGGCGCGTACTCCATGGAGCGCGTGGGGCGTAGCGCCATCGTAAAACTTTTGCGGCGAATGACGAGATGAGTATTGAAGCCACATCCGATGGAGCTTTCAACCGGGCATTTCCAGGCATCGCAGGCGCAATACTAGCCGCCAGCAGTTTTGGTGTAGAGGAGAGTCGTCAGTGACACATGTAGATCGTCTCAATCAGCCCATACAGCCCTTCCATGCCAGGCAGAAGCACGATGCGGATTACGTCTTCTATGAGCTGACACGGAGCATCTGCCCTGAATGCCGCCGCGTCATAGATGCCCACATCCTACTGCGCGACAACAAGGTGTACATGCGGAAGCGCTGCCCCGATCATGGCGTCGTCGAGGCTTTGATCTATGCCGACGCTCAGGCATATACGACTGCCTCCAAATTCAATAAGCCCGGCACAATTCCGCTGGAGTTCTCCACCGCCATCCAGCATGGCTGTCCGCACGACTGCGGCCTCTGCCCCGATCACCAGCAGCATGCCTGTCTTGGCATCATCGAAGTGAACAGCGCCTGCAACATGGATTGCCCGCTCTGCTTCGCCAACGCCGGCGCCGGCTTCAATCTCTCCCTCGAAGACGTCGAGGCAATTCTGGATCATCTGGTCGAGACTGAAGGCAATCCTGAGGTGGTGCAGTTCTCAGGCGGCGAGCCAGCTATCCATCCCAAGATCATTGAAATGATGCGCGCCGCCAAGGCACGCAATATTCACCATGTGATGCTCAATACTAATGGCAAGCGCATTGCCGACGACGACGCCTTCGTCGCGGAGCTCGCCGAGCTGCACCCCTCGATCTATTTCCAGTTTGACGGCTTCGAGCGCGAAACCTACCGCATCATCCGTGGCGAGCCAGACATTCTGGAGACGAAGCTGCGCGCGCTGGACCGCCTGGCCGCAATCGGCGCGGGCGTGGTGCTGGTCCCTGCCATCGAGCGCGATGTCAACCTGCACGAAGTTGGGGCAATCGTCAAGTTCGCGATGGCGCATCCAGCCGTGCGCGGCATCAACTTCCAACCGGCGTTTCACGCTGGGCGTCACGGCGAGCACAATCCCCTCCAGAGGCTGACAATCCCCGACATATTGCGTGCGATCGAAGAGCAAATGGATGGTAACTTCACCGTCGCGGACTTCGTGCCGGTGCCCTGCTGCTTCCCCACCTGCAACTCGGTGACCTATGCCCTTGTGGATGGCGAGACGGTATTACCCTTGCCGCGCGTGTTGAACGTTGACGACTACCTCGACTACATCACCAACCGCGTGACACCCGATTTGAGCGCGGATATTAAGGCCGCGCTGGAGGGGCTCTGGTCCTCGTCGGCAGTGGCTGGCTCGGATAAAGCGGCGCAGCAATTCGCGATTTCGTGCGCGGCCTGTGGCCTGCCTGATGGATTGGGAAGCCTGGACCTTAGCGCCTTTGCCCGCAATATCTTCATGATCATGCTGCAAGACTTCATGGATCCCTGGACCTTCAATCAAAAGAACTTGATGAAGTGCTGCAAGGAATTCCTTCTGCCTGATGGTAAGCAGATTCCGTTCTGCGCCTACAATACACTTGGCTACCGTGAGCAGGCGCGCGTGCAGCTCGAAGCGCGCGAGCGGGCGCACAACCGAGCCCGCCGCACGGGCGTCCCCTTTGAACCGGAGCCGATCAGCTTCAATTTCGAGCAGCCGTACTCGCATGTCGTGAACAAACTACCTGGTGGCGGATATACGGTCGGCGTCGGTGAGCAAATGAAGGCACTCAACAATAACTACGTAAACCGGAGCGCGACGGGCGATGTGGGCAAGAATGACGTAGGGCTCACCAACGGCAGCAGCGCGGCCACGCCGGTGCGGGTGAATGGACGTAAGAAGGGATCGGTGCATGGACACTAAGCGCGCGGCCCTCGGTGTGAATGACGCTGACGAGGTGAAATCCTGCTGCGCGGCGGCGTATAGCAGTGAGTGGGCACGCCTGCTCCTCGGCGATTCTTTCCATCCGGGCGGCTCCGCTCTCACCGAGCGGCTGGGCGCGCTGTTGGAGCTGGGGCCGCGTAAGCGCGTGCTCGACGTGGCGGCTGGCAAGGGCGCCAGCGCGATCTACCTGGCCCGGACGTTTGGTTGTGAGGTCGTCGGTGTAGACTACGGCGGCGCCAACGTGCAGGCTGCGACCCAGACCGCCGAGGCGGCAGGCGTCAGCCATCTGGTACGCTTCGAGGAAGGCGACGCCGAGCGGCTCATCGCTGCCGATGGCTCATATGACGCTGTGATGTGCGAGTGTGCGTTTTGCACATTTCCCGATAAGCCGGCTGCGGCAGCGGAAATGATGCGGGTGCTGCGTCCCGGCGGTCGTGTCGGACTGAGTGATCTCACCCGCGCTGGTGCCATCCCTCCAGATCTGGAAGGACTGCTCGCCTGGATCGCTTGCATCGCCGACGCCCAGCCACTCAGCGACTACCAGCGCTACCTGGCAGAGGCGGGGCTGCGGGTAGATGTAGTCGAAACGCACGACGATGCGCTGGCTGGTCTGGTGGCTGATATCCGCGCCAAGCTGCTGGGTGCGGAGCTGCTAATCAAACTCAAGAAGATTGATGCGCTAAACGTGGATTTCGAGCAGGCGCGGACCCTGGCCCGCGCCGCCGACAAAGCGGTGAAGGCCAGGAAGTTTGGGTACGCCATTGTGACGGCAAGCAGGCCGGAGTAGCAGTGCTACCAGCAGCCACGGGTCCGGCTGGCATGCGCACCGCACACGCTCGTCACACGCGGTTCCATCAGAAGCCGCGCGCACGAGCCCGCACTTGCATGCGGTTCTGTCGTACACTAGAATGAAGTGGCTGAAGTCAGTATTCCGTGCTCCAGCTTTGATGAGCTCTCGTCAGGCAAGGAGGACCGTGAGAATGAGCGAAGCGCGGCCCGATACGCTCCGGCTCACGATGCGCGTTCACGGCTACGTGCAGGGCGTCGGCTTTCGCTACTTCGTGCGCCGCGAGGCGAGCGCGCTTGGCCTACGAGGCTTCGTGCGCAATCTGGATGACGACGGTGTCGAGGTCGTCGCCGAAGGAAACCGTACCCGGCTCGAACAGCTTGTTCCCATTGTGGAGCGCGGTCCGTCGGCCGCCGAAGTTGAGCGGGTCGAAGTGATCTGGAGCGCTGGCACTGGAGCCTTTTCAGCGTTCCAGGTTCGGCATTGACTTGGCACATCCCTTGTTTGGCCCACATTCGGCCCACATAGTGAACAGGAGCACGCCTCCCTATGAGCATAGATCGCAAGACCGTGGACCATGTCGCCGTCCTTGCCCGGCTGGCGCTTTCCGACGAGGAGCGCAATCAGCTCCGAGAGCAGCTTTCGACTATTCTTGAGCATATCAACGCTATCGGCGAAGCGGACACCAGCCAGGTACCAGCTACAGCGCATGTGTTGCCGCTAACTGACGTCATGCGCGCTGACGATCCTCGCCAGTTCAGAGGCACACAGGAGCTTGTGGATCGCGCGCCAGCCCACGAAGGGCCATATATCCGCGTGCGCGCCGTCCTGGACAACGACTAACCGAAATCGTGTTACTGGTCTATGTTGTTCTGTTTAGCGAAACGTATTGGCGTAGGAGTATCCCTGTGTCTGAACTCTGGCAACTGAGCATCAGCGAAGCCTCGGAGCGCTTGAGCCGTCGCGAGCTTTCCGCCGTGGAGCTGACACGCGCACACCTCGATCGCATCGCCCAGGTTGAAGGCCACGTGCGCGCCTTTGTCACGCCGCTCGATCAGCAAGCACTCCAGCACGCCGAGCGTATTGATCGCCGCCGGCGAGAAGGCGAACAGCTTGGTCCGCTCGCTGGTATTCCGCTGGCGATCAAGGACGTAATTTGCACTGAGGGCGTGCGCACTACATGCTCATCGAAGATGCTGGAGCACTTCATACCGCCCTACGACGCGACGGTCATGACCAAGCTGCATGCGGCTGGCATCGTGATGATCGGCAAGACGAACATGGACGAGTTCGCTATGGGGTCATCCACCGAAAATTCGGCGTTCTTTCCGACGCGTAACCCCTGGGATCTAGATCGTGTTCCCGGTGGCAGTAGCGGCGGCTCGGCGGCCGCCGTCGCGGCGGGTGAGGCGATGGGATCGCTTGGCACGGACACCGGCGGCTCCGTGCGCCAGCCCGGCGCCCTCACAAATACCGTCGCGCTGAAGCCAACCTATGGCCGCGTCTCGCGCTTTGGACTCGTTGCCTTTGCCTCTTCGCTCGATCAAATCGGCCCGTTCACGCGCAGCGCCCGCGACGCGGCACTACTCCTGCAAGTCATCGCGGGCCACGACCCGAAAGATTCGACCTCTGTGAATGCGCCGGTGCCGGATTATCTCGCTGCGCTCACCGGAGACATACATGGGCTGCGTATCGGCGTGCCGCAAGAATATTTTGTGGAAGGCACCGAGCCGGGCGTACGCAAGGCCGTTGACGAGGCAATCGCGACGTTCAAATCTCTGGGCGCCGAGGTTGGCGAATGCTCGCTTCCACACACGCGCTTTGGCGTCGCGGCGTACTATATCATCGCGCCCGCGGAGTGCAGCGCCAACCTCGCCCGCTATGACGGCGTAAAGTATGGCTTCGCCCTCCGCGAGACCGGCGATGACCTCATAGAGTTCGTTTCGCGTACGCGCGCCGCCGGCTTTGGCGCCGAGGTGAAACGCCGTATCATGCTCGGCACCTATGCGCTTTCCTCCGGATATTACGATGCCTACTATCTCAAAGCCGAAAAGGTGCGCACGCTCATCAAGCAAGACTTCGACTCGGCATTCGAGCGCTTTGATGTGCTGATCGGCCCCACGTCACCGACCGTCGCATTCAAGCTGGGCGCGAAGATCGCCGACCCCTATGCGATGTATCTAAACGATGTGTTCACCATCCCCGCGAACCTGGCCGGCATTCCTGGCATCTCTATCCCCGGCGGCTTCAGCGAAGGTTTGCCGGTCGGTGTGCAGCTGCTCGCTCCATCGTTCGGTGAAGCGACGCTCCTGCGCGCGGCGGATGCCTTCCAGCGCGGCACAGACTATCACACTCGCTGGCCCAAGTTGCCCGTCAAGCAGACCCGCAAACGCGGTTAGGGAGTGGTATTCTCCGTGCGACTTCTTCTGGTGCGCCACGGCGCCACCATCAACAACGTGCAGCGCCGCTTTACTGGGCAGACCGACCTCCCCATGAGCGCGTTAGGCGAGCGCCAGACGGAGGCGTTGGCGGCTCGCCTCAGCCAGCAACACCTCGACTGCATCGTATCGTCCGATCTGCGGCGCGCCAGTGTCATGGCTCGGCAAATCGCGCAACGACATGATCTTCCCGTCCAACTGGACCCGGATCTACGCGAAATCTCGATGGGCACGTGGGAAGGCGCCACCTTCGACGAGATTTGCGCGCGGGAGCCAGAACACCTGCGGCGCTGGCAGATTGATCCAGTAGAGTTCGCGCCACCCGGCGGTGAGCCTATTGTTCAGGTGCGCGACCGGCTGGTGCGGTCGCTCGTCCGGTGGTACGCAAGCTATCCTGACGGCACGCTCCTTTGGGTGACCCATGGCGGCTGCATCGGTATCCTGCTCTGCCACTTGCTCGGTATGGACCTTCACAAGCGCGATCAGTTCCGCCGCGACAACGCCGCACTCAGTGAGCTCGTGATGGGGAGAAAACCTGCCAGCCTGGACGCTGAAAGCGCGCGCTCATTCTCCGCCATCGTCGCGCGCCTCAATGATACCTGCCACCTGGACGGCATCACAGATGCCGAGGCGGAACAGTTTCAAGTGCTGTAATGTCTTCGCATTTTTCGCCCTCTTGACAACATAGCGGCGGATATGGATACTACACGCCAACTTAGCGGTCAAGTGGAGGCGTGGTTGTACGATGCTCGAACATGATATGTGCGCACAGTGCGGAGCGGCGCTTCACGGATTGGCAATCTGTTCCGCATGCGGCACGACAGTGTCAAGCATGGACGCCGATCAAGATGTAACGGCAACAATCACTGGTGGGCTGCCGTCCAGTTCGCTGTCCCCATCATCCAGCCCGCCGCCCTTCCCGCGCGGCCGCGTGGCGCTGCTGGCACTCAACCTGGCACTCCTCGTGGTGGCGACGACCATGACCGCATGGAATGTGTTTGATCCACCGCCTAGCAAGAGCCATTCCGTGCCGCGGTTAGTGCCGCCCACAACTACCACCACGGATGTTGCCACCGACGCTCCCGTCTACACCGTCAGTGGGACGACGCCACATCCAACCAGCACATCAGCCGGCCAGGGAGCGCCATCTTCGCCCACAGCGACTTCACAGGCGCAGCCCAAAGCGACGGCGACACCTCCACCTCCGCTTCCTACCGCGACGACTCCGCCTCCTACGCCTACGTTTACAGTTGGGGCCGGTGGATGAGTCATCGCTATCTCCCCTCTGTGATCACCAGCGCCTGCGCCGCCACTCCCCAGTGTGGCGCGCGGGGGGACACTTCCGTCTAAGGATGTAGTGACCTTCGCGCGCATCGCGCGTGCCAGGTGGCATGCGGACAGGGGGAAACAGCGAAATGGCAAGGTTCTTTGGGCGTAACGTGGGGCACGTCCCGGCATCTCGTGGGGTCGCGCCTCGCACGGATGACGAAGTGCGCCAACTGCTGCGCCTGCTGCCGCGCTACCGGGTGTTGCTCCACAATGACGACCTCAACTCGATGGATCGCGTCGTCCTGGCGCTCATGCGGATCATCGCGGACATGGACATTGAGCAGGCGGTGCGCGTCATGTTGGAGGCGCACACCACCGGTTGCGCTCAAGTGATCATTTGTCTGAAAGAGCTGGCCGAGCACTACCGTGAAGGCCTGGAGCGCTATGGGCTGACCAGCACCATCGAGCCAGCGTAAGGAGACCTAACGCGCGGCGCCAGTGGGCTGTTTCGCATCACCGGAGCGACGCATGCGCAGCGCCTCAGCACGAGCAACTGCCTCACCGCCACGGGCTCCCCCAAGCTCATGCTCGAGGATGCGACGAGCAATTGCGATAGTGGCCGCATACGTCGAATCCATGCCGTAGTATGAGAGGCTGCCTGCGCCAAGGTTCTTGCCACGCGTATACGGCGTATCCGAAGCGTAGTGGATGACCCCCAGATCGAACGGCAGCTTCGCGAAATTGATGTTCTCGCCGGTCGGGTAGCGCGTCATATACAGGCTCTCGTAGACCGCGTCCAGATATGGGCCGGCCTCCATCTCCACGACGCTATAGTTGGCGCGATAGTAGAAGTCGAGATAGGCGCGATTCTGGAGGAATGTCCCCTTTGTGCTCACCGCCTTTTGATTATCGAGTACGGCGCCAAAGACGAGATTGCGGCTCACGTCGCCGGCATTAAAGCAGTTATCCAGCCAGTAGGTGTTCTGGCTATGCTCATCCAATACGACGTTGGACATCATGACATCGCCGATACTGCCATTGAGCGTGGCGGCTTTGCCCAGTATGTAGATGCCCTTGACCTGGGTAAGATTCTCGAGGACCTCGCGTAAAACGCGGTATGCCGCCATGCCGAGTGGGTAATCAATATTGATAATGACACCCTTACTTTCGGCCAGCCGCTCGATACCCGGCACTTTCACGCGTGGGTCCAGCTCGTCGGGCCGCAGCTTGGAGAGGTCTATCACTTGCGCGTCCAGCTCCAGCCCATAGCGTGCGCCGATGTACCAGATGCCGCGCTCCTGCTCTTCGACTGGCTTGCTGCGAGCGAATCCCTGTCCCGCCGAGGTGCGAACATACTCGCGCGCGGCATAGTACAGGAAGTTCTGCCAGTTACCCGGTACCTTGCCGTCTTTGAGCTTGCGGTATTCGTCGGCAAGAAAGCTGTCTGCTCCCGCTGTGGCAAAGCGCGTCAGCTCGTCTTCACGGCGCAACGCCGTGCCGGAGAGAAGATTTGAGAGACTGTGGGTGTTGCTGGAGACAAAGTAGACCGGCCGGCGGCCCAGGCGCATATCGTCAAGCAATTTGTTCAGGGGTGTCCACCACTTGCGCGTGGCGCGGACGAACCCGACATGCGATCCACCGAGCATACGCAATGTGAAGTTCTTGCGCTCCTTCCCGATGGCGAGGAGATTCTGCCAGACACTATCGCCCCAGATGACTTCCAGGCGGCGCCAATCATCTACCGAGACTTTCAAGCGCTCCCGCACGACCTTCGTGATTTCAGCATAGACAGGTGAGGTGCGCTCAACTCGGCTCTCCAGCAACTGCATCGTGGTCGAATCCGCGTTCAGCAACCAGTGAAACTTGTTCCACTCGATCTGAAGGGCGACCAGCGTGGGTACGATGTCATCTGTGTCACTGACGCTGGCGATAAAAGCCGCCAGCGTATTCTTGCCATCAAAGAACCATTTGCGGCGGCGGGCCGACGCGGTGACCGCCTGCCAGTGTTCCACCTGAAAGCCGAACTGGCCAAACACTTCTTCCGATTGGCCCAGCAGCACACGCGAGCTGAGAAGAACGGCGGTGGGCAGACGCAGAATGGTGTAGATGAACGCCGACATATCTGGGGTGCCATGACGGGCCTCAGGATGCAGCACGGAGTCAATGTTGTAGTGGGCCTGCACAAGCGCCTTCAGGCCGACTTCACCGGAGCTGCGCAGGAGAGTCTGGTATGTGCGGATGTACATCTCGACTTCGCGCTTGCCAGCCTCGTGATGTCCGTCAAGGTCGTCTGCGTCGTCCGTATCGCTTCCTGGAGCGCCGCTCATGCGCTCGGGGGCGCGCCAGTTATTGGTGCTGCCTGCCACTGTGTGGTCCTCCCGTAACCCGTTTTATATCATCTATTTGGGTCATTATACGCGATATACGCGATGGCGGGAAATCGTGCTGGGCAGGATAGGATGCGAAAGACTGAGGATGCGCCGCCGCGGGTCCCACTCCCTATGCGACGGCGGCGCGTAGCCGGGCGATACCGGCAGCGACGCCCTCGGTGTCTCCATATATGGCGGAGCCAGCAACGAGCACGTTCGCACCCGCACGAACGACCTGCGGCGCCGTCGCGGCGGAGATGCCGCCATCCACTTCCAGATCGCAGCGCGCGCCGTGTTGCGCGATCATGGCGCGGAGCCGCTCGATTTTCGGGAGCATGCCGCCGATAAACTCCTGGCCACCGAAGCCGGGGTCCACGGTCATGCAAAGGACGAGGTCAATATCGTTGAGAATCTCTTGCAGAACGGCGAGAGGTGTGGCGGGATTGATCGCGACACCAGCACGCTTGCCGAGGCGGTGGATCTGCTCCACGGTACGGTGCAGGTGCGGCGACGCTTCCTGGTGGACGATGATGATATCCGCCCCCGCGCTAGAAAAGTCGCTCACATACCGTTCCGGTTCTACGATCATGAGATGCGCTTCGAGGGGGAGCGTGCAGTGCCGGCGGACGGCCTCAACGACGAGGGGACCGACGGTAATATTGGGGACGAAGCGGCCATCCATGACATCTATCTGGATGCGGTCGGCGCCGCCGGTCTGGGCGGCCTGCACCTGCTCGCCGAGTCGGGAAAAGTCTGCGGAGAGTATTGAAGGGACGACAAGAGCGGACATACACATCACCTCATGACGTTAGGAAGAGTCGTCTATGCTCGGCGCAGCTTCGCCGCCGCGCGGTCTACTAACCAGTAGAGGTCCCCATTGGTGGGAGCAATGCGCTGGGAGGGATAGGTGTCGGGGTCGCGTGGGCCTTCGAGGACGGCGGCAAGAGCGGCGGCTTTATCCTCACCGGCGATAAGGAACGCGACGGTCTCGGCATTGTTGAGTACCGGCGCCGTCAGGGTGATGCGGGTGGTACTCAGCTTCGGCACGTAGTTGGCAGTGACCAGCCGATCCGTGATATCGAGCGCGGCAGTGTGTGGGAACAGTGAAGCGGTATGTCCATCTGGCCCCATGCCGAGGTAGATCAGATCCATACGCGGAAGCTGATCCGCGCTCAAATGGAAGTCCTGGCGCAGCTCATCTTCGTAGAGAGCGGCGGCAGCAGCCGGGTCCAGCTCCGTATGGATACGATGAATCTGCGTCGCGCGGAGAGGCAGTTTATCGAGCAGTGTCTCGCGTGCCATGCGGAAGTTGCTGTCGGGGTCATCGGGAGCGACCGCACGGTCGTCGCCCCAATAGAACTGCACCCGAGACCAATCCACCTGATCGCGGTATGGCGGCGCGGCCAGCAGATGATGGAGCGCCTTCGGTGTCGAGCCGCCGGAAAGCGCGACGGTGAACCGGCCAGTCGTGCTTGCTTCCCGCGCGCGACGCACGAAGAGGTCAGCGGCGTGCGCGGCGACAGCGTTCAGATCGTCGAGCACGTCGAGATGCACGCGATTGCCTGATGCGCTACTCATACCACTCCCTTTCGCGCCGTGCCAATGAACTGGGCGGCGGCGGCAAGCGCCTCCTCATAGACGAGATCATGGCCGAGAATCTGGAGCTGCCCCGCAAGGGGCGCCTGCTCGCCGATGGACTGGAGATGCACCGTCTGCGGCGGTGGGGCGGCTCCGTCAGGCACTTGGCAGAGGGTGGTGGCATGGGTCAGATCGCTCTCGCGCGCTACTGTAAATGTCGCACGCGGACCCGAGAGACGCGAGGAGAGGTGGACCGACATCAGTGCGCCGTGCCGGATCCATGGAACATTGTGCGCGTGTTCTGGCTCATTGTCTGCTGGCGGCTCTTGCGCCGTCTCATCGGAATCCATCTCGCCCCAGGAGCCCTCCGGAACGCCGAAGCGCGCGTTAATTTCCATCATGATTGGACGCTCGCTGCCGGTGCGCAAAGTGAATTGCTGGCTCTCCGAGCCCCGATCGTGAGGCGTTCGCTCCACTCGCCAGCCGAGGCGTGAGGTAAGCCATCCCGCAAAGAGATAGGCCTGGCCCGTATTGAGAGGCGCATCTTCGTCGCGGACCGCGTACTCAATAGTGACACGCTCGATAGCATCCAAGTAAGGCCGCAGCGGCGCTGGGTCGAAGAACTGCGCGACTATCTCGCGCCACGGAGACTGGTATGACCAGCTCACGTCGCTGACGGCACAGCGCGACTTCTTGCGACGCACGAGGTCGGCCAACGCCGTGAAGCTGCGGGGTACGTCGCTCATCTCGGACGTATCCACGATGAACCGGTCGCTTCCGTCTACCAGTGCTTCCAGCAGATCAGTACCCCACGGCGGCTCATCTGTCCAGCGGAGGAATGCGGGCAGGCCGGAGACAATCATCGGCAGCACGACCCCTGGGAGGTGCCGGATAGCGTTGGTCTGCGCGACAACGAGGATATCTTCGCCGTAGCTCGCGGCATCCGCGCCGACGTATGTCCCGATAGACGAGGTAATGGAATCGCCGCTGTCAGATGGATCAGCCGCTATGACTATCGCGCGCGAGGGATGGGTGGTCGTCATGGAATGCACAAGGTTTATCACCTGATGCGCCCGCTGAATGGACGGTGTGAACGCCACGAGCGTCAACACGCTGTTGCGAGAGTAGGCCTGACCGCCAGCCATTGCGGTCCTGGCGTTCGCCTCGCGCCACATATTATCCAACTCGCTCTCGACAGATTCCAGGTTGACTGGTCTCAGTGAGGGGAAAGAGCTCTGCGTGTCACTCATAGCCGCCTCCACGTCCGGCCATCGCGCTCAATGAGCGCGTCGGCTTCTTTCGGACCCCATGTGCCTGGCTCATACTGCGGGAGCTTGGCTAAACTTTGGCGCGCCCAGCCGCGCTCGACCGCATCCACAAATTGCCAGGCAAGCTCGGTTTCATCAATACGGGTGAATAACGTGGAGTCGCCAAGCATAGAGTCAAGCAGTAGGCGCTCGTACGCTTCAGGCGGCTCGACGCCAAAGGAGCTGCCATACAGGAAGTCCATATTGACGGTCCGGATCTGCATTTCCTGGCCCGGCACTTTCGCACTGAAAAGGAGCGAAATGCCCTCGTTCGGCTGAATGCGCAGCGAGAGCACATTGGGCTGCATTTGATCGGCCCCCGTTCCGCGAAAGAGCAGGTATGGCGGGCGTTTGAACTGAATGGCCACTTCGGTGATGCGCTTGGAGAGACGCTTGCCCGTGCGCAGATAGAACGGCACACCAGCCCATCGCCAATTTTCGATGAGGAGCTTGAGCGCTACAAATGTCTCCGTCCTCGAAGTAGGACTGACGCGCATTTCCTGTTTGTAGCCTTGCACCAGCTCGCCGCCCAGCATGCCGGGACCATACTGCCCGCGCACGGTATCATACGCCAGCTCGATGTCGCTCAACGGCGGCACAGCGCGTAGCACCTTCACTTTCTCGTCGCGCACGGAGTCCGCGCCGAAGGTGACAGGCGGCTCCATGGCGACGAGCGTGAGGAGCTGCATCATATGGTTTTGCATCATATCCCGCAGCGCACCAGCTTCCTCGTAATAGTCGCCACGGTTCTCCACGCCGATATTTTCCGCGACGGTGATCTGGACGTTGTCCACATACCGGCGATTCCAAATGGGCTCAAAGATACCGTTCCCGAAGCGCAGGACCATGATGTTCTGGACAGTCTCCTTGCCCAGATAGTGATCAATGCGATAAATCTGACTCTCGGTAAACGCTTTGTTCAGCTCGTGATTCAACACCAGGGCGGACTGGATATCATGGCCGAAAGGTTTTTCGACGATGATACGCGACCATCCCTCTTTCGCTTCCTCTCCGTTGCGCTGTGCCAGGCCAGCGGCGCTCAGGTTGTCCGCGATGGTGGAATAGTAGCTGGGCGGGGTGGCGAGATAGAAGATATGGTTGCCACAGGTGCCACGCTCGCGATCAAGCTGTTCGAGCAATTGCGCGAGGCGCTGATATCCCTGTGGGTCATCGAACTGTGACTGATGATAGAACAGCCCTTTCGCGAAGGGATCCCACACGGATGGATTGACCGGCCTCCGTCGCGAGAACGTGTTAATGGACTCTAACGCTTGCTGGCGGAACTGCTCGTTGGTAATAGGGCGGCGCGCTACCCCGACCACCGTAAATTGTGGCGGCAGCGGGTGCTCCATCTTCAGGTTGTAGAGAGCGGGCAATAACTTGCGATGGGTGAGGTCACCGGTGGCGCCAAAGATGACGACGATGCAAGGCTCAACACTGCGCGATTGACGCATGCCCGCACGCAGTGGATTAGCGGGAATGGAAGGAAAGTCCATAAGAAGGGTCCCTTCGTCTCACTATGGGACGCGGAAGTGAACCGGGAGCTTCGCCACCGATGTGCATCCCTCCCCATGTCGCGGGGAGGGATGGATACGCGGGCGACGCGTATTATGCCTGGTGTCGCTCGCCGCCGCGCTCACCGGATTCGAATGTCACCGCATGGCCGCCAAATTCGTTGCGCAACGCGGCTATCACCTTCGCGGAGAACGATTCTTGCTGGCGCGACGCGAAACGCGCGAGCAGTGACAGCGTGATGACCGGCGCTGGCACATCCTCGTCTATCGCGGCTTGCACCGTCCACCGACCTTCACCAGAGTCCTCGACAAAGCCGCGAATGCTCGCCAGGTCGCCCTCTTTCTGGAACGCAAGCTCCGCGAGATCGAGCAGCCACGAGCGGACCACGCTGCCGTGCTGCCAGACCTGCGTTACTTTGAGTAGATCCAGCTTGAACTGCGACTTCTCCAGTATCTCATAGCCTTCACCGTACGCCTGCAGCATGCCGTACTCGATGCCGTTGTGGACCATCTTCACGAAGTGACCAGCTCCATTTGTGCCCATGTAGCCGTAACCATCTACAGGGGCCAGCGTCTTGAAGATCGGCTCGCAGTGATCGAAGATATCTTTCTCGCCGCCGACCATCAGGCTGTAGCCAACCTTGAGACCCCATATGCCGCCACTGGTGCCGCAGTCCATAAAATGCATGCCCGCGGCTGAGACCTCGCCCGCACGGCGGATGGTGTCGTGGAAGTTCGAGTTGCCGCCGTCAATGATGATATCACCGGGTTTGAGCAACGACATGGCGTGGTGCAGAGTGTCGTCCGTCACCTGGCCGGACGGCACCATCAGCCAGACGATCTTTGGGCTGGCATCGAGCTTCTGTACCATCTCCTCAAGCGTGTAGGCTGGAATGGCCCCGGCGCTGGCCGCCTGATCCACCGGACCCGAGCTGCGATTCGACGCCACGACGCGGTGGCCGCCCTGCACAAGCCGGACAGCCATATTGCCGCCCATGCGGCCAAGGCCGAAGATTCCAAGTTCCATTGCTGTTCTCCATGTACTGTTGCGGTGAGTACCGCGCCTGACCTGTCACCTGCCCCTCTCGCCGTGAGAGAATGGGAACGAAAGCCACCTGACCCGTCGGTGCGGGGAGGATACCCCACAGGCGGGAGCTACGCGAGTGTGGCGGCGTCTATCGCTCGGCTCACCTCCTCAAGTCCCGCGCTGACATCTGATCCCAGATCAATGCGTAATACCCGGCGGTTGTGCGCCTGAAGCGATTGGAAGTCGCCGAGCGCCTGTGCTGCTTTCAGGACACCAAAGGTGTACGGCTCGCCAGGAATCGGCACGTCTCGCGCGTCGTGCGCGACGAGCTGCAGGAAGATGCCGCGATTTGCGCCGCCCTTGTGAAGCTGTCCAGTTGAATGCTGGAAGCGCGGCCCGTAGCCGAGCGTCGTTGCCACTCGCAGGAGATCGCGCAAGCGCAGCCGGATATGCTGGAGTATCTTCTGAGTCTCGTTCGTGCGCTCGATGTACGCCATCAGCGCGATATAATCGCCCTGGCCGGCTTCACGGATATATGTCTCGAATGCCGCCTGAAGCGAGATAGCATCTACCAAATGCGCCGCTATGTCGTCGTCCGCGACGAGCGCGAGATGCGCGGTGCGCAGGGACGCCTGCTGCTGAGGCAGCTCGTGCGCCACACGGTAGTGCTCCAGCAGCGCGCTGGTCCGTTCTTTCGCCTCCCGCACGTTTGGCTGATCGAAGGCGTTGATACCGAGATACGCGCCCGCGATAGCCGTCGCGAACTCCCACCGGAAGAACTCCTGGCCGAGGTCATACGCATCGGTCAACGAAAGCGTCACGACGGGCTGCCCGGCGGTCTGAAGCGCGACGACGCGCCGGTCCTGATCTGGATCGAAGCCCTCATCGGTGCGCAGGTAGACAAATAGGCGGTCATCGCCGTAGCTCTGAGGATCGCCCAAAGCTTCGTCTTCCACAGGGACAATGCTCTTGCCCTCTTTGCCAGTGCTTTCGGCAAGAAGCTGCTCGATCCAGTCGCCGAACGTACTGATAGGCGGTGACATCACCAATGTCACTTTGTCGCGACCGCTGAGCGCACTCGCGCTGAGAATTGCGCCCAGCCAGAGGCCGGGATTCTCGCGGGCTGGGACGTTGCCGTGGCACGCATGGCGCATCGTCTCGGCACGGCCTAGTAACTGCTCGATGTCTACCCCAAGAATTGCCGCGGGAACCAAACCAAAGAATGAGAGCGCCGAGTAGCGCCCACCGATGTCGGCGGGATTGCGAAAGATCGCACGGAACTTGCGCTCGCGTGCGATCTGGTCTAGCGGTGTGCCGGTATCGGTGATAGCGAGAAACTGCGCGCCCGCACCGTCACCCTCGACGGCGCGCACCTGTTCCCAGAAGTACGCAAGCTGGGAAAGCGTCTCGATGGTACCGCCGGACTTGGAAGCTACGATGAAGAGCGTCGAATGGAGGTTTATCCGCCGCTCCACGTCGAGAATGGTAGCGGGATCGGTCGAGTCGAGCACCAGTAATTCGGGCTGGCCACTCGCGGCACCCAGCGTGCGCATGAGCACTTCTGGCGCGAGGCTGCTACCGCCCATGCCCAGCAGCACCGCATGGGTAAAGCCCGCTTTGCGCACGCCGTCACGCAGCTCGGTTAGTCGTGGCACCGCATCGGTCATCATTTCGGGAACGGTCAGCCAGCCCAATCGGTCGGTGATTTCGGCCTGGTCGGCGGGGTCCGGTTTCCACAGCGTCGGGTCCTTTTCCCACAGGCGTTGCGCGAAATGCTCGTGGACGGCGCGCTCGAGCGCGCCGTCCACCGCGTTCTGGAGCGCGCCCAGCTGCGCCTGTTGGCGCGCGGCGAGGTTGGGCGCGGCGACGTCGTGGTCATCTACCGGAATAGCGCCTTCAGCCTGCTGGCGCAGTTTTTCAGCCTTGGCTGCCGTGCTTTCCAGCAATTTGTTGTACGAATCGGCGAAGGACTTGACGCCCTCCAGCTCGAGTTGGTGCGTCACGGCATCCATGTCAACACCAGCATCGGCGAGCCGCGACATCGTAACATGCATTTCCGCCAGATCATCGCTGAGCGTATCCCTGGCGCTGCCGTGCTCCTGAAACGCCACGATGGTCTGGGGCGGCATCGTATCTACAGTTTCGGGGCCGATCAGCTCCTCGACGTACACGACATCGCGGTAAGCGGGATTCTTGGCGCTCGTGCTGGCCCACAGGCAACGCTGCGGGCGGGCACCCGCGTCGCGTAGCTTCGCAAAGCGCGAGCCGTGGAAGATGTCGCGATACTTCTCGTAGGCAAGGCGGGCGTTGGCGATTGCGGCCTTGCCTTGCAGCGCTCGCAGCGCTTCCTTCTCAGAGTCATCGTGAGTCGCGGCGATTTTCTCGTCGAGCAGCTTGTCCACAAGCGTATCCACGCGACTGACGAAGAAACTGGCGACGGAGGCGATACCTGTGACGCGCTGACCGTCGCGGCGCCGGTGGTCCAAACCGCGAATGTAGGCTTCGGCGACTCGCTCGTAGCGATCGAGCGAAAAAATCAGCGTCACAT
Organism: Ktedonobacterales bacterium; assembly: GCA_035310125.1. GTDB lineage: Bacteria > Chloroflexota > Ktedonobacteria > Ktedonobacterales > JADMIN01 > DATGEP01. Next base: position 21,497 of record DATGEP010000201.1, read on the forward strand.
TGATGTTGACGCCCTCGTAAATCATTTGCTCGATGGCTGGCAGCCCCTCTTCCGTCGCGGGAATCTTGATCATTACATTCGGACGGCTTACGCGGTGGAAAAGGTGACGCGCTTCCGCGATCGTCTTCTGCGTATCGTTGGCTGCGACTGGAGAGACTTCCAGACTGATATATCCGTCCAGCCCATCGGTGCGCTCGTAAATTGGGCGCAATACATCAGCCGCCATCTGGATATCTTCGACGGCGATCGCTTCAAATACCTGCTTCGGGTCGGTGATTCCCTGACTTACGACGTGCTTAATCGCATCGTCATAGTCGGTGCTGCCGTCAATGGCTTTCTCGAAGATGGTGGGATTCGACGTGACGCCCACTACGGCATCGTCATCAATCAGTTTTTGCAGATCGCCGGACGTGATGAGCCCACGTCGGATGTTGTCGTACCAGATGCTTTGGCCGAGCGCGTAGACGGCCGACAGGCGATTATCTGCCATTGCGTTTGCCTCTTTATATCTGTATGTGGAGCAAATCGCCCGAGTGGCTCGCCATCATCGGCGGACACCCTTGCGCGCGCTCGCCCTCCATATAGTAGACCACATCTGCCGTGCGACCGCGCGCAAGGTGCATGCCGCGCTCCCCCGTGCGTGATCTCGCATAGGTCAGGCTACATGCCAGCAGCGCCGCTAGTGGGTATTGAGGCCACGTACAAGGCAGCGCGCCCACGGGTACTCTGCGCGAGGCGATACTGCTTACGGCTTCACGAGCTGTTCATAGTCCATGCCGCCTTTTGCAGGCCCGAATAGGGAATGTACCAGCGGGCGGCAGGCGGCGCAAGCTCAACAATGAGAGGGATACCTATGCAAGCTCGCGCAGACCTGGTACACTGGCGGCCAGTTAGACTGACAACGCAAACTCGTTCGGCGGAGCAGCTGATATATGTCGTTCTCGATTCTGCGCCTGCTGGCACAGCTACTGGTCGCGTCCCAGATGCGGGTGTCGGCGGAAGGTCGCGAGCGGGTTCCCGCGAATGGCCCGGTGTTACTTGTCTGCAATCATCTCGGTTACGTGGATCCTCTGGTGGTCGGCATAAATCTCTGCCGCCAGGTGCGCATTCTGAGCAAGGTGGAAGTATTTCAGTGGCCGCTGGTCGGCTGGTTAGCGCGGCTAGCGGGCACGATACCTATCCATCGCGGCGAATCCGACCGGATGGCGCTACGCAAGCTGGCGGCGCTACTTAGCGCGGGCGAATGCGTGCTGGTCTTTCCTGAAGGCACATTCGTTGATCCGCCCGCGCCCGCCGTTATGCTCCCCGTGAAGACGGGCGCGGCCTGGCTGGCGCTGCGAACGGATGCGACCATTGTGCCGGTCGGTTTGTGGGGTACGCACCGCGTTTGGTCGGTTCAACGTGGATGGCGCCCCTGGCGCCATCCACATGTCCATGTCGTGTTCGGTGAGCCATACCGACCTACCTGTGGACTGAGCCGCCCCACCAAAGCGGCGGTGAGCGCCGTCGCGGATGAGATGGCGGGCCGCATTGCGACGCTGCTGCCCGAAGAGTATCGCGGTTATTACGCGACGCTGGATATTGAAGAAGTCACGGTGCTATAGTGACTCGACGTGTCTACCCTTGCACATTGCCGCACGGGCCGCATTTCAGCGCTGCTATGAAGCGGGAGTTGCCGCGGCAGGTTGAGTCTGGGACGCCAGCGACTCAGTAATGGGATACGGGCCAGTCAGCACAGGCTGGAGCGAGGGGACCGGCTGATACGCCCACGGCGCCCGCGGACCCGGCGTACGCGTGAGCGCATCCAACTCCGCGAGACGTGGCGGCACACTACCGAGCGCGCGCCCGCCGAGCGCCGGAGTACCCTGGCATAGCGTATCCATCGTCGCCAGCATCGTCATGGCGGCCCAGGGATCGCCCGTCAACTCGACGGCACGGCGGTCACATTCGCTGAAAATTCGCCGCGCGCGCCGGTTAATGATCCGCGCCATGATCGAGAATAGGACAAGAATCCCGATCACGAGCAGAATGGACAGAAGAGTCTCGAGCGCGCTCTGCGAAACGTCAATGGTGCTGTTCGTGAACAGAAGTAAATTGGCCACCAATATCCCGCCCAACGCCAGCGGAACTCCTACACGTATCGTGATGATCCGCATTGTCTGACGCATGAGCGGCGCGCGGGCGACAATGAGCCAGCAAAGCAGCGCGTCTTGCTGGCGCCACTCACTGTTTGCCAGAAATTCGTCGGAAAGGTACAGTGTGCCTGGGGAGCCGCCTAACGCCGCGCTGTTGCCAAATCCGTCCACAGGTCCAGAGCGCACGTAGACACGCGGAGCTGGCTGACCGGCAGCGCGCGCCCAGGCTTCCACTCGCGACGCCAGGGCGGACCATTGGCTTTGTTCCAGCGGCAAACATGGGTAGTACCAACGTTGCAGACGTGATAGTGTCCAGATTGCCACTATTTGCGTCGCGGCATACCCGATACCCAAAAGCGCTACGCAAATTTCCCAGGACATGCCGAAACCGTAGAGCAGCGCGCAGAGACCCAAAACCAGTAAGAGCGGCAGTCTGGCTGGCACAAACATCTTCAACCGCCGCGTGATTAGCTCGCGAGCTTGCAGCGTGCCGCCGCGCAGAAGCCGGTAGGCGGGTGCGTCAGCCGTTATCGCGGTGATCCCTATTGACATGATGAGCGCGATACTTGACCCCAAGACGTAGGAGAGCACCAGTACAACCAGATTTGGACGCACAAGCAGCGCCTCGAAGAACGCGTTGTTGTCTTGTGTGGACTGCGGCAGAAAGGAAAATACAACTATCGCCAACAGGAGCACTGCAAGAAACCGAGCGACGTACCCCTGGCGATTGACTGGATTACGATAGCGCATGTAGCCCTGCCACGCGGGATATTTCCCAGCCCGTACCGCCGCTAGCTCTCGCCGAAACGTGGCGCGGCGCCCCAACGAGACCAACATGTTCAGAACAATTATCGCCGCCGCTAGACTCAGTCCTACCACCACTACAATCCCGTCTCCCACCGTACCTATCCCTTCTCCGCGTGTCTCGCTCCAGCTCGGAACATATCTATACAACCATGCGTCGTCTATGATACATGAGCCGGTGTTTCGGCGCAACTGCCATCAGCAGTCATGTCCCACCATTGGCTATAATAAACAAGACCGCTATCAACGACGATGAGGACCACACCATACCATTCAGCCGCACCGCGCCTATCCGCGCTTCACGATATGAAACGCTGCGGGATGCGGCCCCGGTTTAGGTGCGCGGTGCGGTGTCCATGAGCCTGGACGCCGATACTGGACTGTTTCAGGCTTTCGAGGAGGATGCGCACGTGGCACAGACGACAGACCTGACACTGGAAGAGGCAGTCAAGCATTCACCCAAGAAGTGGGTCTATCTCTTCGCGGAAGGCAACGCCAAGATGCGTGATTTGCTCGGCGGCAAGGGCGCGGGCGTCGCGGAGATGACCAACGCCGGCCTACCTGTTCCGCCTGGATTCACGATTACCACGGAAGCCTGCAACGAATATTACACGGCTGGGAAACGGTTTCCTGATGGTCTGTGGGACCAGGCGATCGCTGCGTTGCGCACCGTCGAGGAGAAAACCGGCAAGAAATTCGGCGACCCCACGAATCCTTTGCTGGTCTCGGTCCGCTCCGGCGCCAAGTTCTCCATGCCAGGCATGATGGACACGGTCCTCAACCTAGGCCTGAACGACGAGACCGTCAAGGGTATCATCGCCTTGAGCGGCGATGAGCGATTCGCCTACGACGCCTACCGCCGCTTCGTGCAGATGTTCTCTAAGATCGTGCTGGACGCTAAACCGGATGCCTTCGAGAAGAAGATCGAAGAATATAAGGAAAAGACCAGCGCAAAGACGGATGCCGACATTCCCGCCAATGCCCTCAAGCAGATGGTCGGGGACTTCAAGCAGATTGCGCGCGAGTCCAGCGGCAAGCCCTTCCCCGAAGACCCCTATGAGCAGCTAAAGTACGCCATCGAGGCGGTCTTCGCATCGTGGAATAACAAACGCGCGACTGATTATCGCAACTTCAATAAGATCCCCCACGACCTGGGAACCGCCGTCAATGTGCAGACGATGGTCTTCGGCAATATGGGCGACGATAGCGCTACTGGCGTCGCCTTCACACGTAACCCCGCCACCGGCGAGAAGAAGCTCTACGGCGACTACCTTGTCAATGCACAGGGCGAGGACGTCGTTGCGGGTATCCGCAACACCTCCCCGATTGATCACCTCGGCAGCGAGATGCCCGGTGTGGCCAAGCAGTTCCAGCAAATCGCGCAACGCCTGGAGCAGCATTATCGTGACGTGCAGGACCTCGAATTCACCGTGGAGAAGGGCCACCTGTACATGTTGCAGACGCGCACGGCCAAACGCACTGCCGCCGCAGCCGTCAAAATCGCGGTGGACATGGTGCGCGAGGGCATCATCTCCGAGCAGGAAGCCGTGCAGCGTGTGGAGCCGGGGCAGGTGGTCCAGCTGCTCCTGCCACGCTTCGACGATAAGGATATCAAGCGTGCACAGGCAGATGGGCTGGAGCTGGCGCGCGGAGTGAACGCCTCACCGGGCGCCGCCGTTGGCAAAGCCATCTTCGACGCAGATCGCGCCGAGGCTGCCGGGAAAGCGGGTGAGCGCGTGATTCTCGTGCGCCAGGAGACGAGTCCCGACGACGTTCACGGCATGCTCGTAGCAAAGGGCATCTTGACGAGCCGGGGCGGTACTGGCAGCCATGCCGCCGTCGTCGCGCGCGGCCTTGGTCTGCCTGCGGTCGTCGGTTGCGAGGACGTCCGCGTGGATTACGAGAAGCGCCAGTTCACGGTTCACTCGACAGGTTTGATCGTGAAAGAAGGCGACGAGCTCTCGATTGACGGCACCACCGGCTCTGTGTACAAGGGTGCCATCAAGACCATGGAGGCTAGATTCGAGGACGAAGCTGACTTACGCACGCTGCTCGATTGGGCCGACACATTCCGCAGGCTCGGTGTCTGGGCGAACGCCGACTACCCACGCGACGCCTTGCGCGCGGTAGCCTTCGGCGCGCAAGGCATCGGACTCTGCCGCACCGAGCACATGTTCATGGAGCAGGAGCGTTTGCCCATCGTCCAGAAGATGATTCTGGCGCCAACCAAAGAGGAGCGGCAAAAGGAGCTTGACAAGCTGCTGCCGTTCCAGCGGTCGGACTTCGAGGGTATCTTCCGCGCCATGCGCAACCCCGCCACCGGCGAAGGCTATCCTGTCGTCATTCGCCTGATTGACCCGCCGCTCCACGAGTTCCTGCCGAGCTACGAAGAGCTGCTGGTCGAGGTCACGCGCCTGGAGACCAGCGGCCAGCATCCAGAACAGCTGGCGGAGAAGCGCAGCCTGCTCAATGCTGTCGCAGCGATGCGCGAGGCGAATCCGATGCTGGGCCTGCGTGGCTGCCGGCTGGGTCTGCTGTACCCAGAGATCAACATCATGCAGACACGGGCAATCCTGGAAGCGGCCGCCACTGTGGCAAAGGAAGGCATCAAGCTCCAGCCGAAGATCATGATTCCGCTGGTGGGTCACGTCAATGAGCTGCGTGAGGTGCGCCGCCAGCTCGAAGCGGAGGCACAGGCGATTACATCTGAGCTGGGCGGCAAAGTGGAGTACAAGTTCGGCACGATGATCGAGCTGCCACGCGCCGCATTGACCGCCGGACAGATCGCGGAGGAGGCCGATTTCTTTAGCTTCGGCACCAACGATCTGACCCAGACGACGTTTGGCATGAGCCGCGACGACGCCGAAGGCAAGTTCTTGCTCAAGTATGTCGAGGGCCTGGATGAGCCGGGACTGGATCAGCCGGTAAAAATCCTCAAGGTCAACCCGTTCCAAACGCTCGACCGTGAAGGAGTGGGTCGCCTCGTACAGATCGCCGTGACGGAGGGCCGTAAGACGAATCCCAAGCTCGAAGTCGGCATCTGTGGCGAGCATGGTGGCGATCCCGATAGCATCGCCTTCTGCGACGAGACGGGACTGGACTATGTGAGCTGCTCGCCATTCCGCGTGCCCGTCGCGCGGCTGGCGGCGGCCCAGGCGGCGTTGACACAGACGGAGCGCGACAAGTAGCGGCTCATAGCTGTCTAGAGAAGCCCGGAGCCACCATGACTCCGGGCTTCTCTACTCGTACAGCCCAAGCTCCCGGCTCATCTGAGCCAATTGCTGGCGCAGACCGCCGGTATTCCTCCGACCAGCATTCACCCATTGCCTACACCATAAGCGGGGTGCCCGCGACATAGAAGGCTGTGCGTTTTCCCGCGTGTAGTGTGGACGGCGATGCCGCAGTCACGAACAACGAACTATCAGTTGCGAGAAAATCTGCTGGAGCGGCAGCTATGGCGCAGGCTGGATAAATCTATCCAGGGGTAGTGGTAGACCCCGCAATTGTCCACGGCAAGCCGGTTTTGGCTGGTACACGTATTCCGGCGGCATTGGTGCTGGTGCAACTCACGGGGGGAGTTAGCGGCGCCTGGATACATAGCTGAGCCTGTTTATGACCGTAGCATGGGCGGCGCGAAGGACCCGCAGTCGTTACGTATGCTCACGCTCAGAAGCCGACCATCTCCGGTGACAAGGACTTCAACAATGTTCGCGCATACGCACCACCTCATGCCGGCAGTATCGTCGTGGAAGTACCAGATACATCGCCACCGGATGCACGAAAACGCATTATCATTGAGCATTTAAAGACCCTTGCCAGCCAATCGCTCGCGAACACGCTCGTCATCATCGAGCGACACGGGTTCGTGTTCGGCGTTGATAGCGTTCCCCGTCTCCACGAACGGGCAAGGCAGGCCACGATCGGTCTGCAGACGGATGCCGAATCGGCGTGCAGACCGATGACACTCGTCGCGGCGTTAGGCACACTAGCAGCGCCGCCAGATACGAGAGGCCGGCGACGTGAAGATAATGGAAGACTGGAAGGGAACTTATCTCATGGACTCGCACGTGACAACGACAAAAGCGCCCACCTCGCGGAGCGCCGCGCAAGGCGGCGACCGGCTAACGCGGTGGCTGCTTATGGGCGGGGTGGTCGGGCCGGCGTTGTTCGTCGTCGTATTACTTGTCGAGGGCGCGACGCGGCCGGGCTACAGCGCGTGGCACCAGTTCGGCAGCGAGCTGAGTTTGAGCAGTCAGGGATGGGAGCAGGTCGCCAACTTCCTCATGTGTGGGCTGCTCTGCCTCGGCTTTGCCGCGGGACTGCGGCGGGCGCTGGGCAGGGGCAAGGGGGCGGTCGCGGGGCCGATGGCGCTGGCGGTCTTCGGTGCGGCCCTGATCGCCGCCGGGATCTTCAAGACCGATCCAGGGCTGGGCTACCCGCCGGGTGTGCCCGCTCTGACCAGCCCGACGCCTCACGGCGCGGTACATGCTCTGGCGGGCCTGTTCGCCTTCGTCTCACTAGGGGTCGCGTGCTTCGCGCTGGCGCGGCGGTTCGCGGGAGACGCACGCTGGCGCGGCTGGACGGCATACTCCATCCTGACCGGCGTGGTCGTCGTGCTGTCGCTCGTCTTCAGCAACGTTCCGTCGCTGTCCGATTTTGCCGGTTTGATCCAGCGCATCGGCATCATCACCGGTTGGACGTGGATCGTCCTGCTCGCTCGTGGGTATCTGCTGCGCCAGACCCACCCATCGGCCACTGCGGCGCATTCCTTAGCGGGCCAGGACTGATGGGCCGCCCATCATCGCTGCTGCCTTCCCAATAGCAGCGTACATCAAAGCACATCCCCTCTCCGATCTAGCCCGGGAGGGGATGTGAATACACATGACTACTCCGCGAGGCTACCCGCCACCGCCGTCTCGGCCTGGGCATCGTGACCGTTGGCGACATGGCGCGCTGGCTCTTCGACGGGCCGCGCCCCTTCACGCGAGCGGCGCAGCGCCGCCGCCACGAACTCGCGGAACAGCGGATGCGGGCGCGTAGGGCGGCTCTTGAACTCCGGGTGAAACTGCGTGCCCACGAACCATGGATGGTCTTTCAGCTCAATGATCTCAATCAGGCGACCATCCGCCGAGCGTCCGCATAGAACCATGCCCTCTTTCTCCATGCGCTTACGATACGCATTGTTGAACTCGTAGCGGTGGCGGTGGCGCTCGAAAATGATTGGCTGGCCGTACGCCTGCTCCACCTTGCTGCCAGGCGCCAAACAGCACACCCACTGGCCCAGCCGCATCGTGCCGCCCTTATCAGCCACATTGCGCTGATTCACCATCAAATCAATCACCGAATTGTGGCCGTTCGCGTCGAACTCGGAGCTGTTCGCGTCCTTCAGGCCCAGCACATCGCGGGCGAACTCGATGACGGCGACCTGCATACCGAGGCACAAGCCCAGGTATGGGATGCTTTCCTGGCGGGCCAGCCGCGCCGCCATGATCTTGCCCTCGATACCGCGGTTCCCAAAGCCGCCCGGCACGATTATGCCGTCAGCAGCCCGTAGCAGCGGCTCGTAGTCCGCCCAGGCCGTCTCAATCGTCTCGGAGTTGACCCACTCGATTTCGATATCCACGCCATTTGCCCAACCCGCGTGGTGCAGCGCCTCCACCACCGAGAGGTACGCGTCGTGCAGGGCGACATACTTGCCCACCAGCGCGATGCGTACCGTCGGCTTCGTCGCCTCGATGCTCGCCACGAGCTGGCGCCACTCGTCCAGCTCGGCGGCATGCTCTGGATGCAGGCGCAGCGTTTCCACGAGATAGTCGCCAAGCCCCGCGCTCTCCAACATCAGCGGCACTTCGTAGATGCTGCTGGCCGTCACCAGGGGAATCACCGCGCGTTGCTGGATATTACAAAAGAGGGCGATCTTCTCGCGGATATCGTCACTGACGGGGTAATCCGAGCGGCAGAGAATAACGTCCGGTTGGATGCCAGCCCGCAATAACTCTTTGACGCTGTGCTGCGTCGGCTTCGTCTTCAGCTCTCTCGTAGCGCCGATGTAGGGCAGCAGCGTCACATGGATGTAGAGCACATCGTCGCGCCCGACTTCACTGCGCATCTGACGGATGGCCTCCAGGAACGGCTCACCCTCGATGTCACCGACGGTGCCGCCGACCTCGCAGATCACCACATCGGCGCCAGTGGTAGCGGCCTGTTCTTTGATGCGCGCTTTGATCTCATTGGTAATGTGGGGAATGACCTGTATCGTGCCACCAAGATATTCGCCGCGCCGCTCCTTGGCGATGACATTGGCATAGACCTGACCTGTCGTCACATTGCTTGCCTGGCTGGCGGCCTCATCGGTAAAGCGCTCGTAATGCCCCAGGTCAAGGTCAGTTTCGGCGCCATCGTCGGTGACAAAGACCTCACCATGCTGATAGGGAGACATTGTGCCTGGGTCTACATTGATGTACGGGTCCAGCTTCATAATCGCGACGGACAATCCGCGGCTCTTCAGCAACCGCCCGATGGACGCGACAGCGATCCCTTTACCGACGGAAGACGCTACGCCGCCCGTAACAAACAAGAACTTCGGCATGACAGTGCCCCCTACTGCACCTGGCCCGGCAGACATTTCCGGTTCGACATCACCCATTCGTATGCTGTGCCGGTTCCTCCAGCGCGCGACCAGCACCCGTGTGCCAGCCACGTCATACGTCCCATTAGCTTTCGTATTCGCTTTGGCGTTTGTTCTCGCCCCTTGGCTCACTAAAGCCGGAGCACTTGCGCGAGCTTCAATCCCGTCCCGCCTACGCACCGTCAGTGTATAGTCGAGACATCCCTCCAAAGAGGAGGGGCTAGGAACCCGTCATTCGGGTCTAGCCCCTCCATTCTGCTTGCTCACCCGCGAAAGGTGAGGAGTATCACCTGCGGTTCGGTTGGCAGACTCGCCTTCGTAATCGCCACTTTCGGCAGCGGTTCCGGAGCTTCGACGCTCATCTCCCGCAGAAACTTATCTACCGGATCGAGCTGCGAGCCATTGGGCTTAAACGCTGGCGTGGCGTAATGCATCGGCACGATGATGCGCGGCTCGATCTGCGCGACCACCTCGACCGCGCTCGCGGCATCAAGCGCGGCGCCACCGCCTACCGGGATGAGCAGCACATCGGCGCCGCTCAGCGCCTCCTGGGCAGCATCGTCCAGTGGACCACCCAGGTCGCCCAGATGACAAATCTGCACCTCATCCATCGTAATGAGATATGCCGTGTTGCGCCCCAGCACACGCCCCCGCTCGCGGTCGTGATAGGTCTGCACGCCCGAGATCAAAATCTGCTTGACCTCGTATTCGCCTGGCCCATCCAGCACCTTCGGCTCGCCATTGATCGCTTTGACATAGTCATGCCCGGGATGGTGGTGACTGATGGTGAGGATGTCGGCGGAGGGACGACCGAGCGAGTACCCGGTTGCCGGTGCGGGAGGATCGGTGATGAGAGTGGCATCTCTGCCACGAAGGCGGAAGCACGAATGCCCCAGCCAGGATAATTCCATGCGTTCTGGTCCCCTGATGGCCCCAACGACGTAGGCGGGGTATCGTCAGCGCGTGCGCCTCCCGTTCCCCGCCCTAACGGATAGTCTACCACATGGCCGCTCAGTCGCACAAGGTTTTCCGGACCGTTTATGGAGTACTTTCGATCAGGATTGCTGCTCCGATTTCCAGGTGCGGAAGAGCCGCAGGAGCTCCTGTGTGGCGGGTTCCTGTTCCACTACCGCCATCCGCTCGTCGAGCCTACCGAGGGCGTGCACTATCACATCTACCTGCTCCACATAGGTCACACAGGGAGGGCACGTCGCTAAATGCGCCTCGAACCGCGCTCGGTCGTGTTCTGGAAGCAGCCCTTCCTGGTAGGCAGTCACCAGCTCCACTAGCTCTTTGCAGGTCAACTCTTCGCCGTCGCTCGCCGCCTGCTCGGCATGTGCCCCTTGTGCATCCATAGTCATCGCTCCTGCTCGAAGTAGTGCTCCAGCGCTCGGCGGACCCGTGAACGCGCACGATGCAACAGCACTCGTTGATTCGTCTCGGTAAGTTGCAGGAGATTACACACTTCTGTGGACGACAATCCCTCGATATCGCGCAGCGTAATGACTTCGCGCTGGCTATCCGGCAGCGCGGCAACCGCTCGTTCGAGGTAGGCGCGCGTTTCCCCGGCCAGTGCGGCGTCCTCCGGCGAGACGCTCCACGCCCTGGGTGGCGATATCCACCAGCCGCGCTGACTGTCACCCTCCAACGACTGAAAACGATCAGGATCTACCGCAGGCTCGTCGTCATCAGCGGCGTTCCATACGTCTGAGAAAGGGATCAGCCGCCCTTCGCGCTCTGCGCTCGTTTTGGCGCGATTGATCAGTATGCGGAAGATCCACGTCTTGAGCGAGGCGCGTGCCTCAAACTTATCAATGCCTTTGAGAACGCCTAGCCAGGTATCCTGCACCACTTCCTGCGCAACCGCCGCATCATGCACATACGTCAGCGCGAGGCGATGAAGCGATGGCTGGTAGCGACCAACCAATGTCGCAAACGCCGCCTCGTCACCGCCACGGAGCGCTTCCAGAAGCATCTGATCCTCGGCTTGACGTGATGCCGGGGTAGCTGCCGCACCGGAGGCAGCCAATGTCCCTTGGGTCAAACGTCTGCCATCGGGCGGAGAGAAGGAGACAGCGTCAGAGTCCATAGACAAGTCTCTCCCTTCTCTGTTCAGACATCGCGCTCTACCTCGCCAACGTTCGGGAGAGGTGGTCGCACTCGCGACTTCAGTATACCTTACGTGGCACCCTCGCCGAGTGTACATCGTCGCCGTTGAAGGGGCCGAGTCCGACCCGCTATTTCGCCGTAGCCTGATGTGGCGGCGGGTATATTGTCACCGTTGCTACCGTCGCTATTGCCCCGTTCGCTGAGACGATGGGCTGGCGGCGGTCGGCGTGTAAAGCCGCTTCCCTATCATGATGCCCTGGCAGAAAGACGCTGAAGCAGGTATACTTGCCCTCGTGCGCAAGAAGCAAAAGCCCAGGGGCAGGGGGCAGAAGAGCGTGCATCCGGATGACCTTGGCGAATTCGAGCTGATTTCCCGCCTCACACACGGACTCGTGACACGACCCGATGTGCTGCTGGGAGTGGGAGATGACGCCGCTCTTCTTGATCCAGGGCCAGGCGCGCTGATCGTCGCAACCTGTGATTCCCAGGTGGAGGGGCGTCACTTTCTGCGCCACCTTGCCACGCCACATGAGATTGGGCACAAGGCGCTCGCCGTAAACCTGAGCGACATCGCTGCGATGGGTGCGGAACCGCTTTGGGCGCTCGTCTCACTGCTCTTGCCGCCCGCTCTAGATGTTGCTATGCTCGACGGCATCTACGCGGGTATGAACGCGCTCGCCCAGCGTTTCGATGTTGCCATCGTAGGCGGCAACGTCTCCGGCACCGACGGTCCGCTGGTGCTCGATGTCACGCTGCTGGGCAGAGTTCGACGTGGAGGCGAGCTGCGACGCTCTGGCGCTCGTCCTGGCGACCGGCTACTCGTGACTGGTGTGCTAGGCGCGGCGGCGGCGGGTGTACTGGCGCTCATCACCGTGCCCGCGGGCCCACAAGTCCCCCAGACGGCGCTAGATGGGGCACGAGCAGCCATGACCGCACCGGAGCCTCGTGTGGCCGAAGGGCGAGCGCTGGCACGAACAGGAGTTGTAACGGCGATGCTGGATATCAGCGATGGGTTCGCCGCCGACCTGGGACACCTCTGCATGGCCAGTGGCGTCGGCGCGGTAATCGAAGCCAGCGCGATCCCGGTGGCAAACGAGGCACGGCAAATCGCCGTAGCGTACGGGCGCGATCCAGTGTCGCTGGCGCTGGCCGGTGGCGAAGACTATCAACTGCTCTTCGCGGTGCAGCCCGGCGATGTGGAGCTTGCCAGGGTTGCGGTAGCGGCGGCGGGCGGGATTGCGCATGACGTCGGCACCGTGACCGAGGCCGACCTCGGTTTGCGCTTGCAACTGCCGGACGGCGTTCAGCAGCCTCTGGAGCCGCGCGGCTGGGATCATATGCGCGACAGTGGGGACAGGCCGCTTGGCAAGTAAATTGCTAGGGATTAGGGACGTACGAGTTGGATGTCGTTGGGTGTGATGGAGGCACGGAATGGCCGGAACAATTGAGTTTGTAGAGCGGAGCGGAAGTATCGAAGACGAGATCGCAGGCCTAACCGAAGAGACTACCGAGCTGGCAATTTTGGCCGAAGACGCATTCAAGAACGCTGCTGCCGCCCTCTATGGGCAGGAGCAAGAAGCTGCTTTCATCGCGATAGAGCATGAGCGGACCTGCGCACAGATGGCCCGCACGATCCACACGCGCGCACTAACCTTGCTCGCTCGCCACCTGCCTGCCGGCGAGGAGATGAGGCGAATTCTTGAGCTACAACAATTCGCCGCCGAGTTTGCCCGCATTGCGGAAGATGCGACCACCATCGCCGAGCAGGCGTTGCAGCTTCGTGGCATGGCGGAGATGCACCTCTTGCGCGCCGCTGGCGATGCTCCCTTGCTCCTGCTTCAGCTCGTGCGCCAGGCATACTTTGAGGTGCGCGGCAGCATCATCGCCACCACCGCGCGCGACATGGCCATTGCGCGCCGGCTCGTCTCCGAAGATGGCGAGCTCGACCAGCTCTTCCTCGCCTTCAAGCGTGTCGTGAAGGCGACTATTCGTACCGACGTGACGGTGTCTGGCCCTCTCCAGCGACTGCTGGTGGTTGGAGTGCGGCTGGAAGATATTGGGAACCGCGTCGTTGCCATCTGTCACACACTGCTCTACACGCCACCCCCGACGGCGAACTAGCTCGTCTTTCTCAAGGCAGTCCTGTAAATGGTTCCGCTCGCGTTTGAACACACTCGATAAGCTCCGCAAGCGCATTTTGCGCGGACAAGCGCGTCTGGATGTCCAGCGTGGCATCGGCGGCGAACTCGTCTTCGTCCAGCACCTGCGTTTGGCCCTCTGGCGAGACCCACAAGTCCAGCAGCAGATCGCGGCAGGTGACAGAGTCCGCTGTGATGGTGGCTGGCTCCGCAACATTGCAGTACCAGCCTTTCAGTGTGCTATCCGCCGCGTGAATCTGGAAAATGTTGTACCAGCGGTTGCTGTAGAACCACTCGGTGAAGTGGTCGCCTGTCTCGAAGGTCGTATAGCCCAGCGCCAGTGGTCCGCGCGTCCATGTTGCGTGGAGACGCACGCCATCAGGCAGGCGTTCCGCCAACTCGGCGTCGTACGAGACGACTTCTACGCCCACGGTATTTAGCTTGCGCACAATGTAGCGAGACATGCGAAAGGATTCCTCACATCAAGCGCCAGCCAGCCGCGCGGGATCAAAAAGATCGGCATCTGGATGCGCTCGCCCCTGGAGCAGATCAGCGACGACCCGCGACGCATGCAGCGCGTAGGCGTTGCCATGGCCTGTGTACCCCGCGGCGATATACACGCGAGGCGTGCCAGGTAGACGACCAATGAGCGGCAAGCCATCCGTCGAGAAGGCCATGATGCCCGCCCAACGGCGCTCGATGGGCGTATCGGATAATCCCAATGTCTCGTGAACGAAGCCGTCCAGGTGCCGCTGAACGGAATCGGCGGGCGTCTCGTCCAGAGAAGTCTCAGTCTCAAAGGACTGATTACGCCAGCCACCGACCGCCAGCCGCCCGTCGGCGAGCTGCCGCCAGTATTGATAGCCTTCGTCGGCGTAGTAGGGGCACTCGAACACACGCTCGGTAACAGGCGCCGTTACAAGCATCTGGCCGCGCGTCGGCGTGATGGTGCGCCCTAGCCAGTCCGCGCCAACCCGCCCGGCAAACTCTGGCGTCCAGGCATTCGTGGCAAGCAGCAGCGCCCCCGCTGTGATGCTTCCAGCCGCCGTGCGTACGGTGACGAGTTCCTGGCTGGCCTCGATGACCGTAGCCGGCGACTCTTCGTAAATGATGGCGCCCGCGCGCTCTGCCAGCCGCGCCAGTCCGGCGACGAACCGCGCCGGCTGTATTTCGCCATCGAGGGGGTAGTAAGCACCGCCGAAATATGCCGCTTGAATGCGCTGTGCCAGCATCGTGCGGTCCACCGGTTCCGCTCGCCATCCATCTTCGCGCATGAGCGGGATGCCGGCCAGAATCTCCGCCAGCTCGCCCTCGCTCGAGGCAATACGCAGACTGCCGTTCTGCCGAAAGCCACAGTCCCAACCGCTTTCCGCCAGCTCACCAATGCATGACCGTGCCAGCTCTGCGTTCGCGACGCTATACCCCCAAATGCGCCGAGTTCGTTCGCGTCCGTAGTGGGCCACGGCGGTGCCATAACTTTCGGACGTCCCGCTGAGGAGGAAGCCGCCGTTACGTCCACTGGCGCCCGCCGCAACGTACCGCGCTTCGAGCACTGCGACACGTGTGCCGGCTCGCGCGAGCCAGAGCGCGGCTGACGTCCCTGTGATGCCCGCGCCGAGTATCACGACATCGGCGGTGGTATCGCCCGCGAGCGGCCCACGCGCGCTCCTCGAATTATCAATATCCGCGAATTCGGCCTGCCAGTGTGACGTGCTACTCAACTCGTCCTCCCTCGTGCGGTACATTCAAGCGCGGAGCCTCCGCGTCTGTTCTATTCTACCCGCTACGCAAAGTGGCTATAATGTGATGGCGCTCAGTCGCGGGCGGCGTGAAATGGAGACGGAATCCGGCGAACGAGGAGAACAGCATGGCTGGCCAACAATCCGGCGGGAAGAATGTGCCCGAGATATCAGTGAGCGAAGCCTGGAAGCGATTGAGCGAAGGCGGCCAGGATACGGTTCCCGCGCTCATTGACGTACGCGAAACGTGGGAATATCGCAACGGTCATGCTCAGGGCGCCGTCAACATTCCAATGAGCGTATTTCAGACGCGAATCGCTGAAGTACCGACCGACCGCGACGTACTGTTCATCTGTCAGGTGGGCGCGCGAAGCATGCAAGTTGCCATGTTCATGCGCGGGCGCGGACTTGAGCGCGCCATAAATGTGGATGGTGGCACCGACGCATGGCAGGCGCGCGGGCTGCCGATGGAGCGATAAGTCCTACGGGCGCTCTTGCAGCTCGGAAACGATAGCATCCATCCCAACGCCGAGCGACCCTTTCACCAATACCAGATCGCCTTTCGCAATGTTGTCGCGCACTGTTGCCGTCGCGGCGCCACGCGCCCGCGCCAGCTCATTGGTGTTTGCAAGGCTGGCGCAGAAGAGATGCACCCGACCAGCCGGCATGCCCGCCTGAAGTGCGGCGTCCGCAGTGGCCGTTACCTCAGTGCCGACCAGCACGAGCTCGTCTACCGCCGCCGCTGCCGCGCGTCCAATCGCCGCGTGCTCCTCATGCGAGTACGTGCCTAGCTCCAGCATATCGCCAAAGACAAACCAGCGCCGGTTGCCCGCGCCGATCTTCGCGCCGTGCAGCAGCTCGAGCGCCGCCTTGGCGGACTGACGATTGGCATTATAGCTATCGTCTACCAGTGTCGCGCCATTGATCGCCTTCTTGATCTCGCCGCGTCGCTTCGCCGGGCGGATATCGCTCAGACCAGCCGCCGCGTCGGGAACGCTCATGCCGCAATTCAGCGCGACGGATGCGGCGGCCAGCGCCGTAGTGACGGCATGCTGGCCAGGTAGGCTCAGCCGGACGCGAGCATGCTGGCCAGCGTACGAGAGCGTGAAGCGCAGGCCAGTAAGCGGATCGCCCAGCACCCGCAGCGCCCGCACCATTGCCACGGGCCGGTGCCCATAGGTGACGACGCTGGCGTTCGTGCGTTTCGACATCGCGCGCACCACTTTATCGTCGTCGTTGAGGATGGCGACACCATCCGGCGACAGCGCCGCGACCGCTTCGCTCTCTGCCTCGGCGACGTTCGCCAGGCTGCCGAAGAACTCGAGATGCTCGGGGCCGACGACACTCACTACCGCGACATCCGGCGGCGCGACACGACACAGTCTGGCGATTTCACCGACCCACTGCGCGCCCATCTCCAGGACCGCGAATTTGTGCCGCGGATCGAGCCGCAGTAAGCTGAGCGGCAGGCCCGTCTCCGTATTGAGGTTGCCCAGCGTCTTGAGGGTCGGTGCGAGTTTTTCCAAAAGCGAAGCCGTCGCCTCCTTGACGCTAGTCTTGCCGTTGCTGCCAGTCACCGCGATGACGCGCGTGTATGGCTGACGGTGCAGGTGTTGTCGTGCCAGCCGGTGCAATACATCCAGCGGATCGTTGACGATGAGTTGTGGTACGCCGCGTGCTGTCGCTTCCTCGCTCGGCGTGGCGCAGAGCACCGCCGCCGCGCCCGCCCGCACCGCCGCGCCGATGAAACGATGCCCGTCCGTCTGCGTGCCGCGTAGCGCGACGAACAGCTCGCCTGTCCGCACGTTCCGGCTATCCACCGCGCCACCCGCAAATCGCAATGGCAGCAACCCGCCCACCGGCATGATTCCCGCTGCCGCGATCAGCTCATCTCGCGTAAACACCGACTGCGTCCTCCCCGCACTCACTTCGTCCGCGAAACCATACGATCATTGTGCAGCCCAGCCCAAAAGCCCGCGCGCGATGAGGCCGGACCGATGCCAATCTTCCGTGTGGTGTCATCTCCTTCGACGTTCCAACAGCGGCAAAGTTGCACGAAGTGGAAAAGCGACCAGTAGGCATGCAGTCTCGCGACACGCTCTGTGGGGGTGGGATACCGCCCATGACCTCGACGCACTGGTAGGTGGCCGTCGCGGATAGAATGCGTGCAAACCCTTATATTGTCTATATCGTCGCCAGCCGCTCCATCACAAGCTGCCCCTCCGGCGTGGTGCCAGCCACCGCCGCTACAACATCCGTGGCGTCAATCGCGGCGCACCAGTCGAGATCACCGCTTAGGCCTACACGTACCGTAGCCCGCGCCGCGTCGGAAATCGCCAGCGCGCCGCGCGCGTCCCCAGTCGCCACCACTTCGCTCGCGCTCGCCAGCGCGATGCGGGCGCCCTCATCCAATTCGAGCGCCGTTCCTCGCGCCGCCGCCTGCTGAAGTAGCTCCTGTGTAAGATAGCCCGCGCAGATCGTATCGTCGAACGCGGGGCGGTCGCCACGTCCAGAGCAAACGATGATGATATCAGGCTCGCGCTCCGCTAGCGCCGCTTCGGATGCGCTACCTGTCTCGCCCGCTTGCCAGCGAGATTCCAACAGCGCAGGCTGGGAGGCATTGTGGAGTGCGGCTGCGCAGACCGCGCGGGCGTTTCGCAGCGCGGCGGCATAGACGGCACGGCCTCCGACACAGGCCCGCAGGGCGTGCGTGCCGTTGGTCGTCGCGAATACGATCTCTCTGTCAGTCACCTGTGCGTGTTCGAATTCCGCTGGTGAGTTCCCAAAGTCGAAGCCCACTGGAGCCACGCCGTCGGACTCGCCCGCGAGCAGCGCATCGTTCTCATTGGCATCTCGGTATGCCCGCGCCTCAGCGATGCTCGGTGCGATCAATACCCGCCGGACCCCACGCTCGAACATCACCGAGAGCGTCGTCGTCGCGCGAATGACATCCACGACGAGAAACGTCGTGCGGCGCCGTGCCTGGAGAGAAGACGCGACAAAAACTGGCGCCAGGCAGACGCCCAGAACCAGTGGCCTTCGTGATGCGGGCAGCGCGTTGTTCACAGTGGCTTCCTCCTTCTAACTACGATTAATTGTAAACGGTGCCGCGGCGTTCTCACCTTCGGTGCTACTTCCATAGGTGCCGGCCCGTATACATGAGTGCGCGATGTACGCGATTGGGCGCCGCTTCTGGTTCCGTCGCGTGACTGGCAGGCATGTAGTGGGCGTGGTAGCATGTTCAAGTGCGGCCAAAACAGAAATGCACGCCCGGTATGGCGCTTTCTGCGAGTAAAGACTGGAATGGGTAAGGAGAGGAAGTACGCTTCGTCGCGGTGGCGCGCCACGTGCCGCCAGACGGTAGGGGGCGGTGTTCACGCCCGGTGGCGGGCCGGTTCGTTCCGGCTCGCTTGCTGGCTCGTGCGATGCCGCCCTGGAACCGAGGGGAAGCAGCTATGATGCATCGAGGTCATACCCCAGCCTCACGGTTGGGTTCGGCTGAGAGTGAGAGACGAGTGCGGGCGACGCTGTTCTTGCCCCGATTGACGGTGGATGACGGCGCCTGGCTCGCATGTACCCTACCCGCGCTGCAACACCACGCGCGACCGGAGCCGCTGGCTGTTCGCGTGGAGGACATCTCGCTGCGCTACCGCTCGGGTCGCCTGGGCATTGCTGACGCACTCGACGCGACCGCGTCGCTGCTTCAAGCTTTCGTCGCCGCGGGTGCCTCGCTTGAACGGCGTGGTGAGTGGTACATCGCCGACGATGACGAGGATGACGACGACGAGCTATTCGATCCAGACCGGCCCGCCGGCCTGCGGCATGCCCCTGAGCACGACCTGCTGGTCAGTGCGCGCGTGATGGTGGACGCCGCTGGCGACGACGCGGGCGCCGCCGCGCTCTATTGGGCGGTGTTGGCGCTGGCGAGCGCATGAGCTAGTGGCTAAGTGTCCCACTTCGAGGAAATATCGCGGGCGCTCTGGTGGATACGCCAGCAGCGCCCGCGATATCGCTACGCTACAGCGGGAGGAATCTTATTGTGCGTGTAGTCATCTGGGTAGACATGGAAGGTATCGCGGGCATTGAAACCTGGGAGCAGGTGACAGGCGGCAATCCGCAATACGAGGAAGGGCGGCGCCTGATGACCGGCGAGGTGAACGCAGCCGTGCGCGGCGCGAAGGCTGCTGGCGCCGACGACATCATTGTGATTGATTGCCACGGCGCGGGCGGCTCCTACAATTTCAAGAGCCTCATCCCCGATCGCCTGGAGCGCGGCGCATCGTACGTCCTGGGCCACGCCTGGTGCCGCTACATCGAGCCGCTCAAGCAGGGTTGCGATGCGTCTCTGCTCGTCGGTGCGCACGCGATGGCCGGTACCCCCGACGGCGTGATGTGCCACACAGTGAGTAGTGAAGCGTGGTACAACGCTCGCATCAACGACCAGCTTGTCGGCGAGAGCGGCATCGAAGCGGCCATCTGCGGCACCTTCGGCGTCCCTATCGTCTTCGTCGCGGGCGATGAGTCCACCTGCCGCGAGGTGACGGAGCTGCTTGGCTCCAGGGTCGTAACCGCGCCCGTGAAGGAAGGCCTGGGGCGCTACTCTGCGCGGACGCTCAGCCATGCCGGCGCCTGCGACCTCATCGAGGAACGGGTGCGCCAGGCGCTCAGCACACGTGATTGGCCCGCGCCCTTCGTGCCCGCCAGTCCGATGACATTCACCGTGGAGCTAGCGGCGCCAGATCACGCGCTCGCCTACCAGGGCCGTCCCGGCGTGGAAATCGTTGATCCGCGCAAGGTGGTGGCACGCGGTGATACCTTCTGGGAGCTGTGGGATCGCTTCTGGTATCGCGTTTAGGACCTCACTCCATCACTTTCAGTAATCCCGCCGCGAGCAAGTGATGGACATCATTCAACGCCAGGAGCATAAAACGAGCGCTCTTGACGCGCACAATGGAGACGGACGTGTTGGCGGCAGGAAAGAAGTAATCGTTCGTGAGGCCCAGCATCGCCGCGATGTACGCATTGATCGCCCCCGCGTGGCTGACGACCGCGATACGCTCGCCCGGATGCCGCCGCGCGAGGCCGTCAATCGCCGCCGTGACGCGGGCACGCAGCCGGGCCGACGGCTCAGAGCCGGGAATGCTGCTCCAGCTTCCCGTCGTCACGGCAATTGCCGCGATTTCCCCAAGTCGCTGCCGCAACATCTTCGATAGCTCTGCTTGCGAGATGCCGCTGTTCAGGTCTGGGCCGATGGGGCCAAGCTCCACTTCGCGTAGCTCGTGCTCTATGCGTACCTCCAGACCATGACCAGTGGCCACCGCTGCCGCGGTTTCGCGCGCACGGCCAATGGGGCTGCTGTACACCGCCGCAACTGGCACTCCACGCATGCGCGCGCCCAGCGCCTCCGCCTGCCGCCTTCCCACCTCACTCAGCGCTTGCTCGTCGTAGCCGCCATCGGCCACTTCCTCCGCGCCGGGCAACGCGTCGGCGTGCCGGATGAGATAGATCTCGGTGCCGCCACGCTTCAAGCTCAGAAATGGATCGGCAGTGGCTCGCTCAGGCGTGGCTTCCGCCGGTTCCGCCTCGGGATGCTGAATTTCATCCGACATGGATTGTCTATATCTCTCCATTGTTCACGGCTCTCAGGAGCCGAAATGCGCATCGAGAGTCTCGTCTCCCTTGTTCGCTGTCGCGCCAGCGGGACAACCACATACCGCCCCAGAGCGCCGGCAGCTGCTCGCCGCGAGCATCTCACCCCGCGTCACAAGGTGAAGGTAATCTCTCCGTCGCAGACCGCCAGCGCCCGGCGCGCCAGCGCTGGTATGCCTTCGTCGAGCGTAGCGAAGAACGGATCATCCGTTGTCCCCGCCAGGTGGCGCTTGTAGCTGCCCTCCAGCAGGATCGCCAGCTTCCAAATCGCCAGCGCCACGTAGAAGGAAACCGCATCCATCCGTCGCCCCGTGCGCTCGGCGTAGCGCGCCACAAGCGCCGCACGGGTGGGAAACCCCGGCGCCTCCGTGACGCGCCACGCGGCATCCATCATAGCAAAGTGCGGGTCGCCCGGCTCGCGCCAGAACGAGAGCAGGTAGCCCAGGTCCGCGAGCGGATCGCCCAGTGTAGCCATCTCCCAATCGAAGATAGCCGCGATGCGCACGGGCAGATCCCGCGCATACATCACATTGTCGAGCCGGTAGTCACCATGCACGATAGTGGCAGGGCCGGATTCCGGAACGTGTGCCTGGAGCCACGCCGTTACGCAGTCGAGATCGGGCAACGGGCGATTACGCGAGGCGTCAAGCTGGCCGGTCCAGCGGCGTATCTGTCGCTCCAGGTAACCGCTGGGTTTGCCGAAATCTTCCAACCCGACTGCCTGCCAGTCCACCGCGTGTAGATCGGCTAGTCGGTCCACCAGCGCGCGGCCAAGCGCCGCCCGCGCCTCCGCGTCTTCCACGGCGAAAGGCGGCAGCTCGGTGCGAATCACGTACCCGTGGACCCGCTCCATAAGGTAGAACGGCGCACCCAAAACGCCGATGTCCTCACAAAAGAGGAGCGGACGCGGCACGGGCACGCTCGTCTGCGAGAGCGCCGCCAGTACGCGATATTCCCGCCCCACATCGTGCGCCGTCGGTAACAGCGGGCCGCGCGGTGGGCGGCGCAGCACCCACTGCTGGACGCCGCGCGTCACGAAAAACGTCTCGTTCGAGTGGCCGCCGCGAATACGCTCAATCTGTAACGGCTCGCCACCGCCTGGAATCTGCACGGCGAGATACGCGGCGAGCGCATCGGGATCTACCAGCGGAGGCAATATGCTCATTCCTCGCCTCCGTGAGTATGCGCCGGTTTCTCTGTGTGTGCCGCTTTGAGCACGTGCCGGGCAATGACCATACGATGCACCTCCGACGGGCCATCGTAGATGCGGAAAGGGCGGGCATTGCGATAGAACGCCGCCAGTGGCAGATCCGTCGAGACGCCATGCGATCCACAGATTTGCAGGGCGCGGTCCACCACACGGTTGACCATCTCGGCAACGTAGGTCTTCGCCATCGAAGTCTCGTGTCGCGCCTGCCCGCCGCTGTCCAGCACCCACGCCGCATGCCAGTTCATGAGCCGCGCCGCGTGAATTTCCATCGCCGAGTCCGCGAGCATCGCTTGCACCATCTGATGCTCGCCCAGGCGCTTGCCGAAGCTCGTTCGCTCATTGGCGTACTCTGCGGCGACCTCTAACGCTCGCTGTGCGACGCCGAGCCACCGCATGCAGTGCGTCAACCGTGCTGGCGCGAGCCGCACCTGTGCATACTTGAAGCCCTCGCCAGCCTTACCTAGCACGGCATCGTCGCGTACGACGCAATCGCGAAAGGCGACTTCGCAGTGACCACCGACGAAACCGGCATCGAGCGAGGGTATCTGGCGCACGATGCGCATGCCAGGATTATCGGCATCCACCAGAAACATCGTTGCCCGCGCCTGTCCAGTCACACCATCACCCACTCCGGGGGTCAGCGCCATGCAGATTGCGAAGGCCGCGCCATCCGCGCCACTGATGTACCACTTGTCGCCATTGATGACCCACGTGTCTTCGCGCCGCTCAGCGGAGGTGCGCAGCATCGCTGGATCGGCGCCCGCGCCGGGGTGCGGCTCCGTCATGGCGAAGCACGAGCGGATGCTGCCGTCCACAAGTGGGCGCAGATACTGCTCCTTCTGTCGCTCGCTCGCCACGACCTCCAGCAGGTGCATATTGCCTTCGTCCGGTGCGGAGCAATTCATCGCTAGTGGCCCTAGCATACTGCGCCCGGCCTCCTCGAAAACGACGCACATATCGCGCATATTCAAGCCGAGCCCGCCCCACTCCTCGGGCATGTGTGGGGCGTAGATGCCAGCCTCACGCGCCTTCGTCCGCAGCGCATTCAAACGCTCCGGAGGCAGACCATCGTGATCGTTGACATGAGGCTCCTCAGGGATGACCTCATCGCGGACGAAGGCGGCGACGCGACGGCGCAGATCTTCAAGCTCCGGCGAGATGGTGAAATCAAACATGCGGCCTCCCATTCTCCCTTTCGGTCCAGTGCGGCGGCGTAAGTACGAACAGTATACGCCCGATGAGGAGAGATGAGAGGTGAAAGCGATCTTTCGGTCAAGCGCGTTCCGGTACACACCCGCGCGACAGCTCGACACCACGCACACGCAGAATCGCGTCCATGCGACTTCGCCCTGCCATTTGAATCGAAGCAGCCCCGCGCTCGCGTGACGAGCGCCTGGGAGTCGTCAGCTCACGGCCCCAGGCGCTACCCCAACGCTACGGCTGCTTCCTGCGCACCTTCGGAACCGCCGTGACAGTTGGCTGAGCATGTTCCGCTGGCAGCGTATCCACATATGCTTCCAGCGCGGCGCGATCCTCAGGTGAAAGGGTCAAGTCGAACTCGCGCTCCAGCCGGCCCTTCTTCAACGCCGGCTCCCAACAGGAGCGCCGGGCGCAAATATAGGCGCCGCGTCCAGACTTCTTGCCCGTGGGGTCCAACACAACATGACCGTCCGGCGTGCGGACCACCCGAATCAGCTCGCGCTTGGGCCTCACCTCTTTACAGGCGATGCACGTGCGCTCCGGCACGTGGCGTACCTTCGGCTGCGGCTTGCGTTTTCGCGCGGCGTTCTGTGGAGCAATTCCCTCCGGCATAGATTATCCCTCCGCACGCGCTTGTGGCGCCTCGACGGTCGGCGCCTCAGGTATCATGGCGTCCTCCGGCCGCTCAGTGGGCCGCGCCACGTCCACCCGCCAGCCAGTAAGGCGCGCGGCCAGGCGCGCGTTCTGCCCATCCTTCCCGATGGCGAGCGAAAGCTGCCGCTCCGGCACGGTGACCACCGCCGTCTTGTCGGCCTCGCGCAGCTCGACATTCAGCGGCTTGACCGGACTCAGCGCGTTGGAGACGAACTGCGCAGGGTCCGGATTCCACTGAATGATGTCAATCTTCTCGCCGTTGAGCTCATTGACGATATTATTGATGCGCGTGCCCCGGACGCCAACGCAGGCGCCGATAGGATCAATGCCCTCCTGCCGCGCCCAGACGGCGACCTTCGAGCGGCTGCCTGGCTCACGGGCGATGGCCTTGATCTCGACCTGCCCGCTGTAGATTTCCGGTACCTCTAACTCAAAGAGCCGCTTGATGATGTTGCGGTGCGTTCGCGAGACAAGCGCCTGCACGCCGCGCCCACCACCCCGCTTGAGGTCGTAGACGTACACGCGGAGCCGCTGATTCTGGTGCAGGCGTTCTCCAGGTAGCTGCTCTTTGTATTCAAGCACGCCTTCAATCTTGCCCAGGTCCACCACCCACGCATCTTTACCGCGCTCGTCGCGGCGTACGACGGTACCCATGACAAGATCGTCGAGCTGCTCCTTATACGACTCGAAGAGATGATCCTGCTCCGCCTCGCGAATGCGCTGCAGAATAATCTGTTTCGCGGTCTGCGCCGGAATCTTATTGAAAATCTGCGGTGAGTCCACTTCCATATATTGACCGAGCGCGGCGTGCGGGTCGGCTTGCTGCGCCTCCGCGAGGGAAAATTCCTCTGCTGAGTTGCTCACCTGTGCCACCACGCGCTTCGTCGCCCACACATGGACGTCTCCGTTGCGCTCGACCTCGATGCGCACGTTCTCACCGCCGCCAATGCTCTTGCGATATGCGGCCAGGAGCGCACCGGCAACCGCCTCCATCACTTTGTCCTGTGGCAGTCCCTTCTCATGAATCAGTTGAGCGATGGCCGACTGAAATTCTGTCAACATGTGCGTACCCCTCCCAGCTTGCGCTGGCAAGCTCCTTCGCGCTGCAACCCCAGGAACCAGCAAAACAGATATGGCGAAGGCGTGAGATTGCCCCACGCCTCAACCGCGCAACTTCAATGATGATGGCGCCCGTGCCTTCGAACATGGCCGAGCGGAAACGTGTGATGCTCCAACACCCCAACAACGCGAAAAGTGGGCAATGACCCACTTCTCGGCAGACGCTCTCGGTTCTGTCTCAGTATACCACCAAATGCGATTGTGTAGCAAGACGGCGACAATACATGTTTGACGCTCTTTCATAGCGGCACGTATAATCGGGAAAGTGCCCGGTTCTCTCTCATCTCGCGCTGGGTGATCCGCAAAGGAGCGTGTTATGGCAGTGCATACGACGTCCGACGAACAGATGTTGATAGATATGGTTCGCGACCTCGCGCGCGACAAAGTAGCGCCGCGTGCCGCCGCGATAGACGCGACCGGCGAGTTTCCCTGGGATATGAAAGAGCTGCTCGCCAAACAAGACATCCTGGCGATGCCTTTCCCTGAGGAGTACGGCGGCCTCGGCTCCTCCGAGCTGACCATCCTGCGCACCATCGAGGAGCTGTCCAAAGCCTGCGCTACAACCGCCCTGCTTCTTTGTGTACAGCAATTGGGCGCGCTGCCCATCCTGCTTGCCGGTACCGAGGAGCAGAAACAGCGATGGATACCGCGACTCGCAACAGGTGAATGGCTCTCGGCATATGGGCTGACTGAGCCGGGATCCGGTTCTGATGCGGGCGCGATGCGCACGCGGGCCGAGCGCCGGGGCGATACCTACGTGCTGAACGGTCTCAAACACTTCATCACCAACGCCGGCATCGCGCATGTCAATACCATCTTCGCCTCAACGGACCCCAGCAAGGGCACCCGAGGCATCAGCGCGTTCGTCGTTGAGGACGGCACGCCTGGCTTCCACCTGGGCAAGGTGGAAAACAAGATGGGCATTCGCGGCTCGCAAACGGGTGAGCTGGTCTTCGAGGATTGTGTGATCCCCGCAGCAAATCTCTTGGGCCAAGAAGGCGAAGGATTCAAAATCGGGCTGGCAACCTTGGATCGCACGCGCCCTGGCATCGCGGCGCAGGCTTTGGGCATCGCCCAGGGCGCGCTGGATTTCGCCGCCAATTACGCGAAAGAACGTGTCCAGTTTGGCAAGCCGATTTTCGAGAATCAGGCAATTCAGTTCATGCTGGCGGATATGGATATCAAAGTGGAAGCGGCGCGGCAGCTTATCTACCACGTCGGCGAGCTGATGGACGCTGGGACACCACGCTTTACTCGCGAGTCCGCCATCGCGAAGACCTACGCTTCTGACATCGCCATCGAGGTGACAAACGACGCTATTCAGGTGCTCGGCGGCTATGGGTATATGAAAGAGTTCCCGGTCGAGCGGATGATGCGCGACGCAAAGATTTGCCAGATCTACGAGGGCACCAACCAGATCCAGCGCATGGTGATCGCCCGCGCGCTCGCCGGCTAGCATTCGCAACATCTACTCTTCCGTTGCGCGCGCCGGGCATCCGCCGGCGCGCCAGCTTTTAGATTCCCGCGTCCGCCCCTGTCCGTTCGTGCCCGTCGCCGACCGTCGCCGCGCCGGCTCCGATGTGATACGCTCGCCCCGACGCCGGACAGCGTTCCCTGTCACATCAAGAATCACACCTGCTGTGCGAAATTGCGAAATTGCGGCAGAATCGGCAACCGCCATCTCACCACCGCTGCCATCCTTGCGATGTACAATTCGGAATGAGAGCGGAGGCGAACACGAGAGGAGAAGCGGATATGGCGCTTTATGTAGATTCCGCGGACGTGGCCGAGATTGCCCAGCTTTGCGCCGCATATCCCGTGGCGGGCGTGACGACTAATCCCTCGATCCTGCTGGCGGCCATCGAGCGCGGCCAGCGCCTGCGCGACCTGGAGCTCGTGCGTGAGCTACTGACTGTCTGTGATGGTCTGGTCTTCATGCAGCCCACGGCGGAGACAGCCGAGGCGCTCATCGCGGCGGGCATGCGCTATGTAGATCAAGACAGCGCGCGGGTGGTGCTGAAACTCCCCATGACAGCGATGGGCACCCGCGCGGCGCTCACGTTGAAGCGGCAGGGCGTCCGGTTCGCCTTTACGGCGGTAGCGTCGCTGGCCCAGGCATACACCGGCTCCCTGGTAGGCGCGGATTGGGTCATTCCATACTTCTGCCGGATGCGCCGGGCCGGTATAGATGCTGCTGACCGCGTAGCGGGCATGGCGCGCCTGCTCACAAACCAAACGAAGGTATGCCATATCCTGGCCGCGAGCCTGAAGTCTCCGGCGGACGTCGTAGAGGCGACGCTTGCCGGCGCACATGATGCGACGCTGCCTCCCGAGGTGCTGCGGGCGATGGCTGAGGATCCACTCACACAGGCGGCGGTGACGCAATTCGCGGCAGACTGGCGGCGAGCCGGCGAGTTACTAGGATAGACCGCCGCTTAATAGAAGCGGAACGTATCGAGCAGCGGCCCAAAGTCGGTAGAATTGATCTGACCGAAGGACGGCTGTGGCGCCGTGAGCACAATAAAATAGGCGGTGGCGCCCTGGATCACCGCGAGTATACGCATCTGTACGATCGCCGCCTTGCCGTTGACAATACCGGAGAACGTATAGTCACTCTCCGTCCACTTCGCGCGGTTGTATGTTGGTGCCGCGCCCTGCGTGATCGCTTTAAGGGGCGCATTGGCGGCGGTGTCGGACGCGAGCTCATCCCGGTATGATTGAAGGAGATTCGCCGTACCGATGGTCGTATAGAGAGTAGCGGTTATCCCATGCTCATCCGTGAAGCTATCTTTATGGGCGGCTGTGCCATCGGAGAGCATCTGATCCGCCCCAGAATGCTTCCATCCGGAAGGATACGCGAGACTGTACAGCGCCGTCGCATAGCCGGTGAAGCCATTCGGAACAGGCGCCGTTGGCACAGGCGTTCCACTGACTTGCGAAACCGACGTTGATTGAGCTTGTAAGCTTGCCAGGTGCGACAGGCCAATGCTGATCGGAATAGCGAGGATGACCAGTATCAAGCCGAAGAGCAAAATGTTCATCACACCGCGCGATATGTTGGCCGCGACTCGCCGGGCCTGGACGCTGCGTTGCACGGGCGCTCCATCCTGACCATAGTGCGGCATGCTCATCCACTCAGGCTCTTGCTCGACCAGATCTACCATTGGCGACCGCCCACGCCAGCCGGAGGATGAGCCAGACAGTGGGCCGGAGGGTGGGCCACTCTGTGGGAGTACGTTCCAATCGCGGTTCGCTGCTCGGTTCAGCGCCCACGGATCGCCTGCTGGTGGCGTCTCCGTAGCGGCGCCTCTGTTTTCGAGAGGACCATAAGTATCGTCCCAGGGATCGGGTGTAGTGGGCTGCCGTTGGTCACCCGGCTGATAGTTCGGTGGCTGCGATGCCCAGTCAGGCGGCTGTTGCTGGGGGGGCAAGGGTTGTCTGGGAGGACGGGGTGGCATCGGCGTGTTGGGAGGCATGCGCACGGGCTTTGGCGGCGCGGCGGCGGCGGGCCCTGCACGCCGTGTATCGCGCCAGGCGAGGAAGGTCTGCCCTCGACTGCGCGAGGGCTTCTGCGCGGGCTGCTGGCCAGTGAATGGAGTGTCTGACTTGAAGAGATCACCGAGCGTGCCGGATCGTTTCTCCTTGGCCGGCCTCTTCCCAAATGTGATGTGTCGCTTAGTAGGGCCACGCGGCGGCGCGACGCTTGTCGCGGGCACCGACGCGCCGCACCGGTCGCAAAAATCACCTGAGGTGACGTACGCCCCACAATTCGGGCACCACATGCGAATATCCCCTCTCGCCCCTGACCGCCACACGCATCGTGCTCGCCGTCCTGCTGTGGGCACCTCATTCTGGCCAGGTTGCCACGATTATAACGGGTGACTCCCCGAATGGCTATACTGATAGTAGGGATGGCACAGGTGGCGCGTATTCTGCATTCCATGGGAAGCAGAGATACACCGATTGGTGGAGGATAGCTTTTGCGGCAGGAACATGAGCCGACCGACGGGCAGGATACGAGATACCGCGCGGTCCCGCCAGCAGAGAATGTGGCGGCACACGGAGATATCGGAGACATCAGTATGACCGTGGCTGGTGATGCTGCCCAGGATGATGTCACAGAAACCGGCGCGGTAGTGGCGCTGACGCGGTTACTCGTCGCGCCCCTGCCGCCTCGGGGCGCATTATCGCAGGCGTTGGCGCTGGGTACGCGCCTGCTCCCGTGCATGCGGTCGCTCGCGCTCTACACCATATTTGACGGCACCCATGAATCGCTCACACTGGTGGGCAGGGTTGAGCGCCAGCACGATAGCTTGGACATTACGGCGCAAGCTCTCTGGCAACCGCGCACGACACTCGGCCATGGCAATGATCTGGACCAGCGCGTGTTGGATGAGCATACCACCGGCCGGGCACGAGGGGTTACCGCAGTGCCACTACGGAGTGCTGAAGCGGGGTGGGTTGGGGTACTGGTGGTGGAGGAGCAGAACCAGGCGCATGCTCGCGAGCGTCACCCGATGCTTGACGTGCTCGCACACTGCCTGACCGTACTGCTGGAGCGTCATGTGCGGAACGAGACGGCAACGGAAGATGGACGTGCGCGTGACGAGTTCATTTCTCTGGCGGCGCATGAGCTACGCAATCCGCTTGCCGCTGTGACGGGGTACGCTCAGCTACTCGTCCGGCAGGCGCGGAAACATGTTTTGCCTGACGCTATGCTGCGTTCGATAGCGGCCATCGAGCAGCAAAGCCTGCGCATGTCGGAGATGATTGGCGAGCTGCTGGATGCCTCACGCATTCGGCGGGGAACGCTTGAAGTGCAGGCAGCCGACACCGACCTCATACCACTGGCTCGCAAAGTCATCGCGAAGCGCCAGGGAAACGCTCCACGGCACACCATCGCGCTACGAATCGAGACACCGTCGCTCGTGGGCTGCTGGGATGGGCTGCGGGTCGAGCAGATTCTGCGCGATCTGCTCGACAACGCGGTCCGTTTTAGTCCAGATGGCGGCCCGATCTTCGTGCGCCTGGCAACCTCGGAGGGAATGGCGCTGGTGAGTGTGCGAGACGAAGGCATCGGTATCGAGCCTGAAGATCAGCCGCATATCTTTGAGTACCTCTACCGTGCGCCTAGCGCGGAGGAACGGAATCAATCGGGCTTAGGATTAGGACTCTACATCTGCTGGCACCTGGCCGAGCGCATGGGCGGCCGGCTCGTGCTGCACGAGACGCGCACCGAGAACACACACGGCAGCGAGCTCCATCTGTTGCTTCCGCTTCCAACGTAAGGGGAGGTGGATGAGCGAGGAAGCACGAGACTAACGGTATTTCATGTTGCCCCGCGATCTTTCTCGCGGCGGAAACTGGGAATGTTGTCCCCGCCGTCTCGCACGCTTGCGGGAATGTGAGACAATGCGCGTGACGCTCGCCGCTGGAGATGGCTCGTGACACCACCGCACGTCTTGGAGCACGCGACACCTACATGCGCATTCTCACCAACCTGTCCCGCCTGGTTCTGCATTTTTACCTCGCGCACCAGTTTTCGACACTGTTTGTCCTGGTGCTGATCGAGGAAGCGGGCATTCCAATTCCTATCCCCGGCGATACTCTGGTGATGCTGGCGGGCGCTCGCCACCACAAGACGCTGGGGTACGACGTAGGGATACTGTTGCTCTCCAGCCTCGCCGTCTTCATTGGCTCGTCCGTTCTGTACTTTGTGATGCGACGCAATGGACGGCCGCTGCTGGCGAAGTACGGCAAGTACATCCACCTCAACGAGCGGCGGCTGGATATACTGGAGCGCTGGTTCGTCAAACGAGGGCGCCTCGCCATCGTCCTGGGGCGCCTTATCCCGGGCCTGCGCATCCCTACCACAATTATGGCGGGGCTTGCGGATGTGCCGTACTCGGTGTATGCGCCGACAGCGGCGCTCGCGGCAGTGATCTGGTCGCTCTTCTACTTCTGGCTTGGCGTCGCGCTCCAGCACGGCTGGCAGTTGATCTCGGCGTATGCCGCGGGGCTGTTGGATGGCCTGACAGGCTCCATCGTGTGGGCGTGGCTCTTCATACTGCTCTTCGTCAGCGGCGGCACCCTGCATGTAGGACGGCGGATCTGGCGCGTGCGGGCGCGCCGGCGCACGACGGCAATTCATAGCGGCGCGATGACCGGACCGCTGCCAGTGGTGCCACCGCTGACGATCGAGGGGAAAAACCGCCCGCATCAGTCTGCCGCGGACGCGGGTACTACCTCAGTATAATGTGGACTCCAGATACTCCATGGCCTGGTTGATATCCTGGCGTGCTGTCTGCGGAGGAGGTGCGCGGAGGTGAAGGCCATGCTCCATCTATCCAAATGCCCTAGCGGTTCGCAGCCGCGCCTACATTCCGCTCAACCCGGAGGCCAGCCAAGCCGGCGCCCGCCGAGGAGGTGCAGGTGCATATGGAACACGGTTTGCCCGGCATCGCGTCCGACATTCCACACGAGCCGGTAGCCGCTCTCCGCCACGCCTTGCTCGCGGGCGACGGCATTCGCGGCGGAAACAATCGCCACGAGCAGCGCGCCGTCTCGCGCCTCTGGCACGTTGATGCCGGCGATGTGTGCGCGCGGAACGACCAGGGCATGCAGCGGCGCCTGAGGATTCACGTCGCGGAAGGCGATCACCTTCTCGTCCCTGTATATCTGTGTGCTGGGAATCTCGCCCGCGACAATGCGACAGAACAAGCAGGTTGGGTCATACGAAACACTCATCGGCGCCCTCAGCCCTCATCTATCCCGTGTATCCGCTGTATTCCCTGCATCATCCATGATCCTCTCACAGCCGCACCATCCGGAGAAATTCGGGCGGGGTTGCCTGGAAGCGTTCACGCAGATAAGCCCTTCCGTGGGGCGTGAAGAAGATGCGCGCGCCGGTCGCTAGACTCCGCTGTACGCCTGTCAACACACGCGCCTCACCCCAGAGGGGATGCCGCCGCTCACGGATGACACCTACGATGCGTGTGATGGTGAGCACGATGACGGGTATGGCGATAATCACCAATTGTGTGCGCGGCGCCTGACTCAACCCCGTGATAGGCGGTGGATGGAGCGCGAAAAGGCTGGCATACGAGATAGCGGCCAGCGTCAGCGCGGCGACTACGAGTTGCGCCAGCACCCGGCGCGCGGGCGGCTCGCGCAGCGATACCACGGTGACGCCAAACGGGCCGACGCTCCAACACACGAGCGCGGGGTCTCGGGGGAGCGCCACTGCCCAATACGCGATGTGGTAGACAGCAATCCAGAGCAGAACGATAGCCGCGAAATAGACGAGATGAATTTGCATGAACACGGCTACCTCCTCACGAGGTTCTTAGCTGACGTCGCGGCGCCTCATATTTATTATACGCGCGAACAATGCCAGAAGTGCGGCTCTTTTCTGAGGTTTGGCTGCGAGTGTCCGTCTCAGCGCATTCTCCGCCAGCGCTGCATCGTTGCGCTAAAGTGTACCGGGTCGGTAACAGGTGGGTCAAGACGGCACGATTGGACCAGCGGCTCCATCCGTTTGACCAGCGAGTCTCTGCCCATCAGCTCCGCATCCCGTATGGTCGCTGACTATGCCGCAGAGCCGTTGACGGTGCCGGTATCCTGGTGGTATCGTTTGTACATGCTTCACAAAATATATCAACATAGTTAAGTATTGCTGTACGGAAGCGGGGTTCCCATGGGTGAGGTGTCACAGCAGATGCTGCGCCGCGCGCGCGGCGAAGTGACTGAGTGGAGCGCGAGCGAAGTCGAGCGCCGCATCAAAGCGGGTGAACACTTTCCAATTGTGGACGTGCGCGAGAAGCTCGAATGGAACGATGGGTACATCCCCGGCGCTGTCCATGTCCCGCGCGGCTACCTTGAGCTTCAGATCGAAGAAGCGCTGCCTGACAAGGACCAGCCCGTCGTATTGTATTGCGCTGGTGGCGTGCGGTCGCTGCTCGCAGCGGAGACCCTGCGCCAGATGGGCTACAAAGAACCAATCTCGATGTCGGGCGGCTACACCAGTTGGCGGAACGCTGGCCTGCCGACGGCGACGCCGCGTGTGCTGAGCGACACGCAGCGCAGGCGTTACAGCCGGCATCTGCTCGTTCCCGAAGTGGGCGAGGCGGGCCAGCTCAAGTTGGCCGACGCGAAAGTGCTGCTGCTCGGCGCGGGCGGCCTGGGCGCTCCGGCTGCGCTCTATCTGGCGGCGGCGGGCGTCGGCACGCTCGGTCTGGTAGATATGGACGTGGTGGAGGAGAGCAACCTTCAACGGCAGATCATCCATTCCACCGCGCGGCTCGGCAAGCTCAAGACGGAGTCGGCCCGCGAGGCGATCCAGGGGTTGAATCCCGACGTAAAGGTCGTCGCGCACAATGAGTGGCTGGATAAATCCAACGTCGCCCGCATCATTGCCGATTACGATGTGATCGTGGATGGCACGGACAACTTCCCGACGCGCTACCTGCTCAACGACGCCGCTGTGATCGCCAACAAGCCTGTCGTCCACGGCAGCGTCTTCCGCTTCGAGGGGCAGGTGACGGTCTTCAAGCCATATGACGGACCGTGCTATCGTTGCCTCTTCCGCGAGCCGCCACCGCCGGAGCTGGCGCCAAGCTGCGCTGAGGCTGGCGTGCTGGGCGTGCTGCCCGGCACTATCGGCATGCTCCAGGCAACCGAGGCCATCAAGCTGATTCTAGGCATCGGGGAGCCGCTGGTGGGCCGCCTGCTGATGTATGACGCACTGAGTGAGTCCTTCGACGAGCTGAAGCTGCGCCGCGATCCGAGCTGCCCCGCCTGCGGTGAGGATGCCCACCCCGAAGATCTCCCGACCTACGAGGAGATTTGCGGCCTTCCAAAGCGGTAAGACGTGTCGCGCGGATCTTTTCGTCACGTCGCACGCGGACGGCGCCCGCCGCCGCAGAGGCGTGAGCTACCGTTCGCGTGGTCTGCCTGCGAAGGCAGAGAGCGGGATAATGCCGAGAGCGCATGCACACATTGAGCGATATTGAGGAGTCACAGAAGCTATGAGCACCGTTCGTATTCCGCCCGTCCTGCGGGCCTCAGTTGGCGGCGCGAAGCAGGTGGAGGCCGGCGGCGATACCCTCGGCGCCGTGCTGAGCGATCTCTTTGCCCATTACCCAACCGTCCGCGAGCAGATTCTGAGTCCTGAAGGGGACCTGAGTCGCTTCGTTAACGTCTTCGTCAACGATCAGGATGTGCGCTTCCTCAATGGACTCGAGACACCCGTGGGCGGCAATGACACGATTATGCTCTTGCCCGCGATGGCCGGGGGCGCACGATAACGACGAGGCTGATATGGCGCTGTATCCCAATCTCATCGAAGCTATAGGACATACGCCGCTCGTGGAGCTGTCCCACCTCAGCCCTCATCCCGATGTGCGGGTGTTCGTGAAGCTGGAAGGCGCCAATCCGACCGGAAGCGTCAAAGACCGCATCGCGCGGCAGATGATTCTGGATGCTGAGCGTACTGGCAGGCTTGTTCCCGGCAGCGTCATCTTGGAGCCGACGAGCGGCAACACGGGCATCGGTCTCGCTATGATCGCTCGCGTGCGCGGCTATCGGTTCGTCGCCGTCATGCCGGACAACGTCACCCCGGAGCGGCGCCAGATGCTTGCGCTTTACGGCGCGGAGATCATCGCGTCACCCGGCGCGGAGGGCAGCAATGGCGCGGTGCGCATGGCACAGCGCATGGCAGCCGAGAATCCAGACTATGTGCTGCTCTACCAGTACGGCAATCCAGCCAACCCTCGCGCTCACTACGAGACGACCGCGCCGGAGATCATCGCCGATCTGCCCGACCTGGATGTCTTCGTGGCCGGGCTGGGTACCGGTGGCACGCTCACCGGCTGTGGGCGGCGCCTGAAGGAGCACAACCCCGGCATCCGCATCGTCGCCGCCGAGCCGTTGCAGGGCGAGGGCGTGCAGGGATTGCGCAGCCTGGAAGACGGTTTCATCCCGCCAGTGCTGGATAGCTCAGTCCTCGACGCCAAGATACTCGTCCACGCCGAGGATTCGCTACGTACGATGCGGGCATTGCTTGACAATGAAGGCATCTTTACGGGACCCAGTGGCGGCGCGGCGGTGCATGCCGCTCTGCGCGTAGCCAGAAGCATGGAGCGCGGAAAGATCGTCGCATTGCTGGCCGACGGCGGCTGGAAGTATCTAAGCGAAGACCTCTGGACCCGCAATCTGACTACCGCAGAAGAGGAGCTGGGGGGCAAGCTGCTATGGTGAGCCTGGATGCGTTGCGCATCAGCCCAGACGTGCGCGGCGACGGAGCTGGCGTGCTGACGCTGCCGCGCGATATCTTTGCCGCCATGCTCGCCCATCTCGCAGCCGGCTACCCCGACGAAGCCTGCGGCGCGCTGGCAGGCGACGCGCAAGGGCGCGTCACCAGGAACTACCCCACCGCGAACGCCTCCACCACGCCGCGCGACTTCTCCGAGATCGGCGCATCTGACCTGCTTGCCATCTGGAATGAGATAGACGAGCGCGACTGGACCATGCTCGCCTACTACCACTCGCACCCTGCATCCCCCGCGTATCCATCGCCACGCGACATCCTCTGGTCGCACGGCTGGCCTGGCACTTTCTACATCATCTTCTCGTTCGCGGACCGCGCCGCCCCTGTCGCCCGTGCCTTTCTCATCACCGGCAATGATGTAGCGGAATATCGCATCCAGACGGGCCTGTAACGAGGGCAACAGGCCGGCGCGGCCATTGATGGCCTGGGCGTAGGCAGGCAAGGCTTGCGACGCTGAAGCTATCGGTGTACCAGATGGCGTGGATCCGGTGCGGATGGACGCGAACGGCCAGCGGAGGAGCGCACTGCAACACCAATCCAAAGCCTGTATAGCGTAGATGGCTCCTAGAGCGCCGGTAGAGTCGTCATGCCGCCTGCTGGAGACGGTGCGGGAGGCGGCGCACGCCCTGCTGCTGGTCCACGACGGCGCCGCGGCGCCGGACAAACCGGAGTGTGCGCGGCTCACCAGACAGGCTATCGTCAGCTTCGCGAACAATCTGGATAGTGGCAACCATGCTCGGCGCCTTTATGCCGTGACCTACACCTACACCGGCCCGGCGGAGATTATCAGTCAGGGAAACGGCTGCCCACCGGAGCCAACCATGCCCCCGCCACACCTGATCTGGATGACCGCGCCGTGACCGCGACGACACTCGGACGTGCGGGATCACCGCCTGGCATGGCATCTGCCATCACATGTGACCACTTTCCATACAACATCCTTTTCATCCTTGCCCGCGCCCCATATCCGTGCCATAACTATGAGTTAGCGATAGGTGAGCAACCACACATTGCAACCGTCCATCCATTTGGAATCGCCAAGCAAATCGAGCATCCACGAGGGAGGAGACCATGTCCGAGCCAGTTGCTCCACACTGACTCGCGTTGCGGCGCGGCGCACGGCGCCCAATGCCACTTCAGCCGGTTCCGGTACACCTGATTCCGCGGTGACCGACAGCACAATCCAGAGCGGAGGTTTGTCGTTATGACTAATCAGCACATGCCAGCCGGCTTTGAGCGCTGCCGCGAGGACGAACGACACCTTACCGGCAGAGGGCAGTTCGTGGACGACCTTCGTCCCCCTCCTGGTCGGCCCGACCCGCTCTTCATGGCGGTCGTCCGCAGCCCCTATGCGCATGCGCGCATCGGCGCGATTGCCACCGAGCAAGCCGCCGCGCTCCCTGGCGTCGTTGCGGTCCATACCGGCCGTGCGCTCGCGGAGCACCTGCCGCCAATGACTACCGTTCTCGCTCCGGGAAGTAAGTCCGTTGAGCGGCGTCCGCTGGCAACCGACATTGCCCGGTATGCCGGCGATCCCGTCGCGCTCGTGCTGGCGGAGAATAGTTACGCTGCCGCCGACGCCAGCCTCCTCGTCGACGTGGAGTATGATCCCCTGCCCGCCGTCACCGATCCAGAGCAAGCGCTCACACCCGATGCCCCGGTTCTCTACGACGAGCTGGGCGCCAACGATGTCTATCGGGTGTCCATCGGCGGCGGGGACATCACGGCGGCCTTCGCCCACGCCAGCGGCACCGTCACGCTCCGCCTCGTCAACCAGCGCGTCGCCGCCAGCCCGCTGGAGCCGCGCGCGTGCCTGTTCGACTTCGACCCAGAGACCGGCCAGCTTACCGCCTGGATCTCCTCACAAAGTATCTTCCGCGCGCGCGACACGCTCGCCAGCTCACTGGGCATCCCGCCCCGCTCCATCCATGTCCTCAATGCCGATGTCGGCGGCGCCTTCGGCACCAAGTCCATCTTTCTCGGTGAGGAAATCGCCGCGGCCGCTCTCGCCGTCCGCTATGGCCGGCCGGTCAAATGGATCGAGGACCGCAGCGAGAACTTGCAAGCCCAGGTGCATGGGCGTGGGCAGATCAACGAGGTCGAGGCGGCCTACACGGCGGATGGGCGCGTTCTGGGTATGCGCGTGCGAACGATCGCGGACCTCGGCGCGTTTCTCCTCGGACCCTATCCGACGTTCCCGATCCGAACCGCGAAGTTAGTCTGCGGACCGTATCGCATCGAAGCCGTGGCGGCGGAGATCATCGGCGTGGTGACGAACAAGGTGCCGGTCGGCGCGTATCGCGGCGCGGGCCGCCCCGAAGCCACCTACATCGTGGAGCGCGTCATGGATCGCGTCGCCCACGTGCTTCAGATCGACCCCGTCGCGCTGCGCCGCCGCAATCTGCTCACGCCGGACGCCTTTCCCTACACCACCCCACCGGCCTCGTCTACGATAGCGGCAACTACCAGGCGGCGCTCGAGCACGCCCTGGCCCTCGCGGACTACGCCGGCTGGCGCCAGCGCCAGCGCGAGCGGCGCGACCGCCACGCGGGCAATCTGCTCGGCATCGGTGTGTCCACGTTCATTGAGTCAACCGGTGATCTCACGAGCCCGAAAGATTCGTTACAGGAAGCAGCCACCGTGCGTATCCTGCCGGATGGCACGCTGCTCGTGCTCAGCGGCGTCGCCACCACGGGCCAGGGCCACGGCACCACCTTCGCGCAGATTGCCGCGCAGGTCTTTCAGGTCCCCAGCTCGCACGTCGCAGTACAGCTGAATGACTCCGCCCTCCCCGGCTATAGCCTCGGCACGAACGCCAGCAGAGTGACTCTTGTTGCCGGCTCGGCGGTCCGGCTGGCGGCGGAAGCCGTGCGCGCGAAAGCCGTCACGCTTGCCGCCGACCGGCTCGAAGCCGCCCCCGACGATCTGGAGGTCGCGGCTGGGCGCATCGCGGTGCGTGGGTTCCCCGCCCGCAGCGTCTCGCTGGCGGACCTCGCCCGCGCCGTTGACGAGCAGCCGGCGCTGATCGCGCACGAGCCGCCCAACCCCGTCAATGGCGCCCCCATCACGGGGCTGGCGGCGTGGCGTTCCTTCGCACCCGATGGCATAGCGATAGCTTCCGGCGCACACGTTGCCGTGGTCGAGGTCGATGGCGAGACCGGCGAGGTGCAGGTTTTGCGCTACATCGCCGTGGACGACTGTGGCCGCATCGTCAATCCTGCCCTGACCGCGGCGCAGCTGCATGGCGCCCTGGCGCAGGGCATCGGGCAGGCGCTCTTCGAGGAGGTGCGCTACGACGCGGCGGGGCAGGTACTCAGCGGCACCCTGCTGGACTACGCGCTGCCCAAAGCCCGCCAGCTGCCCGCGTTTGTGCTGGGGCACGTCGAGACGCCCGCTCCCGGCAACCCCCTCGGCGCGAAAGGGGCGGGGGAGGCGGGCGCGATCGCCGCGCCGCCCACCATCGTCAACGCGGTGCTGGATGCGCTGGGCATCCCCAGCATCCCTACGCTCGATATGCCCCTGCGCCCGGAAAAGATCTGGGCGCTGCTGCACCAGGCGCACGCAACATGAATTCCCGGCAGAATCGGCAACCGTCTTGTGCCGGTCTGCTGGGGGATTGTCTTAACACTCCGGCTTGACCCAGATGCCGAGGTCGTGCATCAAGGCGATTGGTTTCTCCGCGACCTGCTTGCGATACTCGTCATGCTTCATGGGTGCTCGATCCAGATAGGTGGCGGATGGTCGGCGCTTCGGTGGCGGCCAAGTAGGCTGTCACAGCAGCCCTGAGTTCTGGGGGAACCTGCCAGCTACGGCCTCAGGAGTGGCGCCATTTCCCACGTGCGCTGTCCACCAGCGGCGCCATCTGCCCAACAGGGTCTTCTGCTTGCGAAAGGTGCGTGCCTGGCTGGCAACATCGCGCACCTGGTCTAGATGATCAGCATCGTGCTTCAATCCACTCAGGAATCGCTCGAATGGACCCATTGCCTGGGCACCTTCCAACGGCACATAGACGTTATCCAGATGCGGCGAGCCGGGCCACATGCCGAGGCTCGCCAGCCGCATACGGCGACTCTCTTCGAGCCGCGCATAGCACTGCACGACTGTCGTCATCGCTTGCCACGGTACTTCGCTACGAGAGCGACCGTGATACGGGATACCGCGTGCCAGCTCGGCGGCCAGCGCCGCGGACTCTTCCGAGGAGGCCGTCATGTGAACGAGAATGTGCCCCAGCGTCCATGCCACCGCGGCCTCATCTCTGGATGACGCGGCAGCGTCGTGAGCTTGGGGATCAACCGGCACAAAGACGACATCAGCATCCACGCAGCGGCGCAGCAATCGTTGCACCTCGTCAATTAGCTCAGTGGTGAGACGCCGCAAGTCGCTCACCGTCACATCACTACCTTCGGCGGGAAGCCTAAATGTCATACGCCAGCCCTCCACTAATATTCCATCCTACCCTGCGTGCCAGCGCTTCTTCTCGCAACAACTCGCCAGCCGCTTGCTCACGCTGCCGCGCTCACCACGCAGAGAACGTGCGGCACGCTGGCCCTTGCCACCGTTTGATATCGGCTGTTGTCATTCGGCAGTTCCGCCGTATCGGGATGAGCCGCAGGTCTTCAACCTGTGGCACTCCGGAACGACAAGTACCCACCCGGATTCCGTATGATCGTATGGGGACGCTTGAAATGGAGGCGAGCAGCGGCAAGGGCCCGAATTAGAGTTGTGGTGTGAGGGGACCCAACTGGTCCGTGGTGGGTTCCGCTCAGCAGAACCACGCTTCCGTGAGATGCGGCACAGGGCGGCGGGCACGCCGCACTCCCCCGCGCTCGCGCGATTGTTCGCGAGCGTGTGCCGGTACGCCCAACGTCTCTTCAGCCAGCGCACGCAGCGCCGCGAAGATGTCGTCCGGCGCCTCTCCGGCGCTCGTCGCCGCCTCCACCAGTCGCGCCGCTTCGTGTTGCAGCTCGTCCATGCATGGGTCGGGGTGCGCCCAGCGATAGGTGAAGCGTTCTTCATCCAGCGGACCGAGCCATTCCGCGACGCTCTCGTCCGCCAACAGCGCGGAGCCGGGAGGCACGAGCAGCCGAATGGTGTACTGCACCGGGTCAATACTGCCCAGGAGATCGTACGTTTCGGCAAAGTCGAGCAGGTCCAGATAGTCGCGTGGAGTAGTCCACGGCGTGAAAGCCACCAGCGTCGGGCGCATCGGTATGCCCGCGTCCTCAAGAATTGCCAGCGCCTCGACCACGTCCGCGCGCGTGTGGCCCTTCCGAAGATGCCGCAGCACTTCGGGGCTGAGCGATTCGACGGCGGAAACGATAAAGGCGCACCCTTGCGTAGCCAGCTCCGAGAAAATCTGGCGCCGCTCCAGGATATGCTCGACCTTGATCGTGGCATCGAAGGTGACATGCGGGAACTCGGCATGCAGCGCGCGCACGATGGCGAGCGAGTGGCCGGGACCGTTCAGGAAATCAGGATCGCCGAAAGTGATGTGCTCGACACCAGCACGCACCTGGGCGCGGATGTCCTCCAGCACAACGGCGCGCGG
Organism: Ktedonobacterales bacterium; assembly: GCA_035310125.1. GTDB lineage: Bacteria > Chloroflexota > Ktedonobacteria > Ktedonobacterales > JADMIN01 > DATGEP01. Next base: position 62,757 of record DATGEP010000201.1, read on the forward strand.
AACGATGAAGAAACGCCCGCCGTAGATGGGCGTGATGGGGCAGTGCGCGCAGGTATGCAGGCAGCCCCGGCTCGCCTCGACATAGCCCGCTGGCACGGCGATCCCTTCACGGACGAGATGAGCATAGTGGCGCGGCGCGGGTAGCACATCACGAGCGGGGGTGGCGAAAGGCAGACGCTCCAGCACCGGCGCGGCGAAGGCTTGTCGAGTGCGCACACCGCGCACTTCCTCCGGCTCGCCGCTATCGAGCGCGCGGACGAGTCCCAGCAGAGCCTCTTCGTACTCGCCGCCAATCGTGGCATCGGCGCATTCCCGCAGCAGATAGTCCGCGTTGAGTGAGGCATAGAGTCCGTAGAAGCAGATCCGCGCGGTGGGATTGAGCGCACGCACGCGCGCTGCCACGCGCGTGCCGAGCCGCAGCGCGGTGTGCATGGGCACGGAGATAGCCACGAGCCGCGCCACTGCGATGGTCTCATCGGTCAGATCGGCCACCGAGGTGTCCACAACGGCGGGGGAGTAGCCCGCGCGGCGCAGTGTACCCAATGGTGAGGCCAGCGCCAGCGGCTGATGCCCCAGCTCATAGCACGACACGAGCAGGATCGCGCCCGGTGCTCGCATGGTTACGGAGGGTTTTCGTCCCGCGTCCGCGCGCGCTGGCTCTTGAGATGCGCGATACGTCACCGGCGAAGGCGCCGGCTCCGCAAATGTGGGATTGTTCGCCATCACTTCTTGCGTGCGGGCGCTCCGCCGCCCTTGGTCGCGGGCGCCCCACCCCCTTTGCCCTGCGACTGGCCTTCCGGCATCCAGCCTTCTGGCATCTTGTTCTCTTCGCTGAACAAGAACTCTTCCATCTGCTGGCGCAGAATCTGGCGCGAGTCGGGGTCGGCAAGATTGAGTCCGTAGTGGTTGATGATGAGACGGGACTGCTCCTGCCACATATCCCATGCCTGCTGAGAGATATTGTCGTAGATGCGCTGGCCTAGCTCACCAGGAAAGGGGGGCTTCTCCAGGCCCGGTAAATCCTGTCCCAGTTTGGCGCAGTGTACAATTCGTGCCATCGCGCGGCGCTCCTGTTCGTGTACCTGTTCTTCGTCGTGCAGTACTCACGAGTCCTTGATAGCATACCGCAAACCAGGAACAGCGGCGACACCAGCGGGAAGCGTGAGCCTGGGTCTGGCGCTTTCGTTCCGTCTTCGCTTCCCTCGCTTTATCTTCCACGTCGCCGCTGGAAGTAGATGAGAGTGTCGCGTTTTATATGGCAAACTCAGCGGCGTAGAGCAGCGGCCGGCGCGCCCACACTTCCAGCGCGGGCACGTCGCTGCCGCGAAGCACCTCTAACACCGCGCGGTACAGATTCATGCCTTGCTCACGCTTACCCTGGAAAAGCAGCTCATCGCCAAGCGCGGTGAATGCCTGGGCAAGCAACGCGTCGTCTTTGTCGCGGCGTGCGAGTCCAGCGACATCCTCAATGATGGTGACACGGTCTTCGTCTCTGCGGCAGAGACGGCTATAGCGAGCGAGCGTAAGCCGGACCATTCCCTTGCCGATCTCATCAACTCCCTCAGTAGCAAATTCCTGTGCGATCTGGATGTGCGGCAGCGCAAAACGGATCTGGTTTTCGCGGTCGCCTTCGGCGGCAAACGTGGCGGCAAAGTCGAGCGCTGCATCGGCGACCAGCGCCTGAACACGCGCGGCTGTCCCCAAATTCTGGCTCTCACAGAAGACGTTGGCAGCGGCGCTCGCGTGACGCAGAGCGCGCTCGGGCTGACCCCGCCACCGCTCCAGATTCGCCTGAATCCATTCAATAGTCGCTGATTGGATCGGATCGGCGAGGACGTGGGCGATCAGGCGTCGGGCGTCGCGCAGCCGCTCTTCCGCGGTTACGTATTGAGCCAGATAAAATCGCAGACCCGCGAGACGTATGAGGCCGGAAAGCGCCATCGCTCCATCGGCGGGTACATCCTCGTCGCCCTCGTCGTCGAGGATGCTCAGGGAGTATTCGATATCATTTGCGGCGTCGCGCAGACGCAGCACAGATTGATGAATAGTCGCGCGCAACAACAGCAAATCCACCAGCGCGCCATTATCTGGAAATGTCACTGCCAAGAATAAACCAGCATCGAGCGCATCGAGCGCCTGTTTGGTATCGCCGATAGCGGCGTAGAACTTCGCCTTGATCTTCTGGATCGCCATGCGTTGGTGGGCTGAAATCGGCATATCATCGTAGCGGGCGAGCCGTTCAAATGCATGAAAAAGGGCGCGGACGCGGTTCTCATCATCTCGTATATCAGCCCAAGTCGCAAAGAGGTCATTGCGAACATCGAAGCGATAATTCCGCTCGTCCTGCCACTCGATGAGGTCGGGAAAGCGCGTAGAATAGATGAGCATAGATCGCCTCCTAATGGTGCTCGACTGAGAACATGACTGCGGACGCCAGCTGAAAGCAAGACGATTGGGTCAGATGAGAAACGGTAGGAAAAGGATAGCACCAGCACATGATAAGAGATCCCCCAGGGATGATGGCCCCGAAAACCATTCCCTGGGGGGAATATGGCGTGGCGCTGGTGTCATCCACCAGAATACCACGCCTGCATGGCTAGCAGGGCAACGATATGCCTGGACACTGCACCTGCGGACCCATCGCGAGCTGCGCGTGCGCGCTAAGAGGTGTGACCGCGCTTGACCCGCCAGCGGCGAATGCCAGCAAGATCGCCAGGAGCACGAGTATTCGCGCAAACGCGGCAGCCTGGCTGGCTGCCAACCAGCACACGCCGGTTGCGAGGTTGAACGGAAAGTGTACACTACGCATTGGGGGAAGTCTCCTCTGATGTGGCCGTTCAGGCCTCTGTTGGCGGCCGGAGCATGCCAACCATGCCCGACCGCTGCTGCCCCTTACGCCCGCGAGTCTGTGGGATGCAGCCTTACTCGCTGCGTCACATCGGCTCGCGTCTTTTTGGGCGTCTCTCACGACTGATGCTTCCAGCACCTCCTTCGCTCCAGAACCGGCCTCGCCGTTCGGGCGTATGCCTTTTTACGGGTGGCCAGATGTTGGATGGATACGATCAACACCCTCAGGATAACGCCCCCAATAGGAGATATCTAGTTACATTTACAGTATGTATACATTTACAGTAGATTTTTGTACGCGAGGATGCGCCGTGTATTTGTGATCGGGCGCGCGGCGACGTGTCTTTCTGGCCCGATACTGAGATGTGGAGATACGCGGTGCGCTGCGAATAGCCCGCCAAAAATAGCAGGTAAAAATCGGCGGGTCTATACTGGCACTACACTTTCCTGGTGATATCGGGCACTATGTACTTCGAGCGGAGGCATGGCGCCGTGGCTCGCTCCTGAGGCTATCCCTCGTGAGATAACCCTGAAGAGTCGTGTTATGGTAGTACGGCTTCCTAGCTGCGGCAGCGACCGGGGCGAATGATTGACTGATCACCCATGCGCTGTCGCCAGGAGGAGAACAATGGGAGTCATCTGGGACCACTCAGCTCGCACACGAAGCGCACCGGCCATCGTACAGGTGTGGCTCCGCCGCGTCATGTTGTGGCATCTCGCGGGACGCGCATCCTCTCACCCGCCCAATCCCTCCCCATTCACATCAAGGCACTGGAAGGCGCCCGCTCGGTGCTGTGCCGACAACCGGTCTAGGAGAATAGATGGAATGAAGATATCAGACTGCGACGCAGACTGGATATGTGGTAGTATGGCGGACACGATACAAGTCCATGCAGCCTTCGTGTGGCGTTTGCGTGTGCAGCGACCGAGGCTTCTCTTTTCCGCCAGCCGCATTTCACACCGGTATCTGCCGCGCCGCCATACGTCAGCGCTCGCTGTCGGCACCCGTTTTGCCGAGGTAGATACAACTCGTAATCGAGCCAGCACCACGTGCGCGCGGCGCCGCGAAGTACGGCGAGATGTTCACCTGCGGCTCGCTGGTGAGCTGCCATATCAAAGACGATTCGTTCGCAACCATAGGGGTAATAGCGCGTCCGCGGAGTTTCGCCCGCACCTTGTTTGTGCGGGCACATCAGTCCACCGGACAGTGAGGGCACCATGGTACGCGGCACATTGGAGTGGATACTAGCGAGCCATCTCCATGCGGCTCCGTCTTACCGCTGGGCTTCGTCCGGTGGTCGGAAAGGGGCAGTGAAGCATGGCCGGGATGAATCCACAGCGCAGGGAGCAGGCCGAACGCTTTGGTAAGCTCGTGAAGAGATTCCGAGAGTCCAAGCGCCGCTCCCCCAATTCCCATGGACATAGCATGTTCATGACGCAGGCCGACCTTGCCATCCGTCTGCATCAGATTTGGAAAGACACGCATGAGGAAGACTGGCCGTTCGATTCCTCATGGGTTGGCAAATTGGAGCGTGGTCATGTGCTCGTGGATGGTGCGCTCGCGAATTGTGTCACGGAAGCGCTCGGAGCGACGCGGGACGAGCGCACGCTGTTGATGGCCGCGGTCGGATTTAACACGGTACCGGAGGATGTGTTGGACGATCTGCAGATTCCGGTGCATGACATCCCCATCAGTCTTTCCGTTCACATGGACACGGTCTTGAAAGACAAAGGCGCCTTATTAGAAGATCTGCTCCATGTCGTGCATCAGATTAAAGACATCGTCCGCGACGAGATTCTCCGCAAGGTGCGGGATGCCGAGTCGCTGGACGGTGAGTAACGCCTGATGGTGCTGGCCGGAGAGGGCAGGTGGCACATGGAAGAAGGTACCTACCCCGCCCGGCCGGTAGACGGAGACAATCGCCCAGCTTCGTGCTGGACGGTACGTGCCTCCTTTCCGTGCCATCCGGGCAACATACTACCGAAGGGGAGCACAGGTTGTGACACAGATAGTGCACGAACACCCGACACTAAGTCCGCTCACCGGCACCCAGCTGGACGATCCTCCGCATATCGAGTGGACGTTGGAGCGACTCATCGAGGCATGCCGGATCAAGGGCATTCGCTTTGACGAGACGCACAACCTCACCAGTTTGCAGGGCTTCGCCGTCAGCTGCGGCCGCACGGTTCTCATCAACGTGCGCGCGAATCTGCCGCGTGAGGAAAAACTGTTCACTCTGGCTCATGAGCTTGGACACATCGCGCTTGGGCGCATGTATACCACCACTGTCGGCGAAGTGTTGGATTGGTTGGACACGTCGCTTGCCGCCTTTCAGGACGCCGCCCAGGAAACCAGCGCCGATCTCTGGGCAGCGCACCTGCTCGTCCCACCGGAGCTGTTTGCGGCCCACTATGCGGCTGCAAAGGAGCGGATGGCTACATCCCCAGAGGAGGACATCCTGGCCAGCGCTATGCGGCAGACCGCCCGGTCGCTCGGCGTCCTACCACATGTTGTCGAGATCTGGTATGCCCATCGGGATGAATGCCCGGTGCCCGCGCCTGCGAGCTGGCTCAACGGCGTGTAATCACACCGTTTGCCCGCATTTGGCACGCGCACGCCATGTATGGCGTGCGCGTGCCAAATGTTCGTCAAGGCTCACTCACCTGCTCATTGCGTGTGGGTGAGTCTTGGTCCATGCTTCGCAGGCCGTTCGCCTGCATGCGCAGCCATTTGATGATGCGACCTCGGTGCTTCTCCTGAGCAGGAATCCGCTCCCAGAGCTCCTTCTCAAAATAGTTGTAGAAAGCCGTGACAAGGTTCGCGTCGGCGATTGAGATGTCTACCTCGACGTTGCCGTGTGCCTGGACATTGTGCAGGGTTTCCATAAGGACCACGTACCCTTGCTTCACCATCCAGAACAACCGGCGCATCTGGGGATAGAGACGCTCCACCGTGTCTTCCTCTAGCAATGCTAGCTGGTAATGATGGTGTCTTTCTTCTAGTCGCTTCGCCAGCTCTTCGAGAACCTGCGCACGCTGCGGCTCGGTCAGGACACCGCTTTTGAGCAGCCGATCCGTTGGAGAGAAGACGCCGTCGCGAACCAGACGAAGAATTGACTGCTTTGTGCAGATATCGCGGACGCGGAAGTCCCGCAGCTCGGCCTCGAATGCTTCATTCCGGCGCTCTCGGATCGTGATGAGCTGGCGCAGGCGGTTAACCTCGCCCAATTCGCCCTCGGCCGTCGCTTTCTCTTTAAGGATCGTCGCGCGTGTCTCATAGATCGAAAACGGCACATGGGCCTCACTCAACCCGTCCATGACGAGGCAGCGGTTGCCCTCTTGATAATCGGCCTCCGCGAGCGCACTGCTGAATCCAACGGCGTTTGGTGGTGTCCGCTGTAACAATGCGTGATTCTTGCCGCACAGCGATTTGAGCATTGCGGAAAGCATCTCGTACTCGGCACCCTCGCTCATTACGTCGCAGCTCGCCGGCTCGCCACCACGTGGCAAAACCAGCTTGAACAGGCCGCACCCCGGAGCCAGGATATATTCACATGCCCGCGAGTCAACCTGATAGGTGTCAACGTATACTGGATTGTAGTTTCCGGCTGCGCTCAGCAGCCCAATGAGATTCTCGACGATCCCTTTCGAGCGCGCCGGCCCTGGCGTTCCATAGTAAAGATGCACAATATCCCATCGGGCATCCAATGCCGCGCGCAGCGCCGCTATCCAGCGCGCTCGCAGCCGCGCGGCCCGCTGGAACACGCCCTCCGGGCCGAAACTCGTAATGACGATAGGCTCCTGGCGTTGGCCAGACTGATGCGCGGCATCCAATACGAAGCCAATTGCTTCATTCATAACGCGCTCCAGCGCGCGTGTGTCGTCGTCAATCTGCGTATCCCGTTTCGGCGTGTCTATCCCACCGTCCAGCTTGCGCTCTAGCCACTCAACCCTCGATTTGAGCATCTGGAGCTCGTGCGTGAGCGCCTCTAGCGGTCCGTTTTCGGCTGAGAGCGCCGCGAGCGGGCGCTTATGGCGGCGTGCCAGCTCGTACAGTTGGTCGGACGAAATAACCGATGCTTCCAGAATTGGCGGGGTGATCGTGGCCGTACGCAGCCACCTGTGCAACGTGGTTTTCCTCACCTGCAAGAGTCTCGCGGCTTCCTCCAGAGCGTAGTACATCGTTGTCGCCTCTCCGGTGCTGGCGCGCCCGTGCGCCCTATCTCGTCACATTCCTCTCTCCGGCCAGGGTTCGTAAATCGCGTCTGCTGACCGCACGGTGTATAGTGTAAAGCGCGTTACCTTCCCTGTATAGCCCCTCACACCGAGACAGGAACACTCCAGCGCGGCTGACACAGAGAAGGACGCATTGACACAATATGATGCACACTCTAAAGGAGCCGCTGTGTCTCGCGTGTATTACCCGTGTGCAATTCCAGGGGCGGCGTCCAGTGCTGCCACACCGGCGCAACCACCCGCCGGTGCGCTGCTGGGCGTTGATACAGCGCATCTCGCATGCTGGTTCCCGATCCGCCGCTTTCGCTGAGGCCAAATACGATGTCGCCATCCGCTATCTCGTGCGTCTTCTTCGGCATGGCGGGCGCATTCTCACGCCCGCCGCTTGAGGCGCTGCTTCGAGCCGGCGTTGCCGTGCGCGCGGTGGCGCTACCGGCGCTCTCCGGTGTTTCCGTCGCCGATCCCGACGTACCATACATCGTGCCGCCGCGCCCCCCGACCGCTATCAGGCGGCGTACCCTACCGCTGCTGTCTCCGGCTCGTGACGACGACTCGATTCTCCAGATAGCCGCCGCACGAGACATTCCTCTCCTGGAGCTTCGCCAGCTCGGTGACCCGCGTACCCTCGCGGCGCTGGCCGCATTCGCACCTGACGCGATCTGTGTAGCGTGCTTCTCGCGCCGCATACCCTCCGCGCTGCTGCGCTTACCGCGTTTGGGCTGCCTGAATGTGCATCCCTCGTTGCTGCCCGATAATCGCGGCCCCGATCCGCTCTTCTGGACGTTTCGTAATGGCGACACACAGACCGGCGCGACCGTTCATATCATGGATGAAGGGCTGGATAGCGGGCCTATCGTCGCCCAGCGCGCCATTCCCGTAGAGGAAGGCATCACGCAGGCGGAGCTGGAATGGACGTGCGCCACAATGGGCGGCGAGCTGCTCGTGGAGGCGCTGTGTGGCTTAGCCGAGGGCAGTCTCACTCCCCAGCCGCAGGATGAGCGTCTGGCGACCGTTTATCCCTGGCCCTCGGACGACGACTATCTCATCACCCCGGACCGCCCGGCACGGTGGGCATATTCCTTTGCGCGCGGTGTCGGCGGCACGGTGCGTCCGATCTATATCGCAACATCCGGCGCGACATTCCGGCTGGCTGCTCCGGTTGGGTACGATGCCGCCGCGACGTTGGGAGCGCCATACCGCCTCGCGGGCCAGGAGCTGGCGCTCCAGTGCGCGCCCGGTGTGTTCTATGCGCGGATTGATGCGTAGGGGCGCGACATCGGCACTACCGGGAGCGACCATGAGGCCGAAGTTCGGGCCGGCCCCCGGCGACTGTTTCGTCGAGTCGAGCATCGTGACGGCGACCGGCCTTCACCTACTTGACTATAACCGGCGCCGCATGCGACACCCTGCAATACGCCTTCGCGTCCGGAAGCGGGTGAACTCGAATACGCCATCCAGCGTACTATGAACATGGCATACGTTTTGCCTATGGCATCAGCGTGTCATTCAGCCAGACGTGCCGGCACATCGTACCAGGAGGGCTCCCAGCATGCACTTCGCCATTCAGGATCTCGACCACCTGCTGGCGCTTTACGGCTATTGGGCGGTGCTGATCTTCGTCGCCATCGAGAGCACGGGCATCCCGTTTCCTGGCGAGACCATGCTGCTGACAGCCGCGATCTATGCCGGCAGCACGCATCACCTCAATATCTTCGTGGTTGTCGTGGCGGCGGCGGCGGGCGCGATCCTCGGCGACAACCTCGGCTATTTCGTCGGGCGAGAGGGCGGATATCGTCTGCTTCGACGCTTCGGCAGATTCATCCATGTGCGCGAGCGCGAGCTGAAACTGGGGCAATTGCTCTTTATGCGTCATGGCGGGAAGGTGGTCTTCTTCGGGCGCTTCGTCTCAATTCTGCGAACGTATGCTGCGTTCCTCGCGGGCGTCAACCATATGCGCTATCCGGCGTTCTTTCTCGCGAACGCGGCGGGCGGCATCATCTGGGCGGCGATATATGGCTTCGGTGGGTTCATTCTCGGCAAGAATGTAGATCGGTTCACTGGACCGACTGGCATCGTTTTCGGTATCGCGGCGATCATTATCATCGTCGTCTTCCTGTTTTTTCTCAGGCGCAATTTCAACCGGCTCGCGGACGAAGCGGAACGTGAGCTTCCCGGCTCTCTGGATCAGTATCGTCGGGGCGCCGGGTCGCGTGATACCTCCGGAAAACAGGACATCACAGCCAACGGCGCGAATGCGTTGGACGCTCACTGGAGCGCGAATGCGGACGAGGCGGAGCAATCCACGTCGAGCACACCGACATAGGCCCGGTGATTACAAAAATCTCGCATTCGTATCAAGCTCATCGAGAGAGATGATACGGCATTCCTCAGCAGGAATAATCGCGCCGTTGATATGGCGCGACTCATCTGGGGGCCAGGAAGAGCGCGAGTGGTCTCACCCGCGCCCGAGTTGCTATTCCCTCAAGGGCGGGAAACGTGGTGTGCGCGCGGGCGCCGGATGTATGAAGAATCGCCCGGCGCCGTGTTCTGTCACGTTGTGACCGACCATCCGGCACCATACGAGCAACGCAACTGCCACATCCTCATTCGTCGTATGTACCTCTAGACCGGTTCCCATGGCAGCCTGGCGCAGTGCGTGGGCGATCACTTCGAGGGGGCCGTCGCCGCATTCTTTATCGCCAAGGTCAAGAACTGTCGCCATGCTGGGCGGCGGACACACTGTACTCATCTCCGCGGGTGCGGGTGCGAGCACAAGGAGTGGAAGTGTTGGAGATTCGTCTATGTTGTCAGCATCAATGGACCTTGCTGATCCAGCCTGCCCATACATCGTGCTGATCGTTTCTTCCGCTTTTATCATTTTCACGCCATCAAAGGAGTGTCCCAGCGCACGCGACGCCGGAGGTATGGACCCACAAACACCTTATGACTCCCACATGAGGAAGTCGCCCCATCGCAGCGGTCTGCGTATCATTTATGCCTTTACGGCGACATCATAGGTTGCCAGCGAGGGCGGCGCGCTAAAGAAAGCGGCGAACTTGCTCACTTGCTCGCGGTAGACCCCATTCGCCTCATACGCCTGCCCATCGGCTTCGGACTCCCACAGACTTATAGATTGACCTGTACCGGAGGGATCGGTGAGAAGATACATGCCCTGGAAGCCGTGCTGGGTTTTGACGAACGGCACGACGTTGTTTTGGTACAGCGCCGTCGCTTCGGCAATCTTGTCGGGCTGCAAATGAACTGTTGTGATACTCGCGTGCATACCAATCTCCCCTCTGTGCTCAGACGTGGGTCATCCACCATTTGATTGCCCACGTAGCCGATTCTCAACATCCCGGCGCCAGTGTCGCTCGCTCAAGAGGACCGGCGGCCAACCGGACGGAAATCAACGAAACTGTACCACATACTTTCGGCTGCTGTACAGATCAACGACACCTTTACGCAATTTAGCTCAGATGATTCTGGACCGCGGCTCGCTATGATCACACCTCCCACCAGATACTGACCACCAATGCTCGAAGGCAGTCTCCACGGAACGGTGAATGGCCCTCGTGGTGTACATACACGGCATGCGCCACTGACCGGAAACGATGCCAGAATTGTGAGTAGGTAACGGAGCGGCGGAATGCTGATCTAGTGGGCGCGCACGCCCATCTCTAAGAGATCCGGATCGCTGGCCCCTTTGGCGGGTACACCATCCTGGCTCTACCCTACCAGCGATGCCTCTACGGGCACATCATATTCGTTGCCGCGCATTATACACCAGTATGCAAGCCCCTGGCGCGCGTTAGTCCCGCCATGCAGGTAACACGATGGTAATTGCTGTTCCGGCGCCTTCCTTGCTTGCGATAGATATCGTGCCGCCTTGCGCCTCCACCAGACTCTTCGCGATTGCCAGCCCCAGGCCACTTCCACCTGGCCGGGTGCCAGCACGGGCCCTCGCGGGATCTGCGCGGTAGAAGCGGTCGAAGACATGGGGCAGCGCATCGGCGGAGATACCCGCGCCCGTATCGCGCACCTCCACAGCCACTCCGCCGCCCGCGTCGTTCTTGGCGGGACGCGCCACCAGCTCCACATTTCCTGGTGCTGGGGTAAATTTCAGGGCGTTTTCCACTACATTCAGGAGCACCTGACGGACGCGGTCGGCATCGGCCCGTACGGGCGGCAGCCCTTCCGCCACGTCGCAGCGAATCTCCTGCCCTTTAGCCAGTTGACGCGCTTGCTCCGTCACATCCTCTAACAGCGGCCCCAGCTCGATGCGCTCCAGGCGCAGTCCAGCGCGTCCTTCGTCCAGCCGTGTGAGCGTGAGCAAATCCTCCACCAGCCGGCGCATGCGCTCCGTCTCCGCATACATGCCGCGCATCAACCGGCGCGAAGCCTCGACATCACCGCGATCCGCGCCCATCAGCAGCATCTCCAGGCCACCGCCCAATGCCGTGAGCGGCGTGCGCAGCTCATGCGCCGCATCGGCCACGAAGCGCTTCTGCCGCGCGAATGTCTCCTCCAGCCGCGCCACCATGATATTGAAGGATCGCGCCAGATTGCCGATTTCGTCATGTGCCGGCGGCGGCTCCAGGCGCAGCGAGAGCGCACCATCGGCGATACGCCGGCTGGCCTGCTCCATCGTCCGGAGGGGACGCAGCGCGGTGTTCACCAGCGGAAAAATGAGCGCGGCGGCGATGGCGAGCGCGGCAAACATGCCAATGGTGAGAATCAGCCGTGTCGCCACGACCGCATGGTCAATGGGCGCGGTGGGAGTGTGCAGAATCAGCAGGGCGGTAGTCGGAGCTCCCTGGTAGCTAATGTAGACAGGAAAGAGCACGACGAGCTGGCGCTGTCCCGTTGTGTCGCGTTCAACGAGATAGGTGTAGGTATCTGGCGCCCGGTCGTTGAGTGCGCGTTGAAGATCGCTGGAGCTGATCGTCACCTGCGCGGGAGCTTCCAGTTCTGGCGTGCTGCTGGTTGGTGTTACATTCGTTCCGTCAGGCAACAAAATCATCACGCCCGTATTCGCCCCGGCCAAACGGTGAGCCAGCACATCCGAGTCCACGTGGACGGAGGCAGCCAGTTGCCCTTCGTTGTAGAGCGCCGCCGCCTGGTTCGCGAGCAACGCGTGCTGCTCAGTAAACGAGATGAGCCCACCCAGCGCACCCAGCAGCAAGGCCAGCAACGCGAAGGTGACAAGCGCCAGCCGCCAGCGTAATGGGAGCTGCTCGCCCCACGTGCGCACTCGCTCGACCACCCCGCGCATGCATGCTCTGCTTTTCATGCGCCGTCCTACCCTCGAAGCACATAGCCGACGCCGCGCACCGTCTGAATCAGTCGCGGCGGCGTATCGCCCAGTTTCTCGCGCAAGTGGCGAACGAAGACCTCGATGACATTATCATCACCCTCGTAATCATAGCCCCAGATGCGGGCGAGGATGGCGTCGCGGGTCAGCACCTGGCGAGGGTGCATCAGGAACAGCTCCAGCAGCTCGAATTCGCGTGGCGTCAGCTCGATCTCGGCATCTCCGCGCGTCACGATGCGCGTCTCACGGTCCAGCGTGACATCCTGAAATGACAACGTCCGGTCCAGATTGGTGCCGCGCCGGCGCAGCACAGCCCGCACCCGCGCCATCAGCTCCTTAAAGGCGAATGGCTTGGTGACGTAATCATCCGCGCCGGTATCCAACCCGGTCACTCGGTCGTCCACTTCATCGCGTGCCGTAAGCATGAGAATCGCAGCGTTGGTGGAGGAGCGCAAGCGCTTGGCGACCTCCAAGCCGCTCATGCCAGGCAGCATCACATCCAGGATAATGACATCCGGCTGATGGGCCAGCGCCGCGCGCACCGCCTCCGTGCCGTCCATGGCGACGGTTACCTCAAAGCCTTCATAGCCGAATCCCATGCGGAGAAACTCGACGATGTGCGGCTCGTCGTCCACGATTAAAACGGTGGGGCGGTGCTGTCCGCCGCCCGTTGCATCACCGCGTAGTGCCGTCATTCCGAGGACTCCTTGCCAGGCTGTGAACTCCGCACCCTCCGCGTATAAAGCAATCGGTGCTGTGAAGGATGCCGTCTATTCGTACAGTAGACCACAAGCGGCGCCAGATCGCGCGAGGCCCGCTTTCAGCAGCCTCGCCCGGAGCGTACGACATGCCCCTGAAGACATACCGCCAATTCGCTGAAGGAACGCTGAAATGCGCTACCGAATGGGCAGCCCGACTGATGCGGGAAGATCATCCATGCCCGCGGTGTCGCCAGGCAGCGCCCGTGCCGGCGGACGCAACCGGCGCGAGCGGATGGTCAGCAGCCAGCGGATTCCTACCGCCAGCAGCGGCACGACTACGCCAAGAATCGTCACCAGCGCTAGCACCGTACCAAATGCGCCATCTTCCGCCAGATCGCCGCCGAACACACGGCCCAACAGGAGCATAGACAGCACATAGACCAGCTCCCCAGCGAAGTCCCAGGCCAGGAATATCAGTGGCTTCAACCGCGAGGCGCCCACGAGCACGCTAATGGGGCTGGCGACGGCGGTAAAGGCGAAGCGTGTGAAGAAGATCGCAAGGCCACCCCGCCGTTCGAGGAAATGGCGCGCCCGTTCCAGGCGCCCCCCCTGTAGGCGCCGGTGGCTCGCGAGCCATGCCAGCAGCGGCGCGCCGCCGAACCTGCCGGCGCCATAGTCTATTACATCACCCGCGACCGATCCCAGCGTGCCGAAAACGACCAGCAACGTGAAGTTGGGGCCGCCGCGCGCGCCGCTGACGGCGCCCAGAGCCAGCAGGAGACTCGTGAGGGGGATGGGCGTTCCGGCTGCCGCGATAAGCGCGACGCCGAGCAGCACTGGATATCCATACTGTGTCACCATCTGCGGCAGGCCCAATAAAACTACTCCCATGTGATCTCGTCCGACATCTTTCCAGAGGGCCGCCGCGGGCGTCAAAGACGTGTCTCTATCCACATAACGGTATATACGTCGCATCCTTCACATTCTGACACAGCATACTGAAAAATTGCCTGTCATTACCTTAGAGATGCAACCGGCACGTGCAGGCGACGGAAGGGAGCAGCGCGCTACCGGGTTCGGGCGGACGGCGTGGGCGGGAGGCGGCGGGGTCGGCGCCGGGATCGGCACCCGTTGACCCACGCGCAGGCGCAGGCGGCACCGCCTCATCCGCGAGGCCTCCGTCTCGCACACGCTTGCCGGCTGCACCACTTAGCGAGATCTGAGAGTCGGCGTGGCGCGGACTTTCCATTCATTACACACGTTTCACGAAACCATGCGGGCTCTGTCAGCGTGTAAACAGTGAGGGAATGCTGTTCAAGCGACGTACATACATGTGAGGAAAAGGAGAATACAAGCGTGCGAAACAATGGGAAGTTGGTGGCGATTAGTGTGCTGGTGTTTGTCGTGCTGGGAATAGGCGTGTTGGGATACGCACGCGCGAACAGCATCGCCGCGCTAACGGATCCGAACGATGTCACTCCCGCGGTAGCGACGGACGCTTCTCTGAACGGCCTCTGGTATGGGCCGTTGAGCATCACGCGCTTCGACACATCGGGCCATCCGTACGAACATCTCTCCGAGGCGTTCTATCTGAAGCTCGACCTGCATGCGGACCGCTCGATCTCGGGGACCTATACTACCTGCTCCTACACAAACTCGGTGAAGAGGAGCGCCCTCAACTCCTACACGATGGAAACCGGTGTGCTCAGTCCGAACGGCAAGACTATCAATCTCTATCTGTTCGCGCCGATGTACGGTACCGCCAGTGGGGATTCCCTGGCGCTTCAAGGCCAGCGCTACATGCCACACGGCGACGCCGTCACGGATTCCTACGCTTCTACACTACATAAAGTGGCCGACAGCACGTACCTTTCCGCCTGCCATATCATCGAGGGCTGAGCGCCCTCCTCCTCCTGAAGCGAGTCTACCGGGCGGGATTCGCCACTATCGCGTCAGCCTCGATCTCGATGAGCAGCTCCGGGCTGATAAGGCGGCTCACCTCAACCATGGTAGCGGCGGGCGCAATCGCGCCGAAGAACTCTCCGTGCGCCCGGCCAATCTGCTCCCAATCTTCGATGTTGACGACGAACATTCGTGTTCGCACCACATCCTGCAGGCTTGCGCCCGCCTCCTCCAGGGCCGCTCCGATCTTTCGCAGCGTCGCAACTGTCTGAGCATATGGGTCGCCGGGGCCGAGCACGTTGCCATCCGGGTCAACGGCCGTCGTGCCTGCAACAGCGATAACGTTCCCCACACGGACCGCCCGTGAGTATCCAACCGTTGTCTCCCAATGCGTGCCAGTGCTGATATTGCTGCGCTCCATAGCTCGCCTCCTCGCCGTTTCGGCGCTCCAGCCCCTCTAACCGGAGTGCGTGGATGTGTGCCATCACGTCGCGTTCTCCATCTGTAGTATACGTCCGCCTGATAGAGAAAATGAAGTGGAGAAGGGTGGCGAAATCCACGCTCCGCGTCAAGTCATCGGTTGCCAGGGCGCCCGGCCTGTGGTATCCTCATGCTCGCGCACACTGTCGTGAAACCGTCCATTTATCGCGATGGAGCGTGGGGCGATGTTGCCCTGACCGTTCCGCCGCATCTCGCGTTCCGGGCCGAGGATGGCGTCTCGGGGCGATGACCGGGAGTACCGCACTCGATCTGTCCCCGAAAACGCGAGCGCTTCCAGCAAAAATATCCAGTGCAGTATTGAGGACCAATCCATGCCGCTAATGTCGCCGTCGCCCCACCACTCAGACGCCGCTGGCGCCGGAAAACCGGCGCTCGAAAGTCGTGAGCAAGGGGGCGGACTGCGCTCGTCACTGAGCGGCGAGGCCGAGAGCCTCTTCGCGCAGAGCGGCTCTATACCCGATTTCTTCGCCGCCGCGCTCGATGGCGCAATGGCTCTCGTGCGCGCCGACGGCGGCGAGATTGCCACGCTCGACGACACGCGGCACGTCTTTGTGCTGCGCGCACGGCGGACGCGCCCGCGCCTGGAGTCGCACCTGGGGCCATTCGGCGCGCCGGGCCGCGCCTCGCAGCCAGTGCTGCCGCCGCTGCCTACGCATCCCCTGGTCGGTCCCGCGCCAAGCCATTCCGGCGTTCTTGCGTCCATTCCGTCGCACCCCAGCTTTCCAAATGTGGAGGATGATGCGAACCCGTTTGACGAGATCGAGATTCAGTCCACACAGCTCCTGCCGGCTACGATGAATACCCGTACATACCGTAAGGGCGAACGGCTCATCGGGCTTACCTGGGAGCGCGGCGAGGCGATTCTCTTGAAGGGTGAGGATTGCCGGGCGCTGCCGGGTGGGTCCGCGCCGCCGGACCCCGATGCGCCTTGGCATCTGGCGGTGCCTATTCTACGCCCCAGCACACTCGCAATGACGCGCCCTGCCACCGATGTCATCGGCGTCATCGCCGTATACAACAGGGACCCGCTCTGGTCGTTCAGCCCACGCGACATGGAGCTCTTGATCCTCCATGCCGACCGCGTCGCCCGTGGAATGCTCGCCGCGGACCTCGCGCGCCAGAATGCCAGCCAGGCTGAGTTGCTGGATGTGCTGGGGTCCGACGTTGCCGGCGGTGATCCGCGAGCGCTCTATCCACGCCTGCGCGACGTGGTGCGGCGCATGATTGACGCGCCTTCCTTCGCCGTAGCCCTCTACTTTCCCAGCAACGACGTCGTCTCGTTCGAGATTGCCGAACACGAAAACGTGAGTGTCCCGACCGGCCAGATCCTCGCCTCCCACCTGCCGCCGTGGTGGGGCGCCGTGTGGCGCGGCCAGACCGTGCGTGTCTCCACACCGGAGGAGCGAGCGCAACACCCCGAGCTATGTGTGCTGGGATGGGAGAACGGTACGCCGGTGCAATCAGTGCTCGCGGCGCCGCTGATCATCGGCAATCACTTTCTGGGAGCGATAGTGGCTGGCAGCCCGCGCATAGATACCTACGCGCCAGAGCACGAGCGGCTCTTCAGCGCGATTGCTCGCTCGGCCGCCGTCCTCATTCAGAACGCGCTGCTGACCAATGCGCAGAAACATACCCTGGATACCGCACGGCGCCGGCAGGAGCAGCTTTCGCGGCTCAACAACGCGGTGCTAACCCTCAACGCCTCGCTGGATCTGGAACGGACATTCTCGGCGCTGGTGGCGCAAGCGGCGGTGCTAACCAGCGCAACGGTCTGCGCGGTGTTCGAGCTGAATGCGGCGAAAGATGCACTGATTGGCAAGGTGGCCAACATCCACGTAGACGGCCCCCATACGCCGCTGCGTGACACACGCGTGCCGCTCGATTGGCGCGGCCTCAACGATATCATCAAGAGCGGCCAGTTCCAGGTGCTCGACCATCTGGAAAGCGAATGGCAGGACGACACCAGCGTGGGGCGGCTACTCGCGGAGCACCGTATTCGCTCGTGCCTGGTGCTGCCACTGCTGCGTGGCGAGAAAACGCTGGGATTGCTCGTGGTCTACACGCCGGGGCAGGAGCATCACTTCTCCTCGGAGGAGACGGTGCTGCTGCAAGGGTTGGCGGAGCAGGGTGCGTCCGCCGTTGACAACGCCCGGATCTTCGAGGACCAGCAACGGCTCAATCGGCAGCTCAACGAAGCGCTGGAGGAAAAGAAAGAGTTAGACCGGCTCAAGGATGACTTTATTCTGACCGTTTCGCACGAGTTCCGCACGCCGGTGACGGCCATCGAGGGCTATGTGACACTCATTGGCCGCCATGGGCATAAACTGGAGCAGGAGAAACTGGATCAGTTCGCGACCGAGATCCACCAGTCCACGCATCAGCTGATGGGGATGATTGATCGCCTGCATGACGCCAATAGCATCGAGTCACAGACACTTCAGCTGGACCTCCAACCGGTAAACCTGCGCTCGGCCGCGGAGGAGGCTATCGCGACGCTGGCGCCGGACGCGAAGCCGCGCATGCGGCTGGAGATACCGGAGAATCTCTGGGTGCTGGCGGAAGAGAAGAAACTAACGACGGTGTTCTCCAATCTGCTGGGTAACGCGATAAAATATTCACCCGCGGGCATGCCATGCCAGATCACGGCGCGTATCGAGGATCGCGCGACGCTGGCGCGGCAGGGACGCGCCAGCGCGCTATCCAGTGAGGCGCCGGAGCGGTGGGTGGTAACGGAGGTCCGCGACTGGGGCGAGGGCATCACGCCGGACGAGCAGAAAAAACTCTTCCAGAAGTTCGTGCGACTCTCGCGCTCGTTGACGACAGCGGTGCGCGGAACAGGATTGGGTCTCTGGATTTGCCTCAAGTATATTGAGGTGATGGGAGGTGATATCTGGGTCGAAAGCGAGTATGGTCAAGGATCACAGTTCCAGTTCAGCCTGCCCTACATCGTGGATGCTGAGGAGGCACAATCCGCACGTTCACTGGCATGATCGCAGCGGTTTCTCGGCAGCAATGGCATTATCTTTTGGAGTGAGCGGACCACAGGTAGCGTCGCCATAGACGGCGCACAGGAGAGAACAGGCATGGCACACACGCCGACCATATTGATCGTGGACGATGATCCCGCTATTCGCAAGATGCTCGTCGAGATGCTTTCGTTGGAAGGGTACCCGACCGAGACCGCCACCAACGGACGCGAGGCGCTCGACCACCTTGCCACAAGCGCCCCGCGTGTCGTGCTGCTCGATCTGTTGATGCCCGTGGTGGATGGTTGGGGGGTGATGCGCGAGCTGGAGGCGAACCCCGCCGAGCGGACGAAGCACAAGATCATCTTGTTGTCAGCCTGGGCCAATCTGGAGAAGGCACAGGATCTCAATGCCGACGGCATGCTCGCCAAGCCGTTTCAGCTGGAGCAGTTGCTGAGTGCGCTGGCCCCAGTAACGGCTGCTGTCTAAGGCAATCTCGCTCCCTGTGCTACCACCGCGCTCTCGGCCCGCTCCCGCAGCGTCGCTGCCCCTCACGAGTGACACAACATCGGCGCGGGCTGGAGTCGCGGGCGGACCGAAGAGAGCGCGGACCGGCGAGGACACCGGTGGCAGATCAGGAAGCTACATGTCTGAGATGGGCATCTCGGCGGCGGGCGCATTGGATACGGGTTCCGTCGAGGCGGCAAGGACTGCGGACGAGCCAGCGGCAGGAGAAGGAGAAGCGACTTCCGGGGTAGGTTGGGCAGGCGCTACCGGGAGCGCCGCCGGCTTAAGTGCGGCGGGCTGCCGGGGCGGGGCGATGCGGTCCAGGAGGAGGCGAGCGGCAGGAGCACGGCCTCCCAATCCACCGAGACCAAGGCCGAAGATGACGTAAATGACGCCGAGCAGCACGCGCGTCTCGATGAAGTTGAGGAGGTTGCTCCGCGGCGTAACCGTCTGATCGGTGGGCGGCAGGACGAAGATGTACATGCTGGTAATCAGCCAGTAGCAGAACATCGTCAATCCACCGGCCAGCACTGCGTACTTACGGATCAGCGACGTACCGAGTACGGAGCTGCCGAGCAGCGAGGCGAGGGCGGTGTTGGTAGTCTCGGTGGAGTCGGCGGAGGCAGTTAGAGACTGAAAGTAGGTGCGAGCTACGCGCAACCCACCATAGTAGGCGAGACCGAGCGCGAGACCGAGCGAGATCAGTACGAGCATGCCGCGGACGAAAACAGCCAGCGCGACCGCGTCGGCCGTGGTGACGTGCTTGAACGGTTCGATGAGCGCCCCCAGCAGCAGCGCACCCGTGCCAGCGGCGGCGGAGAGCACCCCCATCCCCAGCCCCCAGCGGAGCGACGTGTCACGCATGCGCGAATCTCCTCCAAGTGACCCCAGGTGCGGTGCTAACGGTCCGCGTCTACGATCATGGGGTTCTTGATGATGGGTGACTTGTTGGTCCGCTGCGAAAGTTGCGGGCGCGAGTCAATGCCACCCATGCGTGGCATCTCGACTTCTTCGCCGCCGTCGAGGACCATCATGCTCTGACGCAGCGCGTCCAGGTCATGCAGGAAGCAGGCCACCGCGCTGGCTGCCGAGCCTTTATTTTGTGCATTGTCATAGCGGCGCTGCATGGCATCGCTGGCGCCAGCGGACTGCTGCTCGTGAGCGCCGAAGGAGTCGCCGTAGATCTCTTCCCATCCGTTCCAGCGGCCACGCAAGGGTTTCCAGCCAAGTTGGCTATCGCTGACGGCGCGCCACTTCTCTTCGGTAAAGCCCATCCAGTCACCAATGAGTTTGGAGTATGAGCTCAATAGCTCGCGAATCTGTTCGCTTTGCTCGTCCAGGCGGAGGCTGGGTTGCGGTTGGCGGTCATACTGGCCGTAGCCATTTCCGGCGCCATTGCCGCGATACTCACCGTATTCATCATACTCGGCGGCGTCGGAATAGCCACCGGGGCCGTAGCCCTGGCCGTTGACCGGGGCGCTCAGCGGCGAGCCGTAACCGTATTGCGCTGCCATCATACCAGCCATCATCCCCATCTGACCTTCATGCAAGCCGCCGTCCTCGGTGGCGAACATGTCGGGGCGCAGACCACCGACGATGATCTCCTCGGTGCCGAGTGCTTCTAGCAGACGCCAGGCAAGCCGGGGATTACGGAGGCACCAGCCGGCTTTGCGCAGGAGGTAGACGAAGGAGAAGGCGAAGTTGACCAGCAGCCAGATGAGGCCCTTGATCGCGATCCAGAAGCCGAGGAGATAGAGGAGAAAGGTGGCCGGATTGCTGAAACCGATCCAGACAAAGTCGAAGATAATGCCGACGAGCAAGCTGGGATCGCGAATCGGATTAATGAGCCCGATAAGCGCGGAGCCGATACCCTTCTGTTGTGGGCGGTCACCCTTCGCCATGTTGGTCCTCCGCTCCCGCCGCCAACCGTGGCGCCGGACCTCTGTGCCTGCCTTCGACAACACCGGAGACATATCCGGTATCTGCGCGTTATATATCCCTAGATTCCTGTGCATCCTGCATACAAACGGCTACGTACTCCGCCAGGGCCGCATGTTTTCAGTATCCAGGCCCCGATTGTAACATGCACGCCAATAGTCCGCAACCGTCCGCTTGATCGCCTGGTAGTGAGCGCGAAGCCGCAATTCATGCGGCATGAGGATGCTATCACACCAGCTGGCGCACTTAGGAAGAAAGTACCTTGCATGTGGCCCGCGACCGGGAAGAAGCGCGGCATGCCGCACGCGACGCGAGCACCGCTGCGCTCTATCGCGCCAGCGCGGCGGCCAGCACGATTGGCCCCGTCGGGCCGGGGCTGCCGCGCTCCGGCTCTGGCGTGACGGCAACGGTATCGAAGCCCTGCCACGGTCCATCCGCATGGACGACTGCCGCACCGCGCCCGGAGCGGTTGACCGTGAAGAGCGTGTTGGGAAGCGGTTTGCCACCAGACAGCAGCCAGACCTGATACGCCTTGCCCGGCCCAGGCTGGCGCAATCCGCTGGCGACCAGCACGGCGTCGCGTCGCGCCGGCACAGCCACCAATCTCGCGCTGGCCCCCGGCGCGTCACCCGTTCCAGCCACCTGCTGGACGGTGCATTGCGGATCAGCAAGCAGATCGCGGAGCAGATCACCGGCCTCATGTTCCAGCGCCGGCTGCTCGCCGAAGAGTGCGCGAAGCAGATGGCGAACACCGCCCCGGCGTGCTGGCGCCGTGGTCGGACTACGCGCGTCGTGTTGCCCTGGAGCGGCTGGCAGCGCGCTGGCATGCGGCTGCGCGGCGGCCTCCTCGCGCACTCGCTGCAGCACCCGTGCGCGCAACGATGCGGGCGGGATCACCGGCGGCGCTGCGTAGAGAAGCCGCTCGGCGGTCTCGCGCGCCTGAGTGGCCAGCGCCCGGCATGCCTCGCAGGATTCCAGGTGGCGCTCCACCGCATCCACCTCTTCGGGTTCGAGCGCACCCAGGGCATACGCATCAACGAGGTCATCAACGTGTTTGTTCTGCATGGACTTTCAGCTCACCTCGTCTATGCCCGCGGCCACAAGCAGCTCGCGCAGGCGCTGCATCCCCACTCGAATACGGCTTTTCACCGTTCCCAGTGGATCGCCGAGCGCGGCGGCAACCTCCGCCTGAGAGAGCCCCCCAAAGAACGCCAGCTCGATGGCCTGGCGTTGTGGCGCGGGAAGCTGCGCCAGGGCACGGCGCACTACCAGGGCTCGCTCGCTCATCCAGGCCGAAATGGACGGATCACCTTCCGGGTTGGTATCGGCAAGTGTGGCGCCCTCGGCTTCCCAATCCACGCCGGGCGCGAGGACCGGGCGGCTCTGCCGTCGCCGCACCTCATTCAGCGCCAGATTGTGCGCGATGCGGAGCAGCCATGTGCTGACCCGCCCGCGCGCCGGCTCGAAACTGGCCGCGCTGCGCCAGAGACGCACGAACACCTCCTGCGTCAGCTCTTCAGCGGTCGCTCCGTCCCGCACGATTCGCAGACACAGCGAGTAGACCGCCGGGCCGAAGCGATCGTAGAGCTGGCCGAGGGCGTCTTCGTCGCCTCCGGACACACGCCCAACCAGCGCCGTGTCATCTAAGGTCTGTCCGGTCAGAGGGTCATCCTCACTTCTCGACATTATCTACACGCGCGGGCGCACAAATGATGAGCAAGACGCCCCCATGCATAAGGTATTCTTCGCGTCATCTCTTCACGTCTTCTCAAAGTCCGCACGTATCCATCTCCGCCGCACTGTATGGCATTGGCATTATGCGGGCCGCGGGCCGAGCGTGAGGCCGCCATCCAGAACGAGCGCCTGACCCGTCATGAAAGAGCTATCGTCTGACGCGAGATAGAGCGCGGCGTGGGCAATATCATCCGGTCGCCCCATCCGCCCAAGCGGTGATTGGCGAGCAAAGTACTGCTGCACCTTTTCAGCCGGCGCGCCGGGCAGCATGCGCTCCGCCGCTTTCTCCACCATCGGCGTCCACACCCAGGATGGGCAGATGGCGTTGACGCGAATCGTGCGGGATGCGCCCTCGACGGCGAGAATCTTGACGAGATGGATCACCGCCGCCTTCGAGGCGCCATACGACGCGAATCCCGGCGCCGCGATGAGTCCGGCGATGGAGCCGAGCGCGATAATGCTTCCCCCCTCGGCTGCCATGTGGGGCATCGCGTACTTCGCGCTGAGGAACGTGCCCTTGACATTGATATCCATAACTCGCGAAAACGTGTCGCCATCCAGCTCGGCGGTGTAGGCGCTATCGCCGATACCCGCGCAGCAGAGCAGCACATCCAGCCGGCCAAATCGCTCTGTCGCCGCGTGCATAACGCGCCGGCAGTCCTCCTCGGAGGTAACATCTATGCGTTCCGCGGTTGCCTGTCCACGTCCAGCGATAATCTCCTCAGCGGTCGCCCGCGCGCCGTCGCCGTTCAGGTCCGCGCAGATGACAGCCGCACCCTCAGCAGCGAAGAGCAAAGCGCAGGCGTGGCCCAGCCCCGACGCCGCGCCCGTGACCACCGCCACGCGATTCTCCAGTTTACTCATGGGGTTCTCCCGCGCTACTACTTCGTGCGCCTGGTAGCATTTCCCGCGCTCGGCATGTCGAAGTGTACCATGCGGAACACACGTCAGCTATTCCGCATGTCGTCTCATCGCCGATGTGTGTCTCGTGCGGCTGGCAAACACATCTATTCCATAGAATCGGTCGCTTCCTCCCCATATTGGATTCCCGCGACGGCCCGCCTCCGGAGGGGCGTCCGCCGGACGCTCGCCAGCTCGGACCCGCAGCCCGTTGGTGATGAAATCGGAATGGTCCAGTCTTGTTGACAGCGCAAACAGGCTGCCATATAGTCGAGAAGCGCGAGCAAGCGCGTCGGGCGGAAAGGCGGCGATGGAGTGGAAGTGAGGTTGGAGCGACCGTCTGGGCTACGGCGGTTGCTTCTGTTGGCGGCGTGCGTGTGCCTCGGCGTATTCATCAGCGTGACACTCTTCGCGGAGTATGTCGTGGTGCTCGGCCCGTACCTTACCATCTTCGGTCCGCCGGCCATCGGCGCCAACGGCAAGCCGCCGCGGGATGCCGCCGCGTGGCTTGCCGCCAAGCGACAGTTGCGTATTGTCGCACCTGGGCGCGCCGGGGATCGCATCGTACTGCTGGCCGCGCCTCCCCTCACATTCCCCGAAGCCGCGATGCTGCCGTACTCCATCGTCGAGCAGACCGTCGAGCCGGGCGGCGTGGGCACCGATGTCGCCGGCAAATCGTACATGGACCCTAATCTCTGGGAGCTATGCGGCCCCGCTGCCGTCAACAATACACTCTACTTCTGGAACGGTAAGACCAATTCGTGGAGCACACATACCTACACCGATCCCTCCGACGGTGTGAGCACTACGTGGGACAATACCCACAACCGCTCCTACACACTACACCTGGCCTGGGAAATCCGCCCGCCCGGCTCGTCGCAAGCGGGGATCATGGACCGGCATAACCCCAGCTATGGCGTCACACTGTATGGCATGCGCGACGCGCTGAACTGGGAAGCCTCCGCCGAAAATGCGGGCAGCTGGCAGCGCTACTTTTACACCAACGAATGGTGGGACGAGAACACGCCGGGAACGCTGCATGTGCAGATCGAGACGGACATCGCGCTGTCAGGCAAACCCATCATTGCCGAGGTAGATGCGCGCTATCTCACCAATTGGCCCGATCCTGGCGAGCAGAAAAATCACTATATCACTATTCTCGGCTACGATAACGCGACGGGGACGTACGCCTACACCGACACCTGCGGCCACACGACGGGCTGCGGCTCCAAGAAAGACGGCGGTGTAAACTACATCCCCTACAGCCAGCTCTGGCAGGCGATCACCGCGATCCCCGTGAACCGCAGCGCCGACCCACACGCGGGCGACGGTGGCTGGATCTGGTGATACGACATCCCGTGTCCGGCTGCCCCATAAAGCTGAGCCGGGCACGGGAGCGAGCGCGCAGTCTACCAACTCGATGAATACAGCCCATAAAGCATATAGCGTAGCGAGTGGGGCGCGTTGGTCAGCCGTGTCCAGTTGGATGGATCGGTGACGCACCCATTGCAACGATCCACTGTGGCGTCGCTGTTGTCCGATGTATCGCTGAGGATGCCGCTATGCGAGTAGCACGGCGAGTAGTAACCGACCTTGTGACCAAGATTCATGTACGTCGCGGAGTGGTACTCGTAGTTCACGATGCTGCATGGAAATCCCCAGCTACTGCCGAAGGTGCCTTCAAGCGTCCAATCTGTGCCCCAGCCGGCGCCTTGAGGATTCTGGCCGTAGAGGTACAGCTCCCAGATGAAGGCGCTATTGGTGTCCATCTGCTGAAACTGAACACAGTCGCCGCAGTAGAAGTACTGCACGCCTGAGGGGATGCCGTTGTGCGGCGTATCCAGCGTCACCACATCCTGCGCGCCCAGGTACGGCGGAAAGTTCCAATCGAAAGGCGTCGCGTAGAGCGCCCAGCGGGTGATGAGGCCACCCATGCTATGCGCGACAATCTGCACGTTCTGCCCGTACTGCGTGAAGTGATACCAGAGATACCAGGAAAACTCGCAGGCGATGTGGCGAATGTCCTCGTTGTTTGTGCCTTCATTGCCGGGATAGTATCCCGTGCAGTCGCTCGCGTATGAGCGCAGGTCCGCGTTGCAGTTCGTGTCGCCGTTGTAGTAGCCGACCGTGATGAGCTGTCCCGTCCAGTGGAGTGTGCTGCCGCTGAAAGCGTGGTAGCCGTGGAGATAGCTTTCCGCGTTGCTCCAATAGCTGTTGCAGTCCGTGGCGTTACTGTCACTGAAACCGTGGACGAAGACAACCGGCCAGCTCGTGGACGAGATGTAGCCGCTGCTGATCAGCGGGCGCGGCTGGGCATGCAGTCGCGCGAGCTTGCGCTGGATCATCGTGCCTGACCCACTAGCGGCGGACGCCTGACCCGCGCCAGAGAAGCCGATCAGGGCCGCGAAGAGGGCGAAGGAAAGCAAAACGAAGGAAAAGCGTCGGATGAGCGTTGTCCGTGTGGTGCCAGTCTTCATACGTTATTCCTTTGTGAAAACCGCGGGCTTGTTTACAGCACGACAAACGGAAACTGAGAACTTGTTGGTCGCGACGCCCTGCCAGCGTGTCCAGCGCGACACATCAGCGCGTGCCTCCTTTCTCTGTACCAACCTTCCATACAGCAGAAGTGGTAAAAGCAGACGTGCTAATGGGAGGAAAGGTAGCATAGTTATCAAGCTGTGTCAAGATGATGCAACGGGCCTCATAGTGATCACCGGAAGCTTATCTATCGCCCATCCGGGCGGCATACTGATGAGGCGCGCGGTTTGAGGAGCACAATACCAAATCCGATTGGGAAGTAGGCAGTCGCCACGGACTTCAGCCCGCCTCGCACCGCGTGCGCCGGCCCTGATGCCCATTGTCGGGCTGCGCCCGTCCTCCGCCGTGGACGATGTAGGGGCGCTGCCTGCTGCGCCCGCATTTCCAACTGGCCATGATGTCCTTGCGGCCATCATGGCCGCGACCGTCCGGCCCGATTCCATCTCATACAGATTTCCCGCATATCTGGCTTGCGCCGCGCCCGCCAGTCGCGTACACTGAAAGCGCCATGTCTTTTGCTACCATCACTCATCTCACCAAGTTCTTCGGCGCTGAGCTGATCTTTCGCGATGTCTCGTTTCGCGTAGAAGCGCATGACCGCATCGGGTTGGTCGGCCCAAACGGCGCTGGTAAGTCCACCCTCCTGAAGCTGCTCGTAGGCGAGTTACAGCCGGACGAGGGCAGCATCGCGTATGAGCGCGGCGTCACCACGGGCTATCTGCCCCAGATCGCGGACTTCCATCCGGCGCGCACCCTCTACGAGGAGCTGCTGACCGTTTTCGACCAGGTGCATGCGTGGGAGCACGAGCTGGAGACGCTGGCCGCGCGCATGAGCGATCCGGCGTTGATTGAGCAGGCCGACGAGTACAATGACGTCCTGGAGCGCTACGCGGACCTACAGGCGCGCTTCGAGCACGCCCGCGGCTACACCATCGAGCCGCGCGTTCGACAGGTGCTTGACGGCCTGGGCTTCACTCGCGAGCAACAGGCCGCGCCGGCCACACAGCTGAGCGGCGGCCAGCAAACCCGCGCGGCGCTGGGTAAGCTCCTGCTTCAGGAGCCTGATCTCCTGCTCATGGACGAGCCGACAAATCATCTCGACCTGGCGGCGCTGGAATGGCTGGAGAACTATCTCACAAGCTGGGGCGGCGCCGTGATCGTCGTCTCGCACGACCGCTATTTTCTTGACCGTGTGACAAGCCGCACGATTGAGATCGCCCACCATCGCGCCGAGGAGTATCCCGGCAACTATACGCGCTTCGTGCAGCTCCATGCCGAGCGGCTGGCGCGCTGGGAGAAAGAATACGAGGCGCAGCAAGAGTACATCGCCCGCACAGAAGAGTTTGTCCGGCGCTACAAAGCTGGCCAGCGCAGCAAAGAGGCGCGCGGACGGCAGACGCTGCTGGATCGGATGGAGCGCATCGAGCGCCCACCTGGCGAGCATTCGCTGAAATTCAAGCTCGGCGCGCAGATTCAATCGGGCCAGACAGTGCTGACGACCGAGAAGCTGGAGATAGGCTACACCAGTAGCCCGCGCATCGGCGACGCACCCGATACCGGCGCGGATCTGCGTGTACGCGTCGTGGATACGACCATCATGCGCGGCGACCGCGTGGGGCTGATTGGTCCGAATGGCGGCGGCAAGACCACCTTGCTGCGCTCAATCATCGGACGGCTGGCGCCTCTGGTGGGACGCGCGATGCTTGGTCACAATGTGCAGGTCGGCTACTACGCGCAGACGCACGAGAACCTGAACATGCGCTTGACCATTCTGGACGAGATCCGGCGCGCGAGCCAGCTGAGCGAAGAGGGCGCGCGGAGCTACCTGGGCCGTTTCCTGTTTAGTGGCGACGACGTGTTCAAGCCCATCTCGGCGCTCAGCGGCGGCGAGCGTAGCCGGGTCGCGCTGGCCAAGCTCACGCTTCAGGGTGCGAACTTCCTGGTGCTGGACGAGCCAACCAACCACCTTGACCTGCCCGCGCGGCAGATGCTCGAAGAAATTCTGGCGGACTACGACGGCACGATGATTTTCGTCTCGCACGACCGCTATTTCGTGGATGCGCTGGCGACGAAGCTGTGGGTGCTGGAAAACGGCGTCGTAACGGCGCACGTGGGCAACTACACAACGTATCGCACCCGTAAGCAGCAGGCAGACTCCGCGACGCAGGCGCAGGCGACGCAAGCCGCCGCGGTGGAGAAACGCATCGCTCAAGAGAGCGCCTCACAACGGGCGAGCGGCCTCCCAATACGCACACTTGAGCGACTGGAAGCCGAGATAGCGGCGCTGGAGGCGAGCCTGGCGGAGATCGAAGCGGCGCTGGCCGAGGCGAGCGCGCGGGCGGATGTCGCGCGCATCACGGAGCTGGGCGGTGAGCACGAGCGGACGAGGCAGCATCTGGAGCAGCTCTACGAGGAGTGGCAGGAGCTGGCGAGCTAGGAGCGCGTCATCCTGCGCCTCACCGCGCGGCGGAGAACATACACGATAGGCAAGCGCCTGCTGGCTATGGGTGTTGCACGGCATGGTAAGCTATCAACTTGAGAACGCATGGAAGGGGATGAGTGATGCCGAGCATACTGGGGCTCACCGGCAACATCGCCAGCGGCAAGACCACCATCGGGCTGATGTTGCTGGAGCTGGGCGCCACCATCTATGTTGACGCCGACACCGTTGTCCACGAGCTGTATCTGCCAGGCGGGCCGCTCGCCGCGCAGCTGGCCGGAGCCTTCGGGCCGGCCATCCTCGATGCCGATGGCGGCGTGGACCGGCGCGTTTTGGGCCAGATCGTCTTCGGCGATGCCGCGAAGCTGCGCCTCGTGGAGTCCATCGTGCATCCTGCCGTGCAAAGTGCGCTCATTGACCGGCTGCGCACCATGCCGGCGGATGGCATCGGCGTGCTGGATGCCGTAAAACTGGTGGAGTCCGGCTATGCGCCGCTCTGTCATGGGCTGTGGCTCGTCACCTCCCCACCGGACGTACAATTACGCCGATTGATGGAAACACGCGGCCTCTCCGAAGCGGACGCGCGCCTGCGGCTGAGCGCGCAGCCGCCGCTTGAGCCGAAACGTGAACTAGCCACTGAGATTATTGACAACAGCGGATCACTGGACGATCTGCGCCGCCAGGTCAACGCCGCCTGGACTCGCTACCTGGCATCGCTGGGTTGATCGAGGGAGGACGACCATGAGTCCACGGCGTACCAAAATCGTTTGTACACTTGGGCCGGCGACGGCCTCTGAGAAGCAGATCGAAGCGCTCATCCAGGCGGGCATGGACGTGGCCCGCATCAATTTCTCACATGGAACGCAACAGGAGCATCGCGCGACCATTGAGCGCGTGCGGGCGGTCGCGGCGCGACTGCATCAGCCGGTTGCCATCCTGCAGGATTTGCAGGGACCCAAGATTCGCACGGGCGCCCTGGAGAACGGACGCTCCGTGACGCTGCGCGATGGGCAGACGTTTACCATCACCACGACACCCCAGATTGGCACGGCGGAGCGTGTCTCCACGACGTATGAGCCGCTGCCGCGCGACGTGCGGTCGGGTGACACGATTCTCCTCTCCGACGGCGCGATGGAGCTGCGCGTGGCGAGCGCGACCGGCGCGGATGTGATCTGTACGGTAATCCACGGAGGCACGCTCGCGGAGCACCAGGGCATCAATCTACCGGGAGTCGCCGTGAGCGCGCCCGCGTTGACGGAGAAGGACCGCGCGGACCTCGCCTTTGGGGTGGCGCAGCGGGTGGACTACGTGGCCCTCAGCTTCGTGCGCACTCCGCGTGACGTGCGCACGGCCAAAGATCTGATCGCGAAGCTGCTGGCGCAGCACCCGCACACCCAGCAGCAGCGGCCGGAGGGGCTGCATCCGTCGGCCTACGCGGCGGAAGAGACGATTCCGGTGATCGCCAAGCTGGAGAAACCCGAAGCCATCGAGCGGTTGGACGCGATACTGGCCGTGGCCGATGGCGTGATGGTGGCGCGCGGCGATCTGGGTGTCGAGATGCCGCTGGAGCGTGTGCCCGTCGTGCAGAAGCTGATTATCCGGCAAGCCAATGCGCGCGGTTTGCCGGTTATCACCGCCACGCAGATGCTGGAGTCTATGGTGCACAGCCCGCGCCCGACCCGTGCCGAGGCCAGCGATGTCGCCAACGCCATCCTCGACGGAACGGACGCCGTAATGCTCAGCGCGGAGACTTCGATAGGCGCCTTCCCAGTGGAAGCCGTGCGCGTGATGGCGAGCATTGCCGTGGAGACCGAGGAAAGCCTGCCGGTGCGCTCACAGACGGCCAAGCCGTGCGCGAGCCTGGCGCAAGCCGTGGCCGTCTCGGCACAGACGCTGGCGGACAAGGCCAGCGCGCCGCTGATTGCCGTCTTCACCCGCACCGGCGCATCGGCCCGGCTCATCTCCAAAGAGCGCCCGCGCGCCTTTATCGTCGCATACACGCCGTTTGAGACCGTGTACCGGCGGCTCTCGCTCTGGTGGGGCGTCACCCCACGCCAGAGCGAGCTGCTAGGCAGCACCGAGGACCTGATTGCCTGGGTAGACGGTGAGCTTCAGCGCGAACAGCTCGCGTCCCCAGGCGATGAGATCGTGATTATGGGCGGCATGCCCATCGCCGGCCGCGCTCGCACGAACTTCCTCAAGCTGCATCAGGTCGGCGAGTCATAAAACCGCCTCCTGTACCCGCTGGAGGGGCGCTGCCTACCGCGCCCGTCCCTGCTCCGCTATCTCCGCCACACATGGTAACAGCACATCAAGGCCGCGAGCGCCCACCACGAGGTAGTATCAGTGTGTGCGAGCATTGCGCATTCGCAAATGCAAATAATGCAAATAAGGAAACGTGAGATGACGAAAGACTCGGCTGGCAGCGCGGCAGCGGATGCTGCTCCATCCCGCTCATTCGTGTGGGCGGCATACGCCGCCTGCGCATGGGCGCTCGTATTCGCCGCGTTGACCTTCTACTGGGCAGCCGGCGGCACCGCCGGCGCCGCGACTATCGGTGACACCATCACGAAGCCTATTCAGGAGCGCGATCCGGGGTGGATTGCGCTCCTGTGGGCCATCGGCGCCCTCAAGATTCTCGGCGCGCTGCTCCCGCTCGCGCTTGTGCAGGCATGGGGCGGGAGAATCCCCCGCCGGCTCCTGCTCACCGTCGCCTGGGGCGCGGGCATCCTCATGATCCTGTACGGTGGCGCGAATATGCTCGAATTCGCGCTCATGGAGACTGGTATCCTCAACATTCCAGCCTCTCTGGGCGAGTTGGCGGTTCGCTGGCACCTGCTGCTCTGGGAACCCTGGTGGATAGTGGGCGGCGTCCTGTACGTAGCGACAGCCTGGTCGGCGCGCCGTCGGACCGTAGCACCCGATGCTGGTCGCGGCGCGCTTGGTGATGCGCCATCGTGGTAGCGCCTCATCAATTTCGCTGGCGGCTCGACGTCCGCCTCACTCATACCGCTCGCAGCGTGCCACCCGCCGCGCGGCGCAGGCGGTCCCACAGCGCCAGCCCCATTCCCGACGTGCCAAACGTATGCGCCACGATCACGTCCAGGCCCGCCGCGTCCAGCTCGCGCAGCGCCGCGTAGAGCCGCCGCGTAATGCCCGCCAGGTCGTCGCCCGGCCCCAGCCGCGCCACCGCGATCATCAGCCCCGCCAGCGCCTCCGCCTCGTCGTCCGGCAACAGCGCCCCCACGCGCTCGCCCTGCCCCAGCGCCGCCTCCACCTCCGCCCGCACCGCCGCCAGCGCCCGCTCGCCCTGTGCGTCGAAGACCACCAGCCGCGTCCGTGGCGCATAATGCCGCTCCATCTGCCCTGGCGCTCGCGCTGCCGCACCCTCCGCGTCATCGCTTCTCGGCGCGAATAGCCCGTCCGGCCCCCGCGTATCCGGAGCCACCTCGCGCAGCGCCTCCAGCGTCACTCCTCCCGGCCGCAGCACACGCGGCGGGTTCGCCGTCACGTCCAGCACTGTGGATTCGACGCCCACCGCGCACGGCCCCGCATCCAGCACGCACGCTATCCGCCCCGCCAGGTCCGCCAGCACATGCGCCGCCGTCGTCGGACTCGTGTGCATGAACCGGTTGGCGCTCGGCGCCGCCACTGGCACGCCCGCCGCCTCGAGCAGCGCCCGCGCGACCGCGTGATCCGGCACGCGCACCCCCACCGTATCGCCGCCCGCCGCGACGATCCCCGGAATCACCGCCGCCCGCCGCAGGATCAGCGTCAGCGGTCCCGGCCAGAAGCGCTCCCCCAGCGCCGCAACGATCCCCGGCGCATCGCGGGCGACCGTCCTCACCGCGCCCGCATCCGGCACATGCACGATCAGCGGATCACTATAGGGCCGCTCCTTCGCCGCGAAGATACGCTCCACGGCGGCGGCGTTCGTGGCATCCGCCCCAAGTCCATACACTGTCTCTGTGGGAAACGCTACGAGCCGGCCCGCGCGCAGCAGCTCCGCCGCCCGCTCGATGGCACCTCGCGGCGTCGCATCCAACCGCACCGGCAGCACCAGCGTTCGCTCCTCCACGTCATGCGCCTTCTCGCCCATAGAGTCACTCCCCCAGGTGCGCCAATTTCCCTGTGTAGGTGTCTTTCTGGCGCTCCTCGCTCGTTCTTTCTATTCAGTGGCATTGTACCGTATGCCATTTCCGCCCACCCCTAATTCCGTGTTGAGTGGGGCCGGAATGAGACCCATTCGGGACATGCGTCGTTGCGTTTTCCGTCCAGCCAGTGTATTATAGGCGGCGTTCGCCACCGCGGAGACGCACTTCTCCCATACATCGTAAAGACGAGGAACGATATTGTTGGCTAAGAAGCTACGGCTCGCGGCAGCCGGATTGACCGACGTTGGTCGGCGGCGCGAGCGCAATCAGGACGCCGTCACGCATTTCGTTCCCCAGGAAGAGGACGTGCTGGCAGAAAAGGGTGCGCTCTTTGTCGTCTGTGATGGCATGGGCGGCCATGCGGCTGGCGAGGTAGCCTCCGAGCTGGGCGTCAACACCATCCGCGACGTGTACTACGCCAGCGAGTCCAGCGACATCATTACCGGCCTGGCGAACGCTATCAAGCAGGCCAACCAAACCATCTTCCAGTACGCGCGCGAGCATACCGAAATGACCGGCATGGGCACCACCTGTGTCGCGCTGGTTGTCCAGGGCGGGCGCGCCTACTTCCTCAACATCGGCGACAGTCGTGGCTATCTCGTGCGCGAGAGCCAGATGCGCCAGATCACCCTCGACCATTCCTGGGTCGCCGAACAAGTCCGCGCCGGTCTGCTCACCGACGAGCAGGCGCGCACGCACGCCCACCGCAACGTCATCACCCGCAGCCTCGGCACCCAGCCCACCGTCAGCGCCGACCTTTTCATCGAGCGGCTACAAGACGGCGACCGCGTCCTGCTCTGCAGCGACGGCCTCCACGGCTACGTAGACGAAGCCGAGATCGAGCGCACGGTTCAGGCGGACATGGACCCCGACGGCATCGCCCAAAACCTCATCAACATGGCCAACGACAACGGCGGCCCGGACAATATCACCGCCATCCTCGTCCATCTGCTGGAGGTTCCGCAAGCCACTGGCGAGGTGCGGCTCCCCGAGGATGTCGTCGGCGAAGAGCAGATCATCACACAACCGATTCCCGCCATGCCGCGCCTCGCCCCGACGCAACCCGCCACATCAGGAGCCAATGGCGCCACGCGGCCCGATAGCGCGTCACCGGCGCCCAATAAGCTCCCCCGCGTGCCCTCCAGCAAGCGCAAGCGCCCCAACCCCGTCGCCGTCGCCGCGATACGGCTGCTTGCCGTCGCCGCCTTGCTCATCGTGTCTGCCGGCATTTGGGATTTCAGTTTCGGTCCATACGCCCTGGCGCGCGCCGCCGCCACCCAGACGCAGGCCGA
The DNA here is from genome assembly GCA_035310125.1 of Ktedonobacterales bacterium. Lineage (GTDB taxonomy): Bacteria > Chloroflexota > Ktedonobacteria > Ktedonobacterales > JADMIN01 > DATGEP01. Next base: position 96,724 of record DATGEP010000201.1, read on the forward strand.
CATCCAACAGGCGCGGCGGGCGGCACAGCAGGCCCAGACACAGCCCCCTAACCAGGCGCTGGCAGCCCTTGCCCAGGCGCGCCAGCGCATCGAAAGCGACCTACGCAACCCTAATCTTGACGCGCAAAGCCGGCAGAACGCCGAGATCGCGCTCACCACCCAGATTACCCCCGCCGTGCAGAGCAGCGTGCAACGCTACAACACCGCCGCGCTGATCCAGCCGGTATCCATGGGCGGCCTGACGCAGTACCCCGTCGCCTGCGCGGTTCCCGGCCAGCAGGCGCTCTCCGCGCTCACCAGCGCCACCGCCCTCGCCGCCGTGACCACCCCGCCCGCCAAGTCCGGCCCGCCCGCTCCACAGCAGCTCTACGCCATCAATGGTGGACAGCTCGATCAGGTGCGGATCGCGCGTGACACGACGGGCGCGCCCGCCGCCGGGGCCAGCGCCGCCTCGTGCTTCGCCGTCCCCCTGGCGAATGTATCCACCGTGATTGCGCTCGCTGCTGATGGCGCGGCGCTCTACGTGCTCGCCGAGCAGGGCACCAGCTCCTACACCGTCCTGAGTGTCGCTACGAGCGGGGCGAACGCCGACGGCTCGCCGCGTTTCACCATACAGCGCCGGTTCGCCGTACCCACACCCAATAGCCAGGTGCCCACCTCGCTCGCCGAGAGTGCCGGCACCTTCTACATCGGCTACAGCGAAAGTGCCGGAGCGGGCGGCATCTGGACATTCACCGGAACCGCGCCGAAAAGCCCCTCGCAGTCGGTGAGCCTCGCGCAAGCGCCCGCCACCCTCGCCCTCAGCGGCGGCACACTCTACGCGCTGCTCGCCGATGGCAGTCTGGGTCAGCTCGATACCGCCCACCGGTACCTACCGCTTCCGGTCCAGGTGCCGTCGCCGCTCTCTATTATTGACCCCGGCGCCTATTCCGCCGCCGCGCCGGTGCCCACTGCTGCTACACCGGCCTCATCGGACACCACCACCACCCCGGCGACAACCCTGTTCCCGGCGAGCGCCGTGCTCGTCACCGACCCCGCGTTGAGCGGGCACATCCTCGTCGGTGACGGCGCGAGTAATCGTCTGGTTCGCTTCACCGCCAATCAGGGCCAGCCGGGCCTGGGCCTGGCCGCGCAATACGTCTACACCGCGCCGCTCGCGCACGGCTCAGCCCTCGCCCTTGCCGCCAATGGCGCGACCCTCACCGCCTACACCTGGGACGGCTCGCAGCTTGCCGCCTTTAGCATCTCCGAGCCGGCTGGCGCGTAGACCTGGCATTCAGTCCCGTGTAGTTTGGGGATCAGGTGGGGCCGGCATTCCTGCCGGCCCCATCGCACAATCATCTGCAATCACTGGGGTCTATCCACTAGCCCCCAATCGTGTACCAGGGATTGTAGCCGTTGCTCACTCCCACCCTGCTCGTCGAGCTACTCACCGTGAACGCATAGATATTCGTGGTGCTTGAGCCGCTGGTGCTCGTCACCTCGCTCGCCGCCCAAAATTCCGAGCTATCCCACTTCCACACCGGATAATCGAAGGCGTCGGGGTGATAGAAGTGCAGATTGGGATCGCCACTGGCGCCCGGTGAGGTAACACTCGCGGTAATCACGCTGGGTGACGGCAATACGTCGGTCATGGCAACCAGCGCCCCGTTGGGCGAGATCAGCAGGCGCGCCAGGTGATTTGTGCTGACATACCTGGCGATCCGTGTCGCGCCTGACCCATCGGCATTCGCGTAATAGAAGCTCGATCCGCTGATGCCCTCTGGCGCACCCGCCCCTGGCGTCACCACCTGATAGACCACGTGCGCGCCATCAACCGAGACATCCCACCCCGGCGTGCGATAATCCCCCGCCGAGCACGCGCAATTCACAATCGTTCCCAGATTGATGGTTCCGGGCAACACACTCGCCGCGCTCATGTCGAAGCGCCGCAGATATTGATTGGACGGTGTGCTGCCGAAGGCGGGATTTTGATAGGAATAGAATAGCGTCGAGCCGCGCAGTACCGCCTCCTCAGGGCGCACGCCCGCGAGCGCGGAAACGAATGTCGTGCTGCCCGCCCCCACACCATACGTCTGCACCCCAGCGTAGTTGATGTACCAGATGGTGCTGTTGTTGACCCAGCCCGCCGCCCGCTGGGTAGTACGGATAGCGTTCGATTCCGCGCTACCCGGAACCGTTGCGATTGCCCCGGAGGAGACCGTGATAATGGAGAGCGGCCCGGTTAGCGGGCCATCGCCGCATTGGTAGCTGCCGAGCGCCGCCACGATATGTGTCAGATCGGGCGAAAACACCGGCGGGCTCCACGCAATCTGGTCTTCGCACGCCGCGTGATCGGGCGCCACGTGGGTGATCTGCCGGGCGGCGGCGCCATTCAGGCTCGCCCAGATCTGCGGCACATGCGCGGTGTCATACTGAAACCACGCGAAAGCATGTGGCGGCGCAATCAGTGATGTCGTCGCGGTGGGGCTGGCTCCCCCACTGCCGGTTGCCATGGGCGTACCTGCCCCCGGTGGTGTCGCGGTGACGGCCGTCGTGGCGCCGCCGCAGCCCGACAGCGCGAGCGCGACCACGAACAGCAAACAGAAAAACAGTCGGCGCACGGACGCGAAGAAGCGCATTGTCCCCTCCCGGTTGGCGGGGCAGCGTGCAAGCTAGCGCGTTGGCGCTCACATGTGACCAGCGCGAATAACACGGACCCCCTGCCATTGCCGCCTACTGTACATGTGCTGCCACGGCGCTTCAGTGATTCGCTACACACTATCCAGATGAGCTAACACACCAAACCCGAATGCAACCTGCCACAAGAAACGCGGAAGCGCCCGCATCCCACGGGATACGGGCGCTCTTCTCCAACAGCGGCGCGACGGCTTACGCCGCCGCGACCCGCGCTCGCCGCCACTCCGCGCGTGCCAGCATCATGAGCGCCAGCGTGGCAACCAATAAGCTGCCAGCGATCATCCACTCAGCCGCGCCCGTTCCCTGGTCCGGATCAATGCTGAACAGCATCTCGATCCAGTCCCTCCTCACCACAGTGACCACCAACATCACCAGCGAGATGGCGCTGAGAACAGACTCTGAGTAGAACCGGCGCCGCAAACCACTTTTCATGTCTTGAGACCTCTGTTTCTCTCACGTGCCAGATGCCGACACCTGGCCGAACGTAGCATGCGCGGGCACGCAACCACTTTCATCAACCACGACGGCGATGCTGTCCTCAAAGTATACCGTCTCATAGCATCCCCTACCACTAGCTCCCCATTTCGTAGCTAGCGTCCTGTTCAGCGTTCGTGAAAACTCCTACCCAAGACACCACTCGCGGTCTTCCTCTCCATGCGCGGAGAAAGATCGAGGGTGAGGTTACCCGCCTGTCGTTGGTTGCGCACATGGGCAGCGGCCAACTATAATGGCAAGGATGTATGCTAACGCACAGGCCGTCCTCACATGCGTGAGGGTGACATAGCTGTATGCCGTGTGAAGAGCAGGCAGAACATACCGGGGAGGTTGCGCTGGATGACAACGAATGTCTCCACTTCCACAACGGGCACTGGCGCCCGCACTCTCGATCCCGTTGAGCTGTACCGCACAATGGTGCTTGCTCGCGTCATGAACGACACGCTCAAAGCACGTAAAACGCAGGGTAAGTTCCCATTCTATATCGGCTGCGCTGGCCATGAGTCCGTCGCCGCGGTCGTCGCCGCGCTGGATGACGAAGATTGGCTCTCGTTCTACTATCGCGATATGGCGGGATTTCTCCAGCGCACGCAAGACATCTACGCCCCACTGCGCGCCGCCTACTCGCGCACCACTGACCCCAGCGGCAGCGGACGCAATATGCCGTCGCACTTCAGCAGCCGCGCGTTCCACTGCTTGCCCACATTCAGCGAAGTTTCCGGGCTGGCGCCCTTCGCGGGCGGCGTCGGCTGGGCATTCAAGCGCGACAATAGCCGTCGCGTCATCGCCTACTTCACCGGCGATGGCGGCGCCGCCACCAACGACTTCAACGTCTTGCTGCGGCAAGCGACGGTCCACAAGCTGCCTGTCCTCATCGTCGTCATGAACAACCACTGGGCCATCATGACCGAGCAACAGGCGCAATGGGCCGGCGACCTCACCGCGCAAATTCGCGCGATGGACGCCATCACGGTAGACGTAGACGGCGTAGATCCCATCGCCACCTACGACACCACACGCGACCTGGTGGCACGTCTGCGCAACGGCGAAGGCCCAGCCTTTATGCACATGCACGTCGGCCTGCTCGATCCCCATTCCAGCAGCACCGATATCCGTCGCTACCGTACGCGCGAGGAGATCGAGGAAACGACCCGCACCAAGGATCCCGTCAAGCGCATGGGGCAGATTCTGGTCGAGCGTGGCATCTTGAGTGAGTCCGACCTGGAGCGCATGCACGACGAGGCCAAGGCGCGCATTGACCTGGCCGAGGAGGAAGTGCTCAAAGAGCCGGAGCCGGAACCCAGCCGCGTCCTGGAGCGTGTCGTCGAGCTGCCGGCCAATCCCCAGGTGCGGCCCTCCGGCGCGGCCAAGAAGATGCCCATGATCGAGGCGCTCAACGACGCGCTGGTGCAGATCGTCCAGCGCGACCCCGGCTTCTTCGTCTTCGGTCAGGACGTCGGCAGCGCCACCGGCGGCGTCTTCAATGTCACGCAGCGGCTCGTCAAAGAGTATCCCGGCACTGCCATTAGCAGCGCCCTGAACGAGCAGTTGATCGCCGGCATCGCTGCCGGATGCTCCATGGCCGATGACAAAGCCCGCTGCGGCGAAGTGCAATTCGTGGACTATCATCAGTCCGCCACGCAGACCATTCGCCTTGCCGCGCGCATCTACTACCAAACCTACGGCGACTGGAACTGCCCGATGCTGCTGCGCATGAAGTCTGGCTCCGGCGGCGGTGGTCCCATCTCGGACAGCGGCTCCGGTGGCGGCGCCTTCGGGCACTCCAACGCCGGTGAGCAGTGGTTCACCAACGTGCCCGGCCTCATCACCATCTGCCCCTCCACCCCCTACGACGCCAAGGGATTGTTGATCCAGGCCTCACTGACGCGCTCGCCGGTGGTCTTCCTGGAGCGCGGGCGCCTGTATCGCGCGGATGTGCCTTCCGCCCACAAGGGCGGCGATCCGATACCCGAGCTGGCGGCGCTCTGGAACGTGCCGGAAGGCTACTACACCGAGCCAATCGGTAAGGCACGCACCCTGCGCATCGGCCAGGGCGCGCCGGTGGCGACCATCGTCAGCTGGGGCACGATGCTGCTGGAGTCGGCTATCGCGGCGGCGCGGTTCACGCAGGCACGCGGCGGCTCAGTCGAGGTGATTGACCTGCGCACGCTCATGCCCTTTGACGAGGAAGCCATCCGCGCGTCCATCACCGCCACGAACCGGGCGATCGTTGTGACGGAGGAGCCGGATATGCCGGGCCTGGGCCGCCACATCCACTCCTGGATCGCGCAAAACTTCTTCTGGTCACTGGATAATGCCCCCGTGCTGGTAACGGCGGTGGCGGCGCCAGCGGCTCCCTACAATGCGCACGAAGAGACGGCCTTCTACCCTACCGCCGAGCACGTGCAACGCGCGCTGGAGCAGATGGCGACAGAGTAGCGAGACAAGACATGCTGGATGCGCCTTTTCTGGTGGTGAATCAGCGCATCCAGCGTGTCAGCCTTGCAGCGCGCCAAGGATCAACTGATCAATGCCGGCGATGTTCTTCATACGCTCAGGCGGGATGGCATAGCGCCCCGCCAGATACGCAGTGCTGTTGTAGCTGACCCAAACATGCCCATCGCCGTCTTGCCACACGAGCGCTCTGAGTGGAAGATCGAGCGCCAGCAGCGGCGCTGCCGCCATCAGCGGGGTTCCCGCCTTCGGGCTACCGAAGATGAGCACGTGCGCCGGCTGCATCGCCAGGCCCGCCCGCGCCGCCTCGCCGCTATGGTCAATATGGGCGAAGAGCGTGAGACCATGCCCGGCGATAGCTTGCTCCAGGTGTTCCAGCGTATCCGTCACGGAATAGGGGCTTGGTGTGGACACCACGCCATTGGCAGAAGCGGGTGGGCGCGTGTGATCGGTCATAGAAACCGTCCTTCCTTCGTGCGAGCCAGCGCCCGCGACGGCGATGAATCCGTCTACCGTCGTTTACCCTTCCGGGCGGACGGCACCAATGAAGCGTATGCCGCTTTTCCTCCCCCGGCAAAAAGATGATGCCGAGAGGAAGTGGCCTGGCATTCTCCCAATGCCTGCCCTAGAATCCGGAAGTGGGCGCTGGCGTTCGCCCGCGCCACATGCCGCGACAGCGTGCGAGATACGCCTCCGCGCGCTGTTTTGCTGCCGCGACGGCAGAATGGACTATCTTTCATGAGGAACACAAGCATATGAAAGTCGCATACGTATTCGCAACCAGCGGGCATACCGCCAGCTACAAGCTGGGCAAGATGATTCTGCCACAGATGGAAGCCGGCCGGCATGGTGTCGAAGTTGTAGGCATGATGTTCTTCGACGACAACACCTATGTGCTGCGCAAGGGCGATCCCATCGGCGAGCGTCTCGGCAAGATCGCGCGTGAGCGGGGCATGCTCCTGATGCTCTGCGACCAGTGTGCGCTTGAGCGCGGGCTGGCGCAGGGCGAGATAGGCGACTGCGCGCCGCGTGATACAGTTGAGGGCGTGCGCGTCGGCTGTTTCCCGGATCTCTACGCGGCTCTGGCCGGCAATCCGCCCGATCACGTGATTACGCTCTAGCACAGGCGGCTCGTGGCCGTGCTGGCGGGCCGCTCTGCTGAAATGCCCCCTCTCCCACATGAGAAAGGGGGCACGTGTGCGGTTCCGTAGGAGCGCTGCCTGCCGCGCCCACCCAACACCCAACCTTTACACACGGCGGACGCCCGTTTGTGATTGACCCTGCCTATTTGATGGCCTTGACAGTGTAGATTTGCGTGCCACCAGGAGTGACCACCTCGACCTTGTCACCTTCAGAGTGACCGAGCAGCGCCCTGCCCACCGGCGAGTCGTTCGAGATTTTACCGGTGATGGTGTTCGCCTCGTGTGTGCTCACCAGTGTCATCTCCTTGAGGCCGCGCGGCGTCTCGATCTGCACCTTCGAGCCGAGGCGCACCGTGCGGTGCCCTTCGGTCTCATCCGGCACTTCGATGATGTAGGCGTTGTCTACGACGCGCTGAAGCTCCTGAATCTCGCCTTCGACCATTGCTTGCAAGTTCTTGGCGTCCTCGTAGGCGCTGCTCTCACTCACGTCGCCGGCCTCCTTAGCCTCGTGAATGTAATCAGCGACCTGCTGCCGGCGCTCGGTAACGAGGAAGTGGAGGCGTGCCCGCTTCTCCTCCAATCCCTCACGTGTCATGGGGATCTTCTCCTTATCGCCGGGGCGGGTGCCAGATTGCCCGGTTACTCCATTTGTTGCCATTCCACGATCTCCTCGCTGAATACAGACGACTGGCTGCCAGATGCTTCCGGTCGCGATTGGCTGGCTCTCCACCGCCAGGTGCGCAACGCGCTGCCGCGAGCCGGCGCTAGCCAGGCTAGCTAAATCCAGGGCGTCCCTTCGCTCCCGTTCTCGAAACCACGCAGGCGTAGAGATAAAGAAACAGCGGGCCCCGTGGACACGCTGCACGCCTGCTCTTCGATTGACTTGAAAAGTATATGCATCAATAACGTACCATGTCAAGTTCGAGAATCATCGCGCGGTTTAGCCACACAGCATGGCAATAGAACGGGGTCCAAATCGTGGCTGAAGCTGCGTGGAAATCTCTGCTGTTGGCGGCATCGTTGGAGGCATCACGGCAAGATGCCAGGGAGGGCTGTGGTATAATTCGGCGCGACACGCGGAGTTCGTGTATCTCCTACCAGAGACGGACCGCACACAGTTTTACGTGCTGAACAGGACAGGAAAAGAGGGGCATGCGAGATACCCGCCGCCGTATCGCGGTTCTTGGCAGCACCGGCTCTATCGGGCGGCAGACATTGGATGTCGTACGCGCGTATCCCGACCGGTTTCAGGTAGTGGCTTTGGCGGCGCACGGCAGCGTTACGTCGCTGGCTGAGCAGGTGCGCGAATTTCAGCCCGCGCTGGTCGTGCTGACGACGGAGGACGCGGCGGTGCGTGACGCGGCGCGCACGCTCTTGCCAGGGGTGATCTTTGGGTTGGACGGCCTGAGCGCCGCCGCGACGCATCCTGATGTGGACATGGTGGTGGCGGCGACCTCCGGGCTGGTTGGGGTCGAGCCGACGCTGGCGGCAATCCATGCGGGCAAGATGATCGCGCTCGCCAACAAGGAAACGCTCGTGATGGCCGGTCATCTGGTGATCCCCGCCGCCCGTCGCGCGGGCGTCGAGATTCTGCCGGTGGACAGCGAGCATAGCGCCCTGTGGCAATGTTTGCGCGGCGAGCGACCCAGCGAGGTGCGCCGCCTGCTGCTGACGGCCTCTGGCGGGCCGCTGCGCACGACGCCCCTCGCCGAGATGGCGCACGTGACGGTGGAACAGGCATTGGCGCATCCAACCTGGCGCATGGGTCCGAAGATCACGATAGACTCCGCGACCCTGATGAACAAAGGTCTGGAGGTCATCGAGGCGCACTGGCTCTTCGACATGCCCTACGAGAAGATTCGCGTCGTCGTCCATCCCCAGAGCATCATCCACTCGATGGTGGAGTACGTGGACGACTCGATCAAGCTCCAGGCTAGCATCCCCAGCATGCACCTGCCCATTCAGGATGCGCTCAGCTATCCCGACCGCCTGGACCGCACCGGCACGCCACTGGCCCGCCCGCTCACCTGGACGGAGGTGGCGCGGCTGGACTTCGAAGAGGCCGACCTGGAGCGTTTCCCCTGCCTGCGCCTCGCCTTTGCGGCGGGCCAGCGCGGCGGCACAGCGCCCGCCGTCCTGGTGGGCGCGGACGAGCAGGCGGTGGCGCTCTTCCTGCGCGGCGCGCTGCGCCTGCCAGAAATCGCCGAAACCATCGCGGCGGTGCTGGCGCGGCACACCGTCATTCCAGAGCCAGACCTGGCCGAGGTGCATGTCGCCACCGAGTGGGCGCAGGATGAGGTGCTGCGGCTGCGCGGTCTGCCAGCGCGCGGAGAATCCGCGCCGGCAACCAGTAGCGGCGGCTGAGCGTAGACTTTTTAGCGGATAGCGCGTCTATGGAGAGCGTACATAAAAGCGGGAGCGTTTCATGAGTCCGTGGTTTTATCTGGCCGCCGTGCCCATCTTCGCGCTGCTGGTGCTGATCCACGAGTTTGGCCACTTTCTCGTGGCGAAGTGGGCGGGCATCCGCGTAGAGGAGTTCGGCATCGGCTTTCCGCCCCGGCTGGCCGGCATCAAGCGCGGCGAAACGCTCTATTCGATCAACTGGCTGCCCATCGGCGGCTTCGTGCGTATGCCCGGCGAAAACGGCGAGACAACCGACGAGAACGGCGTTCCTGATCCGGGG
>DATGEP010000202.1:0-13119 GCA_035310125.1 Ktedonobacterales bacterium
GGCCGTACTGACCGAGAGCGAAACACCACGCCGCTATTGGACCGACATGAAGCGGCGGATCAAGGACGAGGGCTTCCGCGAGGTGTACGCACAATGCGTACAACTGAAAATGCGCGCGCTCGACGGCAAGAGCTACGCGACCGACGCCGCCGACGTGGAGACAATGCTGCGCATCGTGTAGTCCATCCCAAGTCCCAGGGCCGAACCGGTCAAGCGGTTTCTTGCCAGGGCTGGCGCAGAGCGCCTGGAGGAGATCGCCGAAAGCGACATCCTCGCGGGACTCACCACTGAGCAGCGGGCAATCTTCCTGCGCGGCCAGATGGCTGACCGCAACCACTCACTCGCTGAGGCCGCCGAAACGGTCGGCGTCGTGACCAACCGCGATTTTGCGTTCTTTCAGGACTTCGGCTACTTGGGGCTGTATAACGGCGAGCGGGCACGGGACATCGCCAAGCGCAAGGGACTGGCAAAGGGACAGGCAATTCTCGATTGGATGGGGCCCGACGAGCTCGCGGCGAACCTGTTTCGTGCAAGCCAGACCGAGCAGAAGTTGCGGCGTGAGCCGATTCAGGGCAAGGCGCAAGCGAACCAAACCCACTTTGCGGTGGGCCGCGCGGTGCGAAGCTTCATCATCGAACAGGGCAACATGCCGCCTGAGCAGTTGCCCACGCCAGAGGTAAGCATTCAGGAGTTGCAGCGTCGCGAACACAAGCGCATCGAGGCTGAGCGGCAACCGTCGCTCTTCCCTGAGCCGGAGTCAGAGCGTCCAGAGAAGAACTAATGACCCGCACCCCGGCAAAGCCGCATGTGCACCCAGCTCGTGCGAAAACATCCCTACAACACCTCATCGCGGACCCTCCAAAGGGTCCTCTTCGCCTCCATGCGCTCCCTGCCCTATCCCCTACCCTCTAGCCCTCCAGCAGCTTATCGAGCGCCGCCGTCGCCGCACCCTGCATATCTGGGGGAACGTGACTATGCAGGCTGCGCGTGATCGCCACCGATGCACGCGTTCTTTGTCTGGCTCGCTGCGCTCCGCTCATCTGAGGTACCACCTGGCTCGCTCCTCACATTACCGTCCGGCGTGGATTCGTTTTATGACCAACCCTCAACTCATCGCAATGCGTGTCACTCGTACAGATCGAGAGCTGCGCGCATAACGTTGAGCGGCGCTTCGTAGTGTGTCCAGAGCGTGAAGGCTTCGGCGCCCTGATAGAGCAGCATGGCTAACCCGCCGGTGGCGCGCCGGCCAACGCTGCGCGCGGCCCGTACCAGCGCCGTCTCAGGCGGGTTGTACACCATATCGAAGACGAATGCGCTCGCCGGCAGCAGGTGGAGCAGATGCGCCGGCACGGGAACCGCCTCAGGGTCGTTGGTGCCGATTGGGGTAGCGTTGACGAGCACACTCGTCTCAGGAAGCACCCGTGCTAGCGCGGCATCGTCGCTGAGGACGAGGCTGCGCTCCTGCCATTCCGCCGGAAACGCTGATGTACCGCCATGCTCACGCTTCCAAAGCGCTTCGAGCGCCGTCCGCGCTGCCGCGGTATGTCGTGCCGCCACCCAGACCTCCGCGCCTTCCAGCGCTGCCACGCCGAGCGCCGCGTGCGCCGCGCCGCCCGCGCCGAGAACCAGCATGCGCCGGCATCCTGTCCAGGCGGCGTTTTCGTGTAGCACCCGACGCAGTCCCAGGAAATCAGTATTGTGGCCTACCAGACGGATGCCAGTGGGCGTCTCCTCGCGCACAATGGTATTCACCACACCCACGTGTCGCATGGTCTCCGGCGCAATGTAATCGAGCAGTGGTATGACGGCGCTCTTGTATGGAATGGTCACGTTGGCGCCGAGCATCTCCGGCGCGCGTAGGGAGGCGGCGCGTTCCGCGAGCTTCTTGGGAGACGTATCCCAGAGCATATAACGTGCTGGTATGCCCAGGGCGTCGAACGCGGCCTGCTGCATCGCGGGTGAGCGGGAGTGTCCAACGGGATGGCCAATAAGCCCGGCGTAGCGAATGACGGTTTTCGCCACGTGCTTGCCTCCTCTCCTTGTGTCAATACGCTCCATAGTATACCTGCCGGCTCCCATAGCTGTATGGCGTGTGGCGTACTCGTGATGCCGGCTGCAATATACCCCCAATTGGTCCCAGTGTCGCGCGGAGACCTCACGAAACCTCGCGAATGATTCGTCCAGAGGTAGGAGCGCACGAACAGGGCGGCACGGAGGCTGCTTAAACCATGCATGTTGGGTAGAAAAGGATTGACACCACCGGAGAAATGGCGTAGGCTTGCCGCGTATGCGCAAGCGAGTAAGTAGGCACATGGGGGCACCATCATGGCAGCGGCGAAGAAAAGCTCACAACGGCGAGCCTCGCGCCCACGGCGAGCGGATGCACCGCTGGAAGCACCTGTCGCTGCCGCGCCACGCACGCTGACCGCCGCGACACGCCGGCACACGCGTCCGCTGGCCAACCCGCCCGCCGCTGCCCCCTGCGCTGATCTGGAGACGCTTCAGGCGCTTGCGCCAGAGGCCGCGCGCGACCACGTGGCGGCGTATCTGCGCGATGTGATGTCGCCCGATGAGGCCGATGCCTTCGAGGCCAGTAACTACCGGTGGGATCTGCACCTCGTCGCGATAGATGAAGTCTGTCTGGTGCGTGGCATCGAGCTGGATACTGCTAAACTGCGGCGCTATCGCCGAGCGCTGGCGCGAAGCACCCGCTTCCCCGCGCTTGTAGGTCTCGGCGGTGACAGCTCCGACGTGACACGCGGCGTGCTGCTCTGCGACGGCTACCACCGCGCGGTCGCCATGCGCGACGCGGGCATCCATTATGTGTGGGCCTGGCTCGCCACGGATATCTGGCGGGCCGCGCCCGCGAGCGTTCCCGCCCTCAGCCGGTGAGTGCCAATCGCCTCCGTCGAACATTCCGCTGATATGTGTTACCCCTGAATCGCCTCGTCAGTGGGGCAAGACGGCTTGCAGCAGGGCGAAGAGAGCGACGCCAGCAACCATCGCGGGCAGGAGCTGCTTGGTGAGCGCGGCTACCAGCGCCGTCACGACGGAGGCGCCCACCGCCGCGAGGCCGCCTGTCACGATACCGGGAGCGACGATGGCGACCAGGATCGCGCCGGGCACGTGGCGCAGCCAACTCTCCATACGTGGTGTCAGGGCGACACGTCCCATGAGCCAGAGTCCGCCGGAGCGCGTGGCGTAGGTTACCAGCGCCATCCCGAGTATGGCGAGCAGCACATCACCGGACATCGCGTAACGCTCCTGTCAGGCTGCCCGCGAGTCCGCCGAGCACGATATACCATTTGCCGGGCAGCCAGTGCGCCGCCGCTACGGCGACGCCCGCCGCCACCAACCAGGGCAGCAGGTCTACCTTCCCGCGCCACATGCCGGTCAGCAGGGCTACAAAGACGGCGGTGAAGGCGAAACCGAGCGCCACCTGCGCGGACGACGGCAGGAGCGCGCCGGCACTGGCGCCGAGCAGTGTCGCGCTTACCCAGGTAACAAACAGTGCGCCGCCGCTGCCAATCAGGAACGCCGTATCACTTGCGCCCTCCCGCAGGTCCGCGATAGTCATTGCCCAGCTCTCATCCACCATGAAGAATACCGATCCGTACGCCTTGAGCGCGGAGAGATGCCGGAACCACGGGCGCAAGGTGGCACCCATGAGCAGATGGCGAATGTTGACAACGAGCGTGGTCAGAATGAGTGCGCCTATCGGCAGTGGCGCCACCCAGAGCGAGAGCGCGACGAATTGCGACGCGCCCGCGTAGACCAGCGCGCTCATGAGCGTGGCTTCGGCTGCGCTCAATCCGGCATGGCGCGCGAGCACACCGAACGCCGCGCCCACCGCGAAGTCACCGGCGCAGATGGGCAGCGTACGCCGCGCACCCCGGAGCACGCCCGACATGGTAAAAGGTGCCTTCTCGTTCATAACCACCATTCTCAGCTCTCCACGCGCGGTAGCTCGGCCCGCGCAGCGAACCCTTGTCGCTTGACATATTAGTGGGTGCCATGCTACGCTGCGACCGGCAACAGCACATGTGGCAACAACATATGTGAAGAATCTACCCTGGAATCTATTGTCGAGACACTGTATAATTCGACGTGGTCGCAGCGCGGCCAGCTCATCCAGACGGGCGGAGGGGACGGCCCTACGAAGCCCGGCAACCGGCACGCGAAACACACGCGAGTGCGGTGCCAATTCCGTCAGGGGCGGATAGCTCCTGGGAGATGAGCCCCATACTGATCCACAGCGCGCCAGGCGTAGCTGTGGCGCTGAATGTGGCTTCTCTCGGGTGAGGGAAGCCTTTTTCATAGACTTCGCGAGCCAGATCGAAATAGCTGTAAGCAATCGGAGCAGCGCACGTGACACAAACATTCCATCAGACGGCTATGGAGACTTCAGACGTGGCCGGTACGCATCCACTCCCGGGCGAGCGGGTGCCGCGCACGCTCTGGTGGGATGACGAGGCTGGCGTGCTGCGCATGATTGACCAGACGCTGCTGCCCGATCGCTGCGAAGTCGTTGAGTGTGCTGACGCGAAAGCCGTCGAGGAAGCGATTCGCGGGCTACAGGTGCGCGGCGCGCCGGCCATCGGTGTCGCCGCCGGGTATGGACTGGTTCTGGGCGCGCACGCGGCACAGAACAGCAGTGACGCGCTTGCCCACATCGCTGACGTTGCCGAGAAGCTGCGCGCCACACGTCCTACCGCCGTCAACCTGGCCTGGGCACTGGATCGCCTGCTGGCCGTCGCCCGCGCCTATCTGACCGAGGGTGGCGAGCTTTCTGATCTATCCACGCGGCTACTCCATGAGGCGCATGCGATTGCCGCCGAGGATGCGGCCGCCTGCGAGGCGATGGGCACGCTCGGAGCATCGCTGATCGAGGATGGCGATACGCTGCTCACACACTGCAACGCGGGCGCGCTCGCCACGGCTGGCATCGGCACGGCGCTGGCGCCCATTTTCGTCGCGCACAAGGCCGGCAAGCACCTTCATGTCTTTGTGGATGAGACGCGCCCAGTGCTTCAAGGGGCGCGCCTGACCGCCTGGGAGCTGACCCGCGCGGGCGTGCCGCTGACGCTCATTACCGATAGCATGGCCGCGCATTTCATGCGCCATGGGGGTATCCACGCCGTATTCGTCGGTGCGGATCGCATCGCCGCCAATGGCGACGTGGCAAACAAGATCGGCACCTATGGTCTGGCGGTGCTGGCCCGCGAGCACAACATCCCGTTCTACGTCGTCGCGCCGCGCTCCACCATTGATCTAGCCATCCCGACCGGCGACAGCATTCATATCGAGCAGCGCTCGCCAGAGGAGGTGACAACGCTGCGTGGGGTGCGCATCGCGCCGGTGGGCGTGCGGGTGGCAAATCCCGCCTTCGACGTGACGCCCGCCCGCTATGTCGCGGCGATAATCACGGAGGCCGGCATCGCACGCCCGCCTTTCGATGAGAGTATACGCGCGTTCTTCGATTCTTCGCTTCCCTTGGCCCGCGAAACGGGCCGAGGATCAGGGGGTTAGAGCATTGGCGATTACGGTAGTTGGCTCAGTGGCGCTCGACACGCTGGAGACGCCGTTTGGCGGCACGGATAACGTGCTCGGCGGCGCGACCTCATATTTCTCAATGGCCGCGTCACTCTACGATTCGGTAAATCTCGTGGCGGTCATAGGGGATGACTTTCCCGATCACTACTTGAGCTACTTCAAGGAGCGGCAGGTGGATCTGCGCGGTCTGCAAGTTGTGCCGGGCAAGACATTCCGCTGGGGCGGGCGCTATCACCTGGATATGAACACGCGCGATACACTTTTCACTGAGCTTGGCGTCTTCGCTGGCTTTTCTCCAGTGCTACCGCATGACTACCGGCAGGCCGATATCGTCTTCCTCGCCAATATTCAGCCGCAGCTCCAGCTCGATGTGCTGCGCCAGGCCGATTCCGCGGTGAAGCTCCGTGCGCTGGACACCATGAACCTCTGGATCGAGACGGCGCGCGACGATCTGCTGCGGGTGATGCGCGGCGTGGATGTGATGCTGATCGCCGAGGAGGAGGCGCGCCAGCTCGCCGATATGCCCGGCTTGCGCGCCGCCGCTCGCTACATTCTTGAGCGCGGCCCGCGTATTCTGGTCGTCAAGCTGGGGTCATACGGGGCGCTGCTCTTTGAGCGTGACGGCGGCTACTTCGCCGCGCCGGCCTATCCGCTGGACGACGTGCGTGATCCAACCGGCGCGGGTGATGCCTTCGCGGGCGGCTTTCTGGGCTACCTCGCCAGCCGTTGCTCCCAGGTGGATACGTTGACGTTGCTTGATTACAAACGCGCGCTCATCCACGGCAACATCATGGGGTCCTTCGCCTGTGAGGCGTTCGGCGTCGAGCGGCTGCATGCGCTGACACCGGAAGACATCTCCGGGCGATACAGAGAGTTCGTGAATTTCACGCACTTTGAGATGGGAGCGTAGCGCGAGTAGTCCGTTACTCTTCGTAGTGCGGCATACCAGCTTTCGCCGCATGGGCATAGCGTCCGTGCGGCTGGCATATCTGGCCGGAGAGGCGTGGAATGGGCAGTTATGTGCCCATCTACGCAGCCACCGGCGCCGTGACCTCCGCTTTGTGGTCGCGCCTGGAGGAGCGCAGTGTGGAGCACCCGGCATACACCGGCGGAGCGCGGAGTGACGCATAAACGGTCACTCCATGACGTCGAGCGCACGTTTCGGCGCTCGCGGGAATCGTCTACCGGCGACGTATACTCGCACCCTTTTCGCAGCTTTAGCGTTTTTTGGGCGGCGGAGCGATCCGGCCCGCCCCGTTCCAGCCCCGACCACACGGGGAGGGAGAATAACTCGTGACCACATCTTCAAGCGTCAAGTACGACGTGAAGGATCTTACGCTGGCGGCACGCGGCAAATCGCGCATCGCCTGGGCCGCCCGCGACATGCCCGTGCTCGCCCTCATCCGCGAGCGCTTCACGCGCGAGCAGCCCTTCAAGGGGCTACGCATGTCGGCATGTCTGCACGTCACCACGGAGACTGCCAATCTTGCCATTACGCTCAAGGCGGGCGGCGCCGATCTCGTCTTGTGCGCCAGCAATCCGCTCTCCACGCAGGACGACGTTGCCGCATCGCTGGTGGCCGATTATGGCATCCCCACCTACGCGATCAAGGGCGAGGACGAGCAGACCTACTACACGCACATTCGCGCCGCGCTGGAGCATGCGCCGCAGATGACGATGGACGACGGCTGCGACCTCGTTTCTTCCCTGCACAAGGACCGCGCCGACCTGATCCCTAACGTCATCGCCGGTCTGGAGGAGACGACGACGGGCGTGATCCGCCTGCACAGCATGGAGAAGAACGGCGTGCTGCGCTTCCCGGTGCTGGCCGTCAATGACTCGGAAACCAAACATTTCTTCGATAACCGCTACGGCACCGGCCAGAGCACGCTGGATGCGATCATTCGCTCCACCAACCTGCTGTTGGCGGGGCGCACGTTCGTGGTGGCGGGCTATGGCTGGTGCGGCAAAGGCGTCTCCTCCCGGGCGCGGGGCCTGGGCGCCAACGTCATCGTCACCGAGGTGGACCCCGTGCGCGCCATCGAAGCCGTGATGGACGGCTTCCGCGTGATGCCGATGGCGGAGGCGGCCGCGCTCGCCGATGTCATCGTGACGGTCACGGGGGATCTACACGTGCTGGATACAGCGCATCTGGAGCGGCTGAAGCACGGCGCGATCATCGCCAACTCGGGCCACTTCAACGATGAGATCAACATTCCCGCGCTCGAAGCTCTGGC
Organism: Ktedonobacterales bacterium; assembly: GCA_035310125.1. Taxonomy (GTDB): domain Bacteria; phylum Chloroflexota; class Ktedonobacteria; order Ktedonobacterales; family JADMIN01; genus DATGEP01. Next base: position 7,791 of record DATGEP010000202.1, read on the forward strand.
CACCGGCGGCCATCACTCTGTGCGCGATTTCGTGGAGGCGTACACCTTTGCCGACGGCCGCACGGTCTACCTGCTGGCCGAGGGGCGCTTGGTGAATCTGTCGGCGGCTGAGGGACACCCCGCCAGCGTGATGGACATGAGCTTCGCCAATCAGGCGCTAGGTGCGGAGTATATGCTCCAACACGCGAACGAGCTGCAGCCGCGAGTCTATATCATCCCGCAGGATATTGACAAAGAGATCGCACGACTCAAGCTGAAGGCGATGGGCATCGCGATTGATACCCTCACCCCGGAGCAGGAGCAGTATCTCGGTGCCTGGGAGTCCGGCACCTAATTAAAAGTAGCTTCTCCATGCTCTTCGCCCCGCGCGAGTAGGGCGAAGAGCATGGAGGGGCGTTCTCCTCATATGTGTAACTCGTGAGAAGGGAACAACCATGTCAAGCAGTTTCATGACCGATCCCAAAGCCTACTTTACCAGCGAGAGCGTAACCGAGGGCCACCCGGACAAACTCTGCGACCAGATCAGCGACGGCGTGCTCGACGCGCTGCTCACCGATGATCCCCTGGCGCGGGTGGCCTGCGAGACGGCCACTACCACCGGGCTTGTTCTCGTCGCGGGCGAGATTACCACCACTGCCTGGGCCGACATCCCCGCCATTGTCCGCAACACTATCGAGCAGGTCGGCTACACTGACGCCCGCTATGGCTTCGACTATCGCACCTGCGGCGTCGTCACTTCCATTGGCAAGCAGAGTCCCGACATTGATCGCGGCGTCAGCGCCTCCGTCGAGTACAAGGAGCGCATGGCGACGGGCGGCCTCACTGATACCGAGCTGGACGCCATCGGCGCGGGCGACCAGGGCATGATGATCGGGTTCGCCTGTAACGAGACACCTGAGCTAATGCCCGCCACCATCAGCTTCGCTCACAAGCTCACCCGCCAGCTTTCAACGGTACGCAAGGCTTCATGGGCTGGCAACGGACCGATGGCCTACCTGCGGCCGGACGGCAAGAGTCAGGTGACGATCCAGTATGAGTACGGCAAGCCGGTGCGGGTGGATACCGTCGTCATCTCGACGCAGCACGCCGACAACGCCACGCAGGAGCAGATCCGCGCCGATGTGCTGGAGCACATTATCAAGCCGGTGATTCCCGCCGAGTTGCTGGACGAGCAGACCAAGTATTTCGTCAACCCCACCGGCCGCTTCGTCATCGGTGGTCCGATGGGCGACGCCGGCCTGACGGGGCGCAAGATCATCGTAGACACCTACGGTGGCATGGCCCGCCACGGCGGCGGCGCGTTCTCCGGCAAAGACTGCACCAAGGTGGACCGCTCGGCGGCGTATGCCGCGCGGCACGTCGCCAAGAACATCGTCGCGGCGGGGCTGGCCGAGCGCGTGGAGATCCAGATCGCGTATGCCATCGGCGTCGCGCGCCCGCTCTCGCTCTTTGTGGAGACGTTCGGCACCGGCAAAGTTTCGGACGAAAAGCTGATCGAGCTGATTCGCGAACACTTCGATCTGCGCCCGGCGGGCATCATCCAGGCGCTGGACCTGCGGCGGCCGATCTACCAGCCGACGGCAGCTTTCGGCCACTTCGGCCGCACCGACATTGACGCGCCGTGGGAGAACCTCGACAAGGTAGACGCGCTACGCCGCTCCGTCAGCGAGGCCGTCGCGCAGCCAGCGTAACGCCTCACTTCGATTCTCTTTGATACTCTCCCCGCCAGCCTTTGCTCAACGTTTCTGTCCAGACTGGCGGGGAGAGCGCTCATTCCGTTTGGTTGTGTTCGTTCCGAATGAGAACTCCCCCACTATATAGCGGGCCACGGGTTGGGAAGACGTGGATGTGGTAGCCGGGCGCGACGGGAGCGGCGAGCATGCCCGTAGGGGCAGGCTCGGGAGAGGCCGCTAGCGAGAACAGCGGCGCACTCGGAGCGCGGGATACAGCTAGGCCTCTAACCCTCTCCGCCACCAGATAAGCTACGTGCAACTGTAGCAGTAGAATACCGCCCGCAAGCAGCGGTTGCAAGTGCAACTGCTTCTCATGTGCTATGCTTGGGCAGAAGTTTCACATCTGGCTGGTCATTTGAGAGGCGCCACATGGCTCAAGTCACACCCGACGAAGCGAAGGCACACCTGCCTGATCTCATTGCCGCCGCGCTGCGAGGCGAAACGGTCGTCATCCGTCAGGACGATGAGCACGCTGTGCGGCTCGTGCCCGTTACGCAGGCGCCCGCCAGGCCACACCGCAAGGCGGGCAGTGCCAAAGGTACAGTTGTCATGAGTGATGACTTTGATGCACCACTTGCCGACTTCGAGGAGTATATGCGGTGAGGCGTTTACTGTTACGTAACACCGCAACCTATCGCAGTGAGTCCAGAACTATTGTGAGCTGCGCCTCCAGCGGAGGCAGGTCGCGCTCTACGGTCTGCCACAGTTGATCCAGATCCACTCTAAAATAGGCGTGGATGAGCATATCGCGCATGCCAATGATCAGACGCCAGGGTACCTCCGGGTGCAGCGACCGAAACTCCGGCGGCAGGTTCTTAGCGGCCTCACCGAGAATTTCGATGCGCCTGACGACAGCATCTTGAAGCTGCGGCGACGAAATGAACTGCTCTCTTGAAAGGCCCTGCGTGTATTGCTGAGCCAGGCGAATGCACTCAAGCATGTGCTCGACGTATGTCCTCGGCGCTTTGCTCACAGCACCACCACCTGCTCGCGCATCACCTCATCACGAATGCCGGGAATCAGCCCGCCAGGAGTGACAACATCCACTGGCCGGCCCAGCGCATCTTCGAGTTCGAGCTTAAGCGCCGCCATATCCAGTAGGCTCGCGGGCTTGGCGAACTCTACGAGCACATCGAGGTCGCTGTCGGATGTTGCAGTGCCGCGCGCGAAGGAACCGAATACAGCGGCGTGTGCGACGCCGTGACGTTTGAGAATTGGCGCGATGCGGGAATGGATGGTATCAATACTCTCATGCGTGAGCATCGCTCTGTTCTCCTTGAACGCGCTATGTACAGCGCTATCTCATCTGCTGGACAGTCGCATTTTAAGATACACCAGCGCTCGGTTCTTCCAACTCCGGGATCGAGGCAAAGAGGCGATCAACGAGATCCGCTTAATCCTCTCTGCTACTCCACCATCGCGCGGCGCAGCTCCACGATCTGATCGCGCAGGGCGGCGGCCTTCTCGAATTCCAGCTCTTTGGCCGCGCGCTTCATCTGCGACTCCAGGTCTTTGATGAGCCGGGCGGCCTCTTCGCGCGGCATCGCGGAGAGCGGCACGCCCTCGCCAATGGCGCCGTCGGTGGCCGCCGCCTCACCACGGATGCGGTCTGAGAGCGAGCGCACTTCTTTTCTGATGCCGACCGGCGTAATGCCGTGCTGCTCGTTGTAGCGCGTCTGCACGAGGCGGCGGCGGTTCGTCTCGCCAATCGCGCGATCCATCGAGTCGGTGACGCGGTCAGCATACATGATGACGGAGCCTTCGATGTGGCGGGCGGCGCGACCTATGGTCTGGATCAGCGAGCCCGTGGAACGCAGGAAGCCCTCTTTATCGGCGTCCAGAATGGCCACGAGCGAGACTTCGGGCAGATCGAGTCCCTCGCGCAGCAGGTTGATGCCCACCACCACATCGTAGACGCCCAGGCGCAGGTCGCGGAGAATCTCGACGCGTTCGAGGGTGTCAATCTCAGAGTGCAGGTAGTGCACCTTGATGCCCATCTCTTGCAGATAGTCCGCGAGGTCTTCGGCCATCTTCTTGGTGAGCGTCGTCACCAGCACGCGCTGGCCGCTGTCCACGCGCCTGCGAATCTCGGCGAGCAGATCGTCAATCTGGCCTTCAGTGGGGCGAACGGAGATGGCGGGATCGAGCAGACCAGTGGGCCGGATAAGCTGCTCCACGACGCGCCCGCTATGCTCATATTCATAGGGGCCGGGCGTGGCGGAGGCGAAGATGGCCTGCGGTGTGTGCTGCTCGAATTCAGGGAAGGTGAGCGGGCGGTTGTCCAGCGCAGAGGGCAGACGGAAACCGAAGTCCACCAGCACCTGCTTGCGTGAGCGGTCGCCGTTGAACATGCCGCGCACCTGCGGCAGCGCCACATGCGACTCGTCCACTACGAGCAGGTAGTCGTCGGGCATGTAGTCAAGCAGGGTCCAGGGCTGCTCGCCGGGCTGGCGACCGGCGAGGTGGCGCGAATAGTTCTCGATGCCGGAGCAGATGCCCGTCTCGCGGAGCATCTCGATGTCGAAGTTGGTGCGCTGGCGCAGGCGGGCGGCTTCGAGCAGCTTCCCCTCAGCGTCCAATTCTTTCAGCCGGATTGCCAGCTCCTCCTCGATGCCGGCAATCGCGCGATTGAGGCGCTCCTGCGTCGTCACCCAGTGCTTTGCGGGATAGATGTCCAACCGGACGCGGGTGCCGAGGATCTCTCCGGTCAGGGGATCAATCTCGACGATACGCTCGATCTCGTCGCCGAAGAACTCGACGCGGACAGCCAGATCCTCGTACGAGGGGTAGATTTCCAGCACGTCGCCACGCACGCGGAACTTGCCGCGCACGAAGTTCTGGTCATTGCGCTCGTACTGGATGTCAGTGAGGTGACGCAGCACGCGGTCGCGGCGGCGTGTCTCGCCGACTTTGAGGCTTAGCACGACCTCGCCGTATTCCTCCGGCGACCCCAGGCCGTAGATACACGACACCGAGGCGACGATCAATACGTCGCGGCGCTCGAAGAGGCTGCGGGTGGCGGAGAGCCGTAGCTTCTCGATCTCCTCGTTGATCTGGCTTTCCTTCTCGACGTAGGTATCCGTGCGGGGAATGTAGGCTTCCGGCTGGTAGTAATCGTAGTAGCTGACAAAGTACTCGACGGCATTGTCGGGGAAGAACTCTTTATATTCGGCGTAGAGCTGCGCCGCCAGCGTCTTATTCGGCGCCAGCACCAGTGTCGGCTTCTGCACCTGCTGGACGACGTGCGCGACGGTGAATGTCTTGCCGCTGCCGGTGACACCTAACAGTGTTTGATACTTGTTGCCCGCGCGAATGCTCTCGGTCAACTGCTCGATGGCGGCGGGCTGATCGCCGGTGGGCTGAAACGGCGCCACGACGGTGAAATCTGGCATTGGAGTCCTAACCCCCTTCGCTCCGCTTCCCATAACGCGGGATGAGCGAAGCTGGCGCACGATGGTGGGTACAGCGATGAATGCATGATAGCGCGATGAGACGCGACAAGCCCGCACGTTTGGGAGGCGCGCATGCGGGCACTGCATTGTACCACCTGGAACAAATGTTTGCCGATTCTGCCGGGAACCTCACCCCGGCCCCGT
>DATGEP010000203.1:0-46712 GCA_035310125.1 Ktedonobacterales bacterium
ACTCTGCATGGAGGAAGACCGGCGGTTGCCGATTCTGCCGAAAATCCGCATGTCATTAGCCCCTCTCTCCACTGCGAGCAAACAGCCGCACCCCATGGGAGAAGCGTACCACGAATGAGCGAGCGGCGCGACGGTCAGCAGCGGTCAGGGCCAGTCAGGGGTTGGTCGTGCGCACGGGGAGGCCAGTGGTCGGTCCTATCAGGGGTGGGGAGCGGTGGGACCGACATTCCGCCGACTTCGTCGGGCAAGAATGCCCGCGCCACCGCTCAAACCACACTGCACTGGCTACAAGCCATCTCACAAATACCTCACGGTCCCAACCAAGCCAGACCTGAAGCTGAGTCGGAGAGCGGCAACCCTATTTATGAGATGAGCTGTACTCGTTGTGCGAGAAGACGTGAGGGGTTGAGAGATCGGGCGCGCTAAAGCGCACGCATTATCGTGCGCACGGCATCCAGCTCATCATCGTTTACCGTGTGTCCCATGCCTGGATACAGCCGTGCTGTCACATCAGCGCCTAGTGTACGCAACACCGCCGCGCTCTCTTCGACACGCCGCGCGGGAATGTGCGGATCAACATCGCTACATCCAAGAAACACCGGCGTTCCAGCCAGCGAGCCTGGATAGTCGCGAGGTGTGCCGTCCGGCCCGATCAACCCGCCGCTGAGGCCAACGATCCCGCCATAGCGACGAGCATTTCGCGCGGCATACTCCGTTAGCAGACACGCGCCCTGCGAGAATCCGAGCAATACGGTTCGCTCAGGCGGAATACCGGCGGCGGCTACTTGCGCGAGCGTCGCACCAACCAACGTCAATGCCGAGCTAAGCCACGGCTCATTGTTCTCGAATGGCGCGAGGAAGCTGTATGGATACCACGAGCTCCCGGAGGCCTGAGGCGCCAGGTAGGCGAAACCGGGGATATCCAGGTCTGCCGTCAGCGCCAGGATGTCGCGCGCACCAGCTCCGCGTCCGTGAGCCAGCACCATCGCGGCCTGTGCGCGCTCCAATGGCTCCCCCGCCAGCAGAACCGGCTGGCCCGCGTGTGGGCTGCGCCGCTCGCCACCGCTCGTACTCATCATTCGGCCCTCCACTGGTCGCTACGCAGGTACATCAGATGCGTCGTATGTTGGCGACGGCGTGATCGTCACATCCGCCGCGCAGCTTCAGACACGCTCGCTCACGCCGCCGGCTAACAGCTGAGCGAGCGGTCGAGCTTTTGCAGCAGGTCATGGAGATGACGCTGTTCTTCGACTGAAAGCGCCGCGAACTGGCTGCCGATGTAGCGCTCTTGTTCGGGGACGACCTTGTGGTAGAGCGTGCGCCCTGTCGGAGTGAGCGAGAGCCGCTGCGTGCGACCATCCGGGCACCGGCAGATCAAGCCGCGCCGCTCCAGGCGGTCGAGGAGCTGCGAGACGTTGCCTTTGGTGACCAGCAGGCGATCCGCCAATTCTTGCTGCATGATCCCTTCAGCGGACCCAACCTGCGCAATCACATCGAACTGCGCCACGCTGAGGTCCCACTGCCGCAGATGCTCTGTTGAGCCATGCTCAATCTTCTGAAAAACGCGCGCGAGCCGCAGCCATGCCAACAGCCCTGGCCGCCGAAACTGATGCCCAACTTCGCTCATATCTCTGCTCATGCAGTGAGTTTACGACTAAACCCCGCCCGGTGTCAACTAGGCGCCGCTATGTGCCGCGTTCAGGCTCGATCAAAAACCGAGGGTTGAGGGTAGAGAAGGCGGGATGGGACGCCACTACGCGATGGATATCCGCGTTTACGAGCGATCGGCGCCTCAGGAATGCCCGGTGAGCACGCCTTATAATGCGTGCCGTGATTCGCCATCACTGATTGCTAGCGGGGCGGCAGACGCTGCAGAATCGGCCCCGCCAATGCCAGCGAAAGGAGGAGAACTCCGACACCGACCGGCGCCCAGAAGTAGCCCTGGCCCGCCGCTACGAACAATGCCCACACTACTGCCACAAAGCCGATGACGCCGAAGGGTATCGCTTGTGGCGCGGCACCGCCGCGAATCGGGGTGCGTACCCAGAGCCACGCCGGACCAGCGACCAACCGACGCGCGGCGAGCAGCGTATACGCCAGCAGCACCATGCCACCCAGCCACACAATCACTGTTCCAACGAGCTCGCCCACACCACCGCGTGTGTCCACGCTCACCAGGAGGTATCCACCAAGACAAGCCAGCACAAGTAAGCAGGCGCTGAGCAGACTCAGGCGATTAGCGCTGGATGCAGGCACCTCGCGCAGCGGCGCCGCGCCAGACCGGGTGAGCGCCCGTGTTGGATCAGTGGATCGTGGCGAGGTGACGCCGACCGGCACGCGCGCCAGCAGTGAGACGCCGAGCGCCACGACAGCGACGCCTACCAGCGGCACCAGGCGCGATACCCAGCCCGTTACATGCCACCGCTCTACTGGCAAGGCGAGCAGCGCTGGCAGCGCAAGCACGCACATGAGGCCGAGGCACCCAAGCGCGGTCCCGCGATGGAAGCGATTTGGCAGTGGACCATCGCCGTTGTCTTCTCGCGTAGATTCGGGGTCAGGAAGATCGGTCATCAGTGTGCCACTATCACAGCAGCCGGCTCCCGCCAGCGTCGCACGCGCTCACGCCGTAGCCGCTCCACCAGCGCAAGGTAGCGTTCAGGGTCTGTCTGGCGCCGGCGCCCTCCATCCCAGTGCCGTCCTTTCTCGTTATTACAGCTCACATGCGCGATGCCCAGGTTGCGCAGATCGGATGTGCCGCCCAAACTGCGCGGCACGATATGCTCTACGTTCGCGCCGTTGCCCGATACGGCATCGAACCGCAATGGGCCGCGACAGATCAGACATTTTCCTACCCAATCCGCGCCTTGCCGCACGAATGTCGCATCCGTCTCGGCGATTCGAATCATCAGCCGCACCGCCATCACTCGCTCCCGTGGACAGAGACTCCGGTCCACAATACGCTCAGTATAATCAAATCCCGTGGATTCCAGCCAGCCATAGCCACAGCCTGAAATCGTCTTGAGCCTCTACTTCTACCTCTACCTCTACCTCTACCAACATGCCGATTCGGCGGACTATGAGGGCTGGTACCGTGGATCAGACTGTTGGCGCCGCCGATTCTCCGCGTTTTTCTCCGTGTAGGCATGGTACATATCCTCAGCCGAGAATCCCTGATCCAGGGCAAGCTGAACCACAAAGTGGAGGATATCCGCCATTTCCATCAGGCGCGCCGAGCGCGTCGCATCCAGTGGGGGCGCGTTCTTCCAGGGTTTCCACCCCAGCTCGTTATCCAACTCGCAGCACTCATGCACAATAGCGCGGGTCCAGGTCGCGCACCGCTCCGCCGGCGGCCAGCTATAGAAGCCGTCGGGGCGAACCTCCGCGTAAAAGTGTGCCAGGTCGGCCTGCCGCCGGAAGATGTCGGATAACATGTCTTCATCGCCGGACGGCTTGCCGGAGCCAGTTGCCAGGCTCTCGCGCTCCATGATATGCTCCATTCACTCCGCTGAAAACGATTCCGTGGCCAGCACCAGCCATCTCCAGTTAAGTGTAACCTATGCGCGAATGCATGTCTGACGGTAGTGCCAGTACGTACCGCTGATGGGGTTTGGGACGTTCTCATAACAAGGCGCACTGTGTCAAGCGGAAGGCCGGCGGAGCAATGCAGCGGAGGTCGCGAGTTCAGGCCGACAACCCGGTCGCCGCGAGCGCCATGCTGAATGATAAGGCTCTTGAATCGCTCTACGAAGACAATCTGGTCGTCATCTACCGCTTCATCTACTCGAAGGTGGGTAATCGGGAAGAAGCAGAGGATTTGACGTCGCAGGTGTTTGTCAAGGCATTGCGCGGCCTGGATGCGGGCCGCGAGGCGCAGAGCATACAGAGCTGGTTATTTCAGGTGGCTCGCACGACGATTGCCGACCACTGGCGCCAGTTCTACCGAGTGCGCTTAGACTCGCTGGATGATCTCCTCTCGGCAGGGTGGGAGGCGCCCGCGCCTCCCGAACATCCGGCGGAGCAGCCAGACGAGCGTGCGCAACGGCTCCTCGACCAACTTCCCGAACGCTACCGAGATGTACTGACGTACCGTTTCTTGCTCAACTGCTCTATCAAGGAAACCGCCGAGAAAATGCGGCTGACCGAAGCGAATGTGAAGGTGTTACAGTTCCGCGCCCTCAAGAAAGCCGCCCAGCTTGACGGAGAGCAGATTTAGCATAAACAGCAGAGTTGATCGCGAAGACACGGAGACCGCATGGGCATCGAAGACGACCAGCACAATCCGCCGACGGAAGAAGACGCGGAACAGCCTGCCGCTGAGAGCGTGGAGCAGTATACACAGCTTCACGATCACATCGAGCGGCTGCGCGCCGATCAACGGCCACGGCAGCCAGTGCTGATGTCACCCGACGAGGCGAGCGCCTATCAGATGGCGGCGCTGCTGCGGTCCGCTGCTCCTGGCGCCGCCGACCCCGATCCCGCGTTCGTCCGTGCCCTTCGTGGCCGGCTTCTGCGTGAGCGCGCGCAGGTCCCCGAGGTAGCCGGCGCTGATGACACACCCGCCGCGCCCCCAGCCGGCCTAGCGAAACTACCGGCACGCCGGGCAGTGTCGCGGCGCGGCATCCTGAGCGCCGGACTTTCCGCCGCCGCTGCCGCTGCCATTGGTGTCGCGGCTGGGGCCGCCTTCGAACACCATACGCAGCCGTGGCCACCGGGCGCCCCAGGGCGTGAAGCACTCGTCCCCGATGGCGCCGGCGTGTGGGTTGCGGTGACACGAGCCGACGCAATTCCCGTCGGCGGCGTCGCGCGCTTCGCGACTGACTACATCACCGGCTTCATCCGGCACACTCCTGACGGGTTCTCCGCGCTCTCTGGCGTCTGTACCCACATGGGCTGCTTTCTCAACTGGAACGCGGGCGAACGCACGTTTGACTGCCCGTGTCACGGCGGACGCTTCAGCGAGAGTGGGACATCGGCGCCATCGTCGCCCGTCCCTTACAGCCCTTTGCCGGCCATCAAGACACGGGTGGAGGCCGAACAGGTGTGGGTGTATGTTATTCCGCCGATGTCGCCGACAGGGACGCCTACCGCGACCGAGTCCGACATCAAACTCTACGGCGCCCAGCCCTCACCGACGAATCGGTAGCTGGCTTGTGGCGCCTTATGGTGCCTTATGGTGCCTCATGGTGTCGGGGTGGTGGTCGTATTCAAGGAAGTTTGGTTGTGGAATTTGATGGGGCCGACATGCGGGCCGGGCCGCGGGCAGGAATGCCCGCGCCACCTCATCATCACCGCGCCACCTCATCATCACCGCCGCGGGCAGGAATGCCCGCGCCACCGCACCATCACCGCGGGCTATCCGCTAGATGCGAAAGCGCGATGGAAGGATATCCAGCGCCTCACGGTATTTGGCAACTGTGCGCCGCGCGAGAGTCATTCCGCGCTCATGGAGTAATTCCGCCAGCTCTTCATCGCTGTATGGCTTGCGTGGATTCTCCGCCTCGATGAGCTCGCGCAGCATGTCCTTCGCGACCAGCGATCCGTCGAAAAACTCATCGAACGAGATCGTGCGCCCATTGGGAAGCTGCACATATTTGTTTGCCGTCGCCCGGCTCACGGTCGATTCGTGCAAGCCAACATAATTCGCCAGCTCGCCGCGTGTTAGTGGATGTAGATAACGAACACCGCGATCCAGGAAATCAAACTGGTGCTCGATGAGCGCGCTGGCAATCGTGCTCAGTGTCTCCCAGCGCTGGCGTATACAGTCCATGAAGAAGCGGGCGCGGGCGGCATATTCGCGGATATGCTGGCGATCATGCTCGCTCAGCCCATAGCGTCCACCGGCACTCACACGGCTATCACGATAGAGCGAGGAGTATGTCGCGTTCACGCCGAAGCGGTAGCGCCGCCGCTCGATCACTTCAGCCTCAAAACCATGCTCGGTACGCCGAATGACGACATCTGGCCGGACGACCATGTTCCGATCACCACCAGTAGCCAGGCCGACCTCCGGCACATCGGCGTATTCGAAGACATGTCCAGGGTACGGGTTGAGGTTGGACCGAACGAACTGCCACGCCTGCTTCACCTGCGAGCCTGTCACGCCAAGGACGCGCGCGATGTCGGCAAAGTGATGCTCACCAAGCGCGTGCAGGTAGCCCTCTACCAGCGGCCGCGCGACGGGATGCGCCGTGCCGGCATCCTCAAAGGCCCGTAGCTGAATGAGCAGGCATTCGCGCAAATCACGCGCGCCAATGCCAGGCGGGTCGAGCGACTGGAGCGCGGCGAGAGCGGATTCGACTCGCGCCTCGCTGACCCGAAGCATCTCTGCCGCTTCTGAAATTGAGATGGTCAGGTATCCGTGCGAGCTCAAGTTGCCAACGAGGAACTCCCCGATGCCGAGGTCTTCCGCTGGTAGAATGGCGCCGAGCTGGCGGGTCAGATGCTCGTTCAGGGTACCGGCGGAGCGGACGAAATCGAACGGATCATAGTCACTGTCGTCAGCGGCGGAGAGGCTGTCATGCTGTACCGGCAGGTCGTCCCAGCTCGCGATGTCGAGCTGCGGGTCGTGCTCGCCGTTATCCTTCTGGCCGTCGCACGCCGGACAAATTCCCGCTCGTAGCAGACTACCGCAGCGCTGGCATTGCGCCGATTCGTCAACTTCAAGGGCGGGATTATCGCTCACTTCGTGAGCGATGGCCTGCTCCAGCTCTTCCGCCGAATACTGTAATATCTTGATCGAAGCGATGAGCTTCGCCGAGACATTGATGGTCGGCTGAGCAGAGGGGCTCTGAACCTGTTCCAGATACATCGGTCATCCGCCTTCAATGAACCGTGCTGCGCGACAACTCACACCATGCGAATTCTCGCGACGGTCCCGCTCATTCCCGAAGGCCACGCTATCTCACCACCGCGTGAGAGCCAATCAACCAATACCAAGCTCCCACCGGGCATCTTCGGTCATACGCTCTGGTGTCCACGGTGGGTCATAGGTCAACGTCACGTTGCACGCTTCGACGCCGGAGACCTCAGTGACGCGCCCTTCCACCTCCGCCATCACCTCTGGCCCCACCGGGCAGCCGATGGATGTGAGCGTCATGGTAATGTCAACTTTTGGGCCTTCGAGTCGCACATGATATACCAGCCCGAGATCTACGATATTTACGGGAATCTCCGGGTCGTAACACTCCCTGAGCGCCGCGAACACTTCGCTGGCCTCGATTGACGTTTCGCCGATAATCTCCGCCTGCTCGACGTCTTCCGCCATGCCACTGCTCCTTAACGGCGGACCCTGTCCGCCGCGCTACGCCGTTTTCGTATTCCAGGCGAATGCCAGGACTCTCGCCGCACCTCACTATACCGCGAATTCACTGTTGGGTCAAAGCGCGGCGATCAGTGAGGCGAGCTTGCCGGCCAGCTCCAGCTCATCCAGCACGTCGAGCGCGCAGAGCAACGCGGGCGTCATCGGCAGTGTCTGCTGGCGGCGACCGGAGCGTATCGCGGCGAGCGTGAAAAAGGCGCCGCCCGTGGTTTCCGTCGGGTGGAAGATAAACGGCCCATCACAGCGGCTGAGGAAGAGGGCGGTCATCTCCGTTTCAACCTGAGAGGCCACGAGCCGCTTATCGAGATATGTAAGCTGGAGCGTGACTCCTAACTCTTCACGTACCTCGCGCTCGGCGGTTGCCGCGTAGCCATCGCCCGCCGCGACATGCCCCGATGCCGACGCGCAGTAATAGCCGGGGAAGAGATCTTTCGTTGGCGAGCGCCGCTGCAAGAGCAGACGGCCATCGGATGCGAAAACGAGCACCTGTACGCTCCGATGGAGCAACGCCGGGTCACGGTGCGCTTCGCCACGAAGCACGCGCCCGATCACTCGATCCTGCGCGTCTATGAGGTCGAAGAGCTCAGTAGGATCGTCTCCGCTCTGCTGATTGTCCATGGCTGCCATGCTGTCTCTCACTCGCCTCGCATCGCTTTTCCCCAAGGGTCAGGAGCTGGGCAGCGCGGTCGTCACGTCGAAGCTCTTGAAGAGCGGCACATTCAAGACGCCTGGCCCGGCGGCAATGAAAACGCCCCACTCAGTGAATCCGAGCGGCGCCACGCTGCTTGTCACCTGAGCGGGTGACGGTGTTCCAACGGCGGCGGCTGGCGTCGCCGCTATGGTGGCGGTCGGTGGCGCGGGTGTGAATGGGGTTGCGCTGGCCGTCGCGGAGCCGGATCCGGATGCGTGGTCACTGGAGGCACCGGCGATCCACTGTCCAACATCACTCCAGGCTTGCGCGTCCGCACTGTACGCGCCAGTGAAAGTCGCCGCCTGTCGCGTGACGCGCAGCCACACGAAACGCGCCGATGCGGGCAGCATCGCGGTGCGACTCACGCATGGCAACGCTTTGGCCTGAGTCTCCACACAGAGCACGACACGCTTGTCCTGGCCTATCGCAAGCGTCAGCCAGCTCCCGCCATCGAGATACAGCATCAGCCCGGCATGCACTCCGCTCCCGGCATTGGGGAGCGACACCCGCACAGTGGCGCTGGCATCGCCAGGGAGCGCACCCTGTAGCAACGCCGCGCTGCCGCTGGAACCGGGCACGAGGCGCAGACCCGCCGTTGAATCGGTGGCTGTCGTACCGTCGCCAATCGCGACCCAGCCTGGATTTGCTGAAGTTGTATCGAGTGGGTCCGAGAATGCGGGCGCGGTAGCCACCGCTCCGAGCTCTAGCCAGGTATTGGTGGACTCGCCGGTTACGGAGACCGTCGAGCTGTCAAATGAGATCAGCATCGAGGTGGCAGAAGTGATGCCGCCCACCAGGACGCTCGACGCTTGTGGAACCAACAGACTGCTCTCGCTAGCACCCAGCGGAAGCGCCACGCCGACTGTGCCGGTGGTCATTCCCGCCGGCAACGACGAGAGGCGTGTCCAGGTGGGCGCCGCGATTAGATCGTGTGGATGCGCTGGAATGGCTATCTGCGCCTCGTAGGGCGCTTTTGCCGTCATCGCGTAGAGCGCAAGCTCCGCGGTGGCCCGCGAGGATGCTGGCACTGGCCTAGCCGCCCCAGATGCGGGCTGAATTGGCGTGACGGCACCCGCCACTAATGTCGAAACTGGTGCGGCCAGTGGAACGGTGTTGAGCACCCAGCCAGACGAGAATGCTGTCGAGCGGAGCCACCACACCTTGCCAGTGGAGTCGGACATGAGCACATCGAGCGGCGTATCGGGCCAAGAGCCGACCCAGGCTCTGGGATTCACGGTTTCTGGCGCGACCACCAGCCTACCGGTAAGCTGGACACCCGCCGGTTGTGAGCGAATGGTGATCCACTCACTCCAGGTCGCCGGAACCTGTACCGAGCCATCGCTGTTGAGCAGCGCAGGCTGCCACAAGCGCTCGTAGAGCCGCCCGTCTACGCCGAGCGCCAGCAGCAGTGGTGAGCCGTTGCCAGGCGCGCCCGCGACCGCGAAACTGCCGGCAAGGGCGGTCGTCCCAGGATGCCCGATGAGCTGCCACCCACCCGGCGACGCTGCCGGACCCGCACGCCACCACAAGTTGCCATCGGAGCCAACCGCCGCGACGGCAACGCCGCCCGCGTACGCGCTCGCCGCCGCTGATCCGACCAGCTGTATAGCGCCGGGCATGCCCAGGTCAATCCACCAGACACCGAGTATGCCGGGCGAGGTGCGAGCGGCGTAGACATGCCCGTCCGTGGCGACGACGTAACTATAGCGTGAGCCATCGGAGAGCTGAACTAGCGCCGGAAGCTGGCCGGCAGTCAGGTGCGCGTTCGGCGGCGCCCCCAGGCTGCGCAGCTCGGCGTGCGGCGGCGCCTGGGTGTCAGCGGCCGCGAACGGGCTTGTCTGCGACCAGACGAGATCCGCGAGTGTGCCATCCTTTGTGATAACGGCCGCACCAGCCAGGGAAGGAAGCCCGCCAGACATCTGCGTTGGGGCGGAAGGATTGGCAGGGGGAGTGGGAGCCGGGCGAGCGACATGCGTCGTCGTGCTTGGGAAGGTGCCATGATTCTTGACGGAGTGCAGCCAGCCGTATGTCGCACGCGAATTGCCCATCGTCCGCCGCCAGCGATACGTTGGCAGGTGCGTTTCGTGCTGGTTGGAGCCGCTGAGTATCCAGTGAGAGCCGACCTTCGTGAGCGCCATCGTGTCGCTGGGGTGATCGTCTGAGCCCCATTTCACATTTTGTTCCGCGGTAATCACCACGCCGTTACGGACCGCGGCGACCACCGCGATATGGCCGCCATGCTCGCCATCCGTGCCTGCGGGTAGAGGCCGGCCCTGCGCGTCCACGTTGCCCCAGACGAGGATATCGCCGGGCACGGGCGCGTGATCCGACCCGTTTGGATACATGACGAAATCGGATGGATGATTCTGCGGCAGCCACAGGTCAGGCGCATTGCCGTAGCCGGATCTGCCCCAATCGCCGACGCGATCGCCATACGCCCAGGCGGAGAAGCGAATAATCAGCTCGACGCACTGAAACGTCAGCCCGTAGCCATCGCTCGTGGCACGTCCGGGCGCGCAGCCGGTCTTTATCCAGTTGGCGGGCACGCGGTCGCAGCTCACATTCGCCCCATTGGGCGTGCTCGCGCTCAACCCGTTGTCGCAGACATCTACGCCGAACCAACCACCGGGCGCATTGTGGCCGGGAAGAACGGTCCGCCCCCAGGATTTGCCGTTCGTCGCAGTAGGCGCAAGACCGGCCAGCGTCTCGCAGGTTGCCGACGGCGACACCCCCATATCCGGCGCCGCCTGAGCGCCCTGTACCGGGGCGATACCGAGCAAAGCCGTCAGCAACAGCGCCAGTCCCATCACCGCCGCGACCATAGCGGGCGTCGTGGGCCTGTGAACGTGAAATCTGCGCTGCCCACCTCGCAGTGGGATCAACCGCGCGGCATGTTTCCACCCCATAACATCCACCTCTGCGCTGAATACTCACTGGCGTATCTTCGGGGATTGAGCGCGGCCTCCGCTCGCCGCGCGGAAGCATCTAGGGGTACGTTGTCGTGGCAATCGCAGTATAGCGGGTCTGTATAGGTGATGTGCATCCGTGATTTGGAGCAGTACCGGATCGAACCGAAGCTCCTCCTACAAGAGACGTGCGAGCGCGAGATGCTGTTACAGGAGTGGCCGGACCGTCCGGTTGATGCATCTGAATCCGGAGGCACAGCGCGGCTCCGGCATCGCGAGCTAGCTTGCCAGAAATCTAGCCGTATCACCCGACTCCAACTGGCTATTATCCCTCCCAAGGATGTAGCGCTCGATGGCCCAGGCAGCGCCATCTTCGCTGTTTGGCGGCGCTATCACCTTCGCGGCAGCGCGCGTGGGACGGCCACCATTTGCCATAGCCACGCCCAGCCCAACGGCGCGCACCATTGCCACATCGTTGATGCCGTCACCAACCGCCATCACCTGCTCCATCGAGATACCGAGGCGCGCGGTAAGTCGCGTGAGCGCTGTCGCCTTTGACGCCGTTGGCGAGAAGATCGTCAGCTCAGACGTTCCGTAGTTGCCAAACGGCAGGAACTGCCATCCGCAGGGGAGCTGGGAAATAGCGCGGGCGGCGGCTCGCAGGCGGCGGCGCTCGCCAAATACCACAATGCGCAGCGGGTCACCGTGATTCCGGCAGAGATCGGCGATTGGCACTTCGGTCGCCTGGGATTGGTAGAGCGAAAGATACGAATCGGCTCTGCGGCTGTAGGGTACGCGCGGAGCGATGCGCAGATATTCGCCGCGTTTGTCGTGATGCTGAACAATGGGCCGCAGCCGATGCGCGGCGAGAATCTCGACTGCCTGCTGGCCAATGGCCGCGCTGAGTGGATCCAGGAAGAGCTCGCTGCCGGCGGGCCACGTGCGGACAAGCGCCCCATCATAGAGAATGAGTGACAGCGGAAAACCGAGCGCCTCGGCCACCGAGGAAGCGCCTGCCAAGCGTCGCGAAGTAGCCAGCACGAGCGGTATGTGCGCCTCGTGGAGCGCACGCGCGGCGCGCAGCGTGCGCGGAGACAGACGACCATCCGGCCCAAGCAGTGTCCCGTCAATATCCGTCGCCATCAATTGATACGGCGGTTGCTTCCCGATCTTTTTCGCGGCCACCCAAAAAACCTCCCACTTCTGCAGACCGCCAGCTATTGTGCCCGTTCGAGACGGCGCAGGTAGTGAACGGCAAGCGCGACCAGGAACATGACAACCAGTATGACCGAAACTACTGTGAGAGCGGCATCAGCCCGCCCGCGCCACAGCGTGAAACTGGCGGCGCTCGGCACACCGCGCAGGTCGTGCGCCGTCTCCATTCCCGACACGAATAGCTCCGTCATGCCACTCGCGACGAACCAGAGCGCGATGAGCAGCAGCGCGAACATATTTGGCCGGCGCCAGGTGGAACGCGCCCACAGCCGCCACGCCACCACCCCGCCCACGACAAGCTGGGCGGCGCCGAAGATGAGCGATAACGTGAGGCTGGTTAGGGACGACGTAGGCACACCAACAATCGTACGAATTTTGCTCTTCTCGTATCTTCGCGTGAAACAGGTGCCGTGTCAAGCGCGGAATGTGACGAGACTGTGCCGCGGCGTGCTATAGTGTGCACAGGAAGCAGCGACGGCACAGCGGAGCAGCTATATCGGAGGCGCGCATGACAGACTACGGCGGCCGCCAGCAGGCAACAGCGGTACATCTGGACGCGGAAGACCTGGCACGCATGCCGATGACCGGTCCGCTCGTGGACAGCTATGGGCGGCACATCAAGAACCTGCGGATCTCGGTGACGGACAAGTGTAACTTTCGCTGCGTCTACTGCATGCCTGCCGAGGGATTGCCGTGGCTGCCTCGCGCCGAAATCCTCACGTATGAAGAGATCGAGCGCATCGTGCGGGTCGCCGCAGCGATTGGGATCGAGCAGATTCGTCTAACCGGCGGTGAGCCGACCGTTCGCCGTGAACTTCCCAGTCTGATTCGCATGCTCAAAGAGGTACCTGGGTTGCGCAGCTTGAGTCTCACCACGAATGGTGTGCTGCTCAACCGGCTCGCCGGCCCGCTTGCCGAGGCCGGTCTCACACGCATCAACGTCAGCCTGGATTCGCTGGTGCGCGAGCGCTTTGCCGAGCTAACACGTCGCGATGCCTTGAATCAGGTGCTGGCCGGGCTGGAGGCGCTGGAGGAGTATCCCAGCATCTCGCCGATCAAGATCAATGCGGTGGCAATGCGCAACTTTACCGAGTCGGAGGTCGTGGATTTCGCGCGGCTGGCGCGCCGCAAGCCCTACGTGGTCCGCTGGATTGAGTTCATGCCGCTGGACGCCGATCAAATCTGGCGCAAGGAAGATATTTTGACCGGCGGCGAGATTCGCAGCCTCATCGAGGCTGAGTTTGGCCCGCTCGTACCGGTGATCGGCGCCGACAAATCGGAGACGGCGCGGCGCTACACCTTCGCGGACGGCATCGGCGAGGTCGGCTTCATCAATCCGGTCAGCGAGCCATTCTGCAAGGACTGTGACCGTATCCGTCTGACCGCCGATGGCCACCTGCGCACGTGCCTCTTCTCGCTGGAGGAGACGGACCTGCGCGCGATTCTCCGGTCTGGTGAGGACGATGAGGCGCTGGCGCGGGCGATGCGCATCGCCGTGTGGGGCAAAGAGCTCAAGCACTACATCAATGATACACGCTTCCGCCGGTCGTCCCGCTCGATGTCTATGATCGGCGGGTAGGCGCGCGGAAGGAAGCGCTCGACGGCCACACCTGGTAAGGACGTTAGCTCGCATCCGCTACAGTCGTGTTGGCTGGTGGCGCCGGGGCATCGAGCAAGAGCCGCACAACCTCCAGCGGTGACGACGCGCGCCGCGCGCCGCCCGCTACCAGCTCGCCGTACACCGCGACGCCACGGCCCGAGAAGTCGCGCTCGCGAATAGTCTCGATATCCAGGGGTGATGCATCGCGCGCTGGCTCGCCTGGTTCCAGGAGAATCACGTCCGTGCCCGCCCGCAGCGCATGGAGAGCAGCGTCGAGCAGCTCGACATTGCCGGGGCCTAGCGGCGCCGGACAGACGACGACGGACCGCGCCTCCGCCATGCGATCGCGCGCGGCGGCGAGTCCCTGTGGGGAGACGGGCGCGAATGGTGGCTCCGCGTAGCAGATGACGGCCAGCCTGCGCGCCAGGACATAATCGCTGTCCCCAACGTTCAATGGTCCCGCGCTAAAGGGTATGCCAGCATCGGCAAGCGCGCGCATCAACAGCTCGCCCGATCCGCCGCCCGCCAGCACATGCGCCATCTTCGGCGCTGATTCCGTGCCGCCAGCGACCGCGATGGCGGTGGGTGCGGTTCCCGGTGGCAACACGCTGAGATGCTCTTCGCCGCGCAGGATGCCGACCTGAACAGGTATCTCATAGACGCGCTCCAGCAGCGAGGCATCGAGTACTCGCGCGGGTGGGCCATCGGCAATAACGCGCTGGTTGAAGAGAACCAGCCGGGGGAAATACCGGGCGGCGAGGTTAAGGTCGTGGAGCACGGCCAGGACGGTCAGGCCGCGCTCGCGATTCAGTCGTCGCAACAATTCGAGCACTTCGATCTGGTGCTTGATATCGAGATGCGCCGTCGGCTCATCCAGCAGCACCAGCCCCGCGTCTTGCGCCACAGCCAGCGCGAGCAGCGCGCGCTGGCGCTCGCCGCCGCTGAGCTCGTTGAATACGCGCTCGCCAAGCGCCTCCATCCCAGTGAGCGCAAGTGAGCGCTCGACCGCTGCCCGATCGCCAGTGTGAGCCAATCCCAGCCGGGAGCGGTGTGGCATGCGACCCAGCGCGACGACCTCGCGCACAGTGTAGGCGAACTGGACGCTGAAATCCTGTGGCACCACGGCGATGCGCCGCGCGATCTCGCCACGCCGCAGCCGCGCGACGGCATGCCCACCGAGCCACACACCTCCCGCACGGGGGCGCAGCACACCAGCCGCCAGCCTGAGCAGCGTTGATTTGCCGCCACCATTCGGCCCAATAAGCGCGACCATCTCACCCGCCGCCAGCCCAAGTGTCACCTCGCGGACGACGAGCGACGCGGCGTAGCCGAAGCTAACCGCATCCAGGAGTAGCTCCGCTGTGGCAGCGGTCGCGGGACGTGCAACGGTGGGAGTGGACATCGTAGCCTACCAGGAGTAGCCGCGGCCGGCGCGGCGCAGCAGCGCAAGAAAGAATGGGCCGCCGAGCAGCGCCGTCACGACTCCCAACGGGAGCTCGGAAGGCGCGACGATAGTGCGCGCCACGAGATCGGAGAGGACGACGAAGATCGCCCCCGTAAGCGCCGAGGCTGGTATCAGCAGGCGGTGGCGCGGACCGAGGGTGATGCGGCACAGGTGCGGCGCGACGAGCCCGACGAAGCCGACCAGTCCGCTGATTGACACCGCTACAGCGACCAGCAGCGCCGCCAGGCCGGCAATCAACAATTTCGTGCGCTCGACACGCAGACCGAGGTACGCGGCAACCTCTTCGCCCGCGGCGAACGCATCCAGCGCCGGTGCGAGCAGCAGGGTGGCGAGAATCGCGGCAAACACTATTGGAATCAAGAGCTGGAGCTGCGTCCAACTCTGCACGGTTATGGCTCCGGCCAGCCAGTAATAGAGATCGAGAATGCGCCAACCGGCACGCTGTTGCAACGCTACGATCAGCGTCTGGGCCGCCGTGAGGAGCGCGCTCACGGCGACGCCAGCCAGCAGTAGCGTCACGACGGGGGTTTCGCCGCGTCGAGTCGCCAGGGCATACACCAATCCAGCGGCAAGGAGAGCGCCCACGAGAGCCAGTGCGGCGGCCACGCTAAATCCGAGGACATCCATCACGAACAGGGTGGGTACCGCAAAAGCAATCGAGGCGCCGAGCGCCGCGCCCGCTGAGGTCCCAAGCAAAAACGGGTCGGCCAGCGGATTGCGCAGTAGCCCCTGGAACAAAGCGCCCGCCACCGCCAGCGCGGCCCCCACCAGCGCCGCACCCAGCACACGCGGCAGCCGCAATTGCAGTACGATTACTTCATCCGCCGCCGGCCAGGCTCGCGGCAGGTGAACAAGATGCGTGGCATTCGCCAGCACCGCCGCGGTTGTCATAGGTGCGATGGGCACCGCGCCGACAGCCGCGGCCACGACAATCACAACGGCGAGCGCGATTCCCAACGCCGGCAACACGCCAATGCGCCAGCGTTGGGTGCGCTCGACACGCAGCAGGCGGAGCGCGGCGCGCGCAGGCACCGTTGTGGGAGGCCGCTCGCCCGTCGTTGACGGTGCCGCTGGCGTCTCAGCGTGTGCCATACAGTGTCTCCTCCGTCACGCCGCGCCGCTCCCAGCTAGGCGAAGAGGTCCGGGTGCAACACCTTCGCCAGATCTTCGAGCGCGGAGACCAGCCGCACCGCATCGGGCCGGCTGAAGTCGTTCGGGGTGACGGCGTATACCCGATTCGTGCGCACCGCCGCGATCACCGACCATCCGGGCCGCGCGGACGCCGCCTTCGGGTCGCCACCGAACTGCGTCCCCTCGGTGAGGATGATGACCTGAGGATTGGCCTTTACGATCGCTTCGGCGCTGACGTTCGGGTAGCCCCCCGAGTCGGCATCGCTGGCGAAGATGTTTGTGCCCCCCGCATCACGAATAAGCTCGTCGCCGTACGAGCCCGCGCCGAAGGTAGAATACTGCCCGTTGTAGGTGCCGTCCTCCATGTACACGCTGACCGGCTGGGCGCCCGCGACTTTGCTTGTGACGGCGGTGATGCGCTGCTGCAAGGCGCTAGCTACGGAGCTGGCTTTGGCATCCGCGTGGACAAGCTGACCGACCAGCTTCAGCTCGGTGAGGCTATCCGCGAGCGAGGCGACAAGCGGCAGGTCTACGACGGCGATATGAGCGGCCCCAAGCTTCTGCTCATCGGACTTAAAGTAGCCACCGTAGCCAAGCACGAGATCCGGTTTGTAGCCCAGAATGGCCTCGTCGTTCAGGTTGAAGGTCTGGCCGTCAGTGATCTTGGGCTTGGCGGCGAGATCGGCTGGGAAATCGGTGTAGAAATCCACAGCGATGACCCGCGAGTTGACACCGAGCGCCGCCAGAATCTCACTGTCGGCAGGGGTCTCCGAGACGATTCGCTGAGGCGCGGACGCGGGAATCGTGATCGCCGAACCAATGGCGTCTTTTGCAAGCAGGGGCTTCTCCGGTGCCGGTGGTGCGCTCGCTGATCCACCACAGGCCGCCAGGGTCGCGAGCACGGCGAGCAGGACAAGCACCCCAGCCAGATGGGAGCGAACAGATACAGAAGTGCGCATGAGCTGGCACATCCTCCAAAAACGCACAACTCCAGCGCAACGCCAACGCTAGAGGTGGCCACGTACATTCGATGAATGAGGCATGACTGTCATCACTTGTGCTCACCTCAACACAAAACGCGCCCTCTTCACCACAGTGGCGAATGAGGGCGCGGCATCAGCGGCGCTGCTCTCTTCCTCTGGCGCGAAGGACCTGAGCAATAGTCGTAAGGTCGGTCTCCTGACTCCCGGTCTCCAGCGCCTTCGTTTCGATCTCTCGATAGAAGGGCGCGGGATTCGCCTCTCCTGACCTTCCCGCCAATTTCCACTGGCAGTGGTCCCACGCGGCATGCGTGGCAGAGGAGGCGCGTTACCGGATACAGTGGCGCGTCCGTATCGGCATTTCACCGATTTCCCTGGCTATGGGTGTGAACCCGTAGCCACCGTACGACTCAAGCGATTCAGTTGTCGGGCAGAAGTATAGTGCGCCTGTTCCTCCAGCGTCAAGCCGCCGGCCACCGGCGACGCGACGACAGGATAGTATCATGATATCTTGATGTATGTACCACACGGTTTCCGGAGGGCGACACATTCCCGTATAATTGAGGTGCTGGGATGCGCTTTCGCGTTCCAGCTGCCACAGACCAGGAGATGACATGACCGCGCCGCAATCCGTGTTCGTCTCCGCGTACGCCAAAGTCAACCTCACGCTTGATGTACTCGGCAAACGCGACGACGGCTACCACGCGCTCGCCTCCGTCATGCAGACGATTGCCCTGCACGACACGCTGCGTATCTCCGTCAACACCGGCGGCGGAATCACTTTCGTCTGTGACGATTCCACGCTGCGCGGAGAGGGTAATCTGGCGTTTCGCGCCGCGCAGCTCATGCGAGCGGAGATTGGCGACGAGCGCCTTGGCGCCGCCATCGAGCTACACAAAGACGTGCCCATTCAGGCCGGCCTCGGCGGTGGGAGTAGCGACGCGGCGGCAGTGCTACACGCACTGAATACGCAGTGGCAGGTGGGATATCCAGTGGAAACGCTCGAAGACCTGGGAGCACGACTCGGTTCCGACGTGCCCTTCTTTCTTCGCAGCGGCACCGCCCTGATCGAGGGTCGTGGCGAATACGTAACGCCGTTACCAGATGCCGAGCCGCTCTGGATACTGCTCGCGAAACCGCGAATCGGACTTTCGACCGCGACGGTGTTTCGCCAACTAACGCCAGGCAGCTATTCCGACGGTACAGCTACCGAGCGGACCGCCGATGCCATTCGCACCGGGCAGCCGATCGCTCTCAGCGGACTGTTCAACGCGCTCGAATCTGGAGTTGTAAGCTCGTTCTCGGAGGTACGTGCCTTGCGCGACGCAATGCTCGATGGTGGTGCGCCGGTCGTGCGCATGAGTGGAAGCGGACCGACGCTCTTCGCGCCATTCCGCGAGCTTGCGCGGGCACGAGCGGCCTACGACACGCTGAGCGGGGCGGCAATTGATGTATGGCTCACTAATACCGTAACGTCCCTTCAGGCGCGTGTCGCGCTGCCGAATACCTGACTCGCTCGTTCCATTTCATGAAGGATACACTAACACCACGGCAGCTCGTGCGTTTATATCGCTAGAGAGTTGAGCAGGTCTTGCCAAGAGACGAGCCTGAGGCATCTCTGGTCGCTCGTGCTATCAAGCGCGACGCGGAGGCGTTCAGTCTACTCTATAACCTGTATTTCGACAGGGTCTATCGCTATGTCTGGCTCAGGGTGGGCCACGCCGCGGACGCCGAAGATGTCACGGCGGCAGTGTTTTTGAGCGCGTGGCGCACGATAGATCGCTTCTCGCCAAAGCACGAGCTATCTTTCGCGGGGTGGCTCTTTCGCCTGGCTCATAATCTCCTGATAGATCGTTACCGCCGCATGCGCGAAACTGTCTCGCTAGATAGCATGGCGCATGAGACAGTGGAGATGGGCGCATTTCCAGGTCCTGAAGCCGAGCTCGAGTGGCGGTTTACGCTGACGGATCTGCATAATGCCTTGCTCACACTCACCAAAGAGCAACGTGAAGTCGTGCTATTGCGCTTCGTCGAAGGGCTTTCAGCGCGCGAAGTGGGAAGTATCATGGGCAAACAAGAGGGAACGGTACGGGGTATGCAGTTCCGCGCCATCGAGGCGCTGCGCAGGGCGCTCTCACTCGCCGAAGAGAGGCATGCCCATGAACGATGACGTACGCCTCTTCGAATCCCGCTTGAGCGAGCTTGACGCCGCACCGCAGATGGTCCCTGGACCTGACAGGCATCATTTTCCTGAGGAGTCCGCGGTGCGAGCTGATCTCCACCTGGTGCGCGCCATGCGACACATACAGGTTCCTGAAGGCGAGCTGCTGGCTGCCCATACGCGAGTGGCTCGCTTGCTTCAAGCGGAAATGGATGCAGGCGAGACCGCAACTGTACCTGTACGCGCAGCGCGCCCCAACGAGCATACATCGCAGAGCACCGTGGCTCACCGCCGCCCTGCTTACATGCGCAGGCTGGCACAAGCTGCCCTCGTCGCCGCCGCTATTTTGCTGGTAGGCGGCCTGGTGGGCTGGCAGGTTTCGGAGGCGGCAGCCTCCGCTCTCCCAGGCTCGCCGCTGTACGGTATCAAGCGCGCGGAAGAGTCGCTTGCACTTCAACTGACCGGGTCGGATACGCAGCGCGGGGAAGTGCTCGCTACAATTGCGGATCACCGGCTCACTGAGATACGCGCGGAAGCGGAGCAACACAACGATCCCCTGGTCAAGTCGCTTGCGAGAGAATTCGATGGCACCATGCGCCAGCTCATCGCGCTTACGGCAACGATGACCAGACAGCACGAAAATACAACAGACGTTACCGCACGTCTCGTACACGAGCTCGCTGTGGAGTATTCGACGCTGCGAACGGCACAGCAGCGAGGCGATGTGGTGCTGGCGCAGGCGCTGACCGTTACCACGCAAGCTGAAGATAGCGCGATTCACGACAGTCACATTACGCTGCCACCGGGTGCGGTGAACACACCGGTCCCAGTTGAGAGCTCACCAGGCGCAACACCACCGGGCGGGCAACCAGCGAGGGGCAGCCCCAGCGCTATACCCACCCATGTGCCTCCGGCGCCGCCGGGCAACGGCGGCAATGATCAGGGCGGAGGCACACCTGGTCCAGGCGGTGAAAACGGTGGGAAAACGGGTACACCGGCTTCGTCGAGCACATCAACGCTCGGCTCGCCCCAGCTGGCTGGCGGCATCAACCTAAGATAGTCACTGCCACTGCCGCATACTGCCACCGGCACGGTTATCGTGCTAACGTCTGGCAGCATATGCTGGAAAGCATGCGCCTTGCGTATCATTGTCGCGCACTCGCAGCTCAATACGTTTGGTGGGGGAGAGCGGTGCGTGCTTGCGCTGCTGGAACATCTCAGCCAGCGCCATGATGTGACCCTCTGGGCTGGTGGCTACGTCGCTGACCGGACGTACGCGGATCTCCAGCGGTTTCCACGTCATGACGTGCCAGCGACGGGCTGGCTCTGGCAAACACCGCGCGCGGACGCCATCGTAACGCATTCGTTCGGCGCCCATCTGCTCGCCATGCGCCATTCCCATACGCTCTGTTATCTGCATACCCTGCGCTCGCGCTATCTGCAAAGCGGCAGCAGCAATCTCGCGTTGATTGCACGCCGTCGCCTGGATGCGCTGGCGCTGCATCGTGCCGCCGTGGTGCTGACAAACAGCACCTACACCGCGACCAAAGCGCAACAGCGGTACGGGCGAGTGGTTGAGGTTGTGCCACCGGGCGCGGACGAGGCGCTGTTCCACATTCCGGCGCAGGGCGGCGATTATATGCTGTTTGTGGGACGTCTGGCTCCGGAAAAAGGTGTGGAGCGGCTGCTGCGCTGGAGCGCGGAGCTTCCGTTCGACCTCGTCCTCGCCGGCACGGGCACCCCCGACTACGTCAGCTATCTCCATTCCATCGCCGGCCCGCGTGTGGACTTTCGCGGTCCATTGACGGGCAACGAGCTTATCGCCGCGTATGGCGGCTGTCGCTTCCTGGCGTTTCTGCCCTACGAAGAAGAATTCGGACTGGCGGCAGTCGAAGCTATGGCAGCCGCGAAGCCCGTGGTTGGGATTGCCGAAGGCGGTCTGACTGAGTTGATCGCGGCGGGGGAGACGGGTCTGCTCGTCCGCGATGCCACCGAGTTTCAGACAGCGGCACGGCGCCTCTTCGAGGACGATGCGCTCGCCCGTCAGCTTGGCGGGGCCGCACGTGAGCGAGCGCGAGCGTATACCTGGAACCAGTACGCCCTGCGCATCGAAACGCTCTGCGCGGCGCAGACTCGGCGCTAGCACGCAGGTGATGAGCGACGCTGTGGCTGTGCTACCGCGTTCCCGTGCGGTCCACATATGGCCGCTGGCAAGCTCCCGGCGCAACCAATGCGCCACTCCGCTCGTGATATACTCAGGACGCATGCGCACGATAGCATGGTGGAGACTTCATGGCCTCAGCGCAAGATATTCCCACGGACCACCGCCTGGCAACCGCGACCGATGACGAAGCCGAGCGATCCTACGATACCCGTCCAGGTTTCGACGCTCGCCTGGCGGAAGCTACGAAACGACGACTGAAGCGGCGGGCACAACAGACACTTCGCGCAGCCCTGGCCGGTGTTGGACGGTTAACAGCGGGCATGAATGCGGGAACCAAGGACGACGCTATTCAGCGTATTCTCGTCGTGCGGGTAGACTTGCTGGGCGATGTGGTTCTTTCCCTTCCCGCCGTCCGTGCGCTCAAACGAGCATATCCGGAGGCGCAGATTGATATGCTTGTGCTGCACTCAACCGCGCCGATTCTCCACGCCGAACCTGAGGTCGCGAACGTGCTTACGTTTGATCCTGGCGTGTGGCGACGTCCAGGTGGGCTGCTCAGGCGCAAGACCTGGCGTGATACCCTGGCGATGGTACGTGAGATGCGCGAGGCCCACTATGATCTTGCCATCAGCATCTCAGGCGACATTGGGAGCATTCTCACCCGGCTGAGTGGCGCCCATCGCCGCTTCGGCTATGCCAATGAGGCGTACAGAGGCTTTCTGACGGACCCGCTGCCGGGTGGCAGGTATGCTGCGCATCAGCATGAGGTTCAATACGTGCTGGCACTCGCTCGCGCCGCCGGTGGCCTCGTCGTGGCGGGCGACGAACAGCTCAAGCTCCATGTGCAGCCAGATGCCACGCTGGTGGTGGGTGACAGATTGCGCGCGTGGCGAGCGCAGACCGGACTGCGCGGGCCTCTCGTCGCCATCCACGCGGGCGCGCGCAACGGCCAGGCCAAACGCTGGCCGCCCGCACATATCGCCACACTGGCCGACCGGCTCGTAACCGAATTGGATGCGGTGGTCGTGCTGACCGGAGCGCCGAGCGAGGCGCCGCTCGCCCGCACCATACTGCGACGGACCTGGCGGCCAGTGCTGAATATGACGGGCAAAACGTCTATACCGGAGCTTGTCGCGCTGCTCGCGGCGAGTGATGTCGTTGTCACCGGCGACAGCGGCCCCATGCACATCGCTTGCGCGGTCGGGACGCCTGTGGTCGCGCTGCATGGCCCCACCGACCCGGCCATCAGTGGTCCAACGGCGCCGGATGCGATTGTGTTGCGTCATCATCTCTGGTGCGCGCCGTGTTACGACGCAAGCGCGACCGCTGAATGTCGTTTCAGCAACCCGGTATGCATGAAGCGCATAGCGCCAGGGATGGTTTTCGCCGCCGTGCGCCGCCAGCTCGCGCTCCATGAGAGGCGTTCACACCCGGCAGAAGAAACGAAATCGCATGCCACATTCGCGTCACCTTCCTGACGCGCCCGCACCAATCTCACTGGGCGCTCACCCACGGATTCTGGTCGTCAAGCTCGCCACACTGGGCGATCTCTTGCTGGCGACACCAGCGCTTCGTGCGCTGCGACTGCGCTATCCGCTGGCGCGGCTGGATGTGCTAACGACGGAAGCATCGGCGTGCCTGGTGCGCGAATCACCGCTGGTAGACCACACTTTTACCCTCGACAAGTATGCCTTCGATGCGCCCAGCGACATCCTCCGTCAACCCTCCCGTCTGCTGCGAATCCTTCCCGTGCTGGCCGCGCTGCGGCGCAACAACTATCACGCCGTACTGCTGCTCCACCACCTGACACTGGCGTTTGGCCGGCTCAAATATCGGGCGCTGCTGGCGGCCATCAACCCGCGCTGCTCCGCTGGGCTGGATAATGGACATGGCGGATTTCTCGATCTGCGCGTGCCGGACCTCGGATTCGGCGACCGTCACGAGGCTGAGTACGCGCTGGCCGTCGCCGCAGCGGTGGGGGCGCCTCTCCCCCGAAGTGAGCGCGGCGTGCGGATCGCTGACCTGGGCTGGAGCGCCGCTGGCGTGCGACGGCGCGGGTCACCGCCGCTGGTCGCGCTGCACCCCGGCAGCGGCGGCTATAGTGTGGCGCGTCGCTGGCCCGCCGAGCGCTTCGCGGAGGTTGCCGCCGCGCTGCACGGCGACACCGGCGCACACGTCGTGCTCGTCGGCGGAGCAGACGAACGCGCGCTGCACACGCACATCCTGGACACGCTGGGGCAGCCGGACTGGGCCACATCGGAGGCGGGGCAACAGACTCCACGGGAGCTGGCGGAGCGGCTCGGCCAGTGCGCCCTATTCATCGGCAACGACTCATTCCCGATGCACCTTGCAGCGGCTGTGGGAACACCCGTCGTCGCCATTTTCGGCCCGTCGAACGCCCGCGCGTGGGGACCATATGCGCCGAACACACCGGAGCGCACTGTGGTGATACGCCGGGATGATCTGCCGTGTAGCCCGTGCTTCTATCGCGGCCATGCCCTCGGCACGCCGGAAGGCTGCCCTCCGCGCCCGTGCCTCACTGAGCTGGGAGCGCAGCCGGTGCTGCGGGCCGCGCACCATCTCCTCCAAGAGCGAGCGGCTGCCGCTTCATCGGGCGGCTGAAATTGCCGATTTCTACATCGGGCAGCTCGCGTTTCAG
Source organism: Ktedonobacterales bacterium (assembly GCA_035310125.1). Lineage (GTDB taxonomy): Bacteria > Chloroflexota > Ktedonobacteria > Ktedonobacterales > JADMIN01 > DATGEP01. The sequence continues at coordinate 24,291 of DATGEP010000203.1, forward strand.
CAGCGCGATCAGGTTGGGAATGCCAAGTGGATGGCCAGCGGGGCGCGGCACACGCGGTAGGAAGACCTCGGGGTCAATGTTGAGGTTGCGCAGCTGCACGAGCCGCACGCCTGTCTCGCGCAGGAACGCCACCAACGCTTCCGCTTCGTCTTCCGCGTCCACGTAGCCCGGATAACACAACAAGTTGATCGAGCTGTATACACCAGCGTCACGCGCGAGTATCAGGGACCGTTTCACGTCATCCAGCGAATACCCGATGGGACGATAGTACGGATTGTAGGTTTCGGGCCGCGCCGAAATCGTGCTGGCGCGAATCGTATCGAGTCCGGCGTCGTAGAGGCGCTGGAGGGCGCGCGGCTGGCTGGCATTCGTATTGATGTTGATCGTTCCCTGGAGGGTGCGAGCGCGAATGGCGCGGATGGCGCGCTCGATCAAACGCGCCTGCAACAGGGGCTCGCCCTCGCAGCCTTGCCCAAAGCTGAGGATCGCGTCCGGCGCATGCTCAAGATGCGTGATGGCGACCGCTACAATCTCGTCCACTGACGGCACGAATAAGAGCCGGTCCTGTGGCGAGACGAGCAATTCTTCTTCTTGCTTGGAAATGCAGCCGACGCAGCGCGCGTTGCATCCGGCGGAGACGGCAACCGCGCCTTCCCAACGATGGAGGAAGATGTTGCTAGCGGTGGGGCAGTGATAGTCGAGCGCACAGTGGGCGTGCTGGCGCAGCACGCGGTTATGCGGCTCGGCGGCGATACGTTGCTGAACGAGCCGCTCCAGCCGCCGGACATCGAAGCTGCTAGGCGCCCAGCGCGCTGGGTTGTCGGTGCGCACGGCAGCCACATAGAGACGGCCCCGCCAGCCCGCAATCGCGGTATACCCGAAGAAAGGCAACGGCTCCGTCGCGGGTGTCTTCTCATAGGCTGGCAGTCGCGTGCGCGTGAAGCCAATTGGCAGGAGCGCGGCCAGCGCCCATCCTTGCCGCTCAGGTATGACCGCGCGGTCTCCGCTGGCGTCCAGTCCAACAGAGAGCCGGTTTGGCAGCATGGAGAGCGTGGTATCGTCCGGTAATGGGATGAGGTCCGCGATTTGGAGCGGACGCCCCTCGAAATCCAGGGCGCGCAGTGAGCGCCGCTCGCCTATCCCGTTATCCGGGGTGCTAAAAACCACATAGGGATATGTCACGTCAATTTTCCTTAGTAGGGAAGCTCCGCCTCGGGCAACAGAACATTATCGCCGGTGGTAGCGGGGTCCAGATCGGCATCCTCAAGTGTGCGCTCGAACACATCCGGAATGGAGGTTGCCGCCATGGCAGCGCCCAGAGACTCAGATCCAGCATGATCATACACGAAACTCACCACGATGGTCGTCAAATGCTCTCCGGGAGTTCGCGCGCTTTGGGACGAGGACTGCGCCATGTGTAGAATGCGTGGATGCTCACGCTCCATCCATTCATTGATCTCACGCTCCATGCGGGCCAGGGCAGTGACATCCGATGCGCTGCTAAATGTCTTGTAGCATGGCATAGAGCGCCTCCAATCTCACCACGTGCGCACGGCGACATAGCACGCGCGCCGTACACTGCCGCCGCCGGCTAGGCCGTGGGCTTAGCGCGCTGAGCGTGTGAACACCGCGAACAGCAGCCGCCAAATACCCAGGAACACGGCGTTCGCGATGAGCACGACAATCGCGAAGGAGAGCGGCACCCGGTGATCCGGGGCGAACGCCCAGCGCAGCACCAGAGCCACCGGCCACGCCGCAAGCCACGCTAGCTCGGTGCGGACCAGCATGCGCCTGGGGGCGCCGACCAGCGAGCGCCGAAACGCGCCCGCAAATGGCGACACCAGGAACCAGCCTAGCGCGAACGGTGCGGCGGTCGTCGCGATGCGCGCTATCGCGCCCAACCCGCTCGCTTCGTGATGAGTGTTGCGGCCCACGCCCGCGAAGACGAGAAATGAGATGATGTCACCCGCCACAAGCGCGGCGCGAGGCCACATGGCTCGCTCATCAGGCGAATGGACACGCAAGGAAGTTGCGCTGGAGATCACCGATTTGTGCATGCGCCCCTACTTCATGATGCCCGCGATGGCCACAATCACAGCCAGATGGACGAGCATCGTAATCAAGAATATCCAGAAGAACACTTTCATCCACGACGCATCGCTCAATTGCCCAAATTGGGTGTGGCGCGCGGCGGGGGATCGCTCCGTCGAGACGATCCCAATGGCGACCCGTAGCCGCAAGGGGGAACGCACCGGCGCCCGCTCCATTTGCACATGCACCGCATCGTTGCAGTCAGCGCAAAGCACCCATGATTGGCGCGGGTCTGGAACATCCCCCGTCTCTTCAAGATAAGAGATCGTGGTGCCGAGCCGGCGCTTGCAGATGTCGCAGCGCAACGTCTCAAGCTGTACACGCGAACCACTCGCGTCTTCCGGGGTCGTTTGAGCGCCTCTTGCATGAAGAGATTGGCCCATGCGTGGCTCTTCCTTCCCGTGGCGCAATAGATATCAGGGCGAGAGGTTATCTCGCCCTGATTATACTACAGCAAGGCGTACGCCACTGGATCGCGGCACACACATGTCGTAGCTACAGGAGGTATATCACGCTGAAGAGGATGATCCACACGACATCTACGAAGTGCCAATACATCTCCGCGGCGGTGACGGCGAAGTGCTTATCCTTCGAGAAGTGTCCCCTGGCGCCGCGCGTTGCGCAGACAAGCAGGAATATGACACCCGCGGTAACGTGCGCGCCGTGGAAGCCCGTCAGCACAAAGAATGTTGAGCCGAAGGTGCCGGAATCGGGAGTAAAGGCCCGCCCCGCGAATGCGGCGTGAGTGTACTCGTAGGCCTGGCCGCTGAGGAAGATGGCGCCCATCAGTGCGGTCAGCCCAACCAGCCGCCAGCCAAGCTTCGTCTTGCCCCGTGCGAAGGCGCGGGCGCCGAAGTGCATAGGGAAACTACTGGCAAGCAGAATGCACGTGTTTATGATCGGAATGAGGCGCTCGAACTCGAAGCTCGTATAGGGCGCTGGCGGCCACTGGCCGGCACGTACCCGCAGGTAGAGGTACGCGGCAATCAGGTTCGCGAAGAACACGGCCTCGGACGCGAGGAAAAAGACCATGCCATACCACGCGATTGGCCGGATATGCGGTGTGGCTTCCTCGCGCGCTTCGACCCGGCTAACTGCTGTGCTCATCTCTACAATCCCTCTTCTTCAGTAGACTATACTGGCTCAAGTCCCCAGCCGACCATGCTGATGAATACGCAGACCAGGCCAATAGCGACTATGGTGAGTGCGATTGGAGTGGCGAGCACGTTCTCCCAGCTGAGAAATCCCAGGAACGTGAATGCCGCCGATGCGGCAAGGAGGAGCGGCCAATAGCTCGGACCCGGCAGGTGCGGTCCGGCATGCTCCTCCGCCCCAGCGGCCATCGCGGCAAAGGCAGGTTCCGCGACCGCGACAGCCACGGGCGTCGTGATCTCGCGAACGCTGGGCACGAAGCCAATCTGCCGCATCTGGCGTGATGCGTCGGCGAGATCACCCGGCTCATTGCGGACGAGCAGCGACTTGACGTTCTTGAAGACCCAGAACTGGTCCGCGTCCAGGCCCTTGGCCAGCGCGTCCAGCTCGCCATCGTGGCGAATGAAGGTCGCCGTCGCGCCGCCAGGGTGCGTGTAGATTGCCTCATAATTCTCGGGCATACCGCCATCTCCTCCACACTATCCAAATCGCAGGCCACCGCAGAGTGGCCGACATGCCTACCACGACGAAACTCAACTATACTAACACGGAACCGGCGGCGCGGGCTAGCACTTTGTCCGTTGGACAGTGCGCCAGCCGCGCCGAATGCTCAACGCCTAGCTGGTCGTGGTAGCTGCACGGTCGCGCTCTTCTACCAGCTCGCGCACGGTTTCCAGCTCGGTATGAACGCCGCGAATGCGCAGCGCGATCCAGCCGAGGTAGCCCAGCAGCGCAAGCCATACAATGCCGTAGGCGATGACCAGGAATGCTAAATCCCCCATCGTGAGTTACCTCTCATCTAGCTCGACGAGCGCCCGCAGCCGCAATGCCTCATGCTGCATGCGCTGCAAACGATACGTCTGGATCAGCAGGTAGCCGAACAGCAACGTGAATGCCAGCAGGCACACCATTACCGTAATGACCACCGACGCGGGCGACTGATTGGCGCCGCCACCGAGAACTTCACGTGGTGGGTGCAACGTGTTCCACCACGTGATGGACATGTAGTTGATCGGAACACCAACGAAGGCCACGATGCCGAGCACAGCCGCCGCACGGGCGCCGCTCTCCGAGCGGCCCGTGTAGGAGCGCAACAGCAGATAGCCTACGTAGACGAACCACAGAATAAGCGATGTGGTGAGCCGGGCGTCCCACTCCCACCACCAGCCCAGGGCGCCCTTGCCCCAGAGCGAGCCGGTGATGAGCACCAGCGTGGTGAATACAGCGCCAATCTCGGCGCTCGCCCGCGCCAACCAGTCCCAGCGCTCGTCCTTACGCCAGAGATACAGGATGCTGGCGACGCAGACGAAGAAGAAGGCCAGGTACGCGACCCAGGCAATGGGCACATGAAAGTATTCGATGCGCTGCACCTGATCAAGCGTCACATTTGTCGGCGAATAGGCGTAGTCTGTCGGCGCGTACGCAAATGCCATCCAGATGCCAAGCATCAGTGTGATGACAGTCGCGGCGCCAAGGACATATTCGCCGTAGTGTGCGACCGGACCCAGCCACGCGGGGAGACGCCGGCGCGGCGCCATCGGTGGTGCCGTTTTTGCCGGACTTCGACTCGCAAGTTGCATAACCTATCCCCCAACTCTGCTCTCGCGACGCGAGAGGCGGAGCATATGGCTTCTACTCCTCGACCACGTACTGGAACGTGAGCGCTGAGAGGCTCAGGAAAATCACATCAAATGCCAGAACGAGACCAAGCCAGGGCGCGTCACCACTCACGGGACTCACGAGCGATTGCGTGGCTTTGACAGCGCCAATGACTATCGGGACGATCATCGGAAAGACCAGCAGCGGCAGGAGCACTTCACGAGCGCGGGTGTTTGCCGCGACCGCTGAGAAGAGCGTGCCGATCGAAGCGATGCCGATGGTACCGCCAAGCACGACGGGAATCAGCAGGCCGGTGATAATGGGAATATTGTAGATGACCGCGAAGACAGGAACGGCGACGATCTCCACGGCGGTAATGAACAGCACGTTGCCCAGCAACTTTGCCAGATAGATCGCTTTGCGGTCCACTGGACAGAGCAGCAGACGGTCCATGGAGCCGCGATCCTGTTCGGCGTTGAATGTTCGCCCAAGTCCGAGCATGCTCGCGAAGACGAACGCGACCCAGAGCGCACCAGGCGCGACGGCAACGAGATTGTCGGTGCGTAAATCGAACGCGAAGTTGAATACAACGAGCACCAGCAACGCGAAGAGACCCATACCGATCCAGACCTGCCGGCTGCGCAGCTCGCAGCGCAGATCTTTCCAGATGATAGCCCAGACCTGGCTCCAGAAGAGGCGCGTGTCACTCATCGCTCGCGCCTCCTCGCCACAAACAACTCGCGGACATCGCCGGGGCTTAATGCACGGGACGGGCCGTTGTATGTGAGGCGCCCGCCGGCCAGCACCAACGTGTCTTCGCCGCGCGACAGCCCATGCGCGATGTTGTGGGTTGTCAGCAGCGTGGCGCCGCCGGTCGCGGCGCGCTCGGTAATCAGCTCATCCAGGAGCGTAGACGCCTCTTCGTCGAGTCCGGTGTCTGGCTCATCGAGCAAGAGCAGACGCGGCTCGTGCAAGATGCCGCGCGCGATGGCGAGCCGTTGTGTCTGGCCGCGCGACAACGTGCGCACCCGCTCTCGCGATTTCGCGCGCAGTCCGACGCGCTCCAGCAGCGCATCGGTGCGCTTCGCGGCGCCGGCCAGGCCGTACATGCGCGCGAAGAAGAGGAGATTCTCGCGAGCGGTAAGGTCATCGTAGACGTGCGGTTGATGTCCGACATAGCCAATCAGGCGGCGGAGCGCTGCCGCATCGCGCACCACATCATAGCCCATGACGGTTCCCTGTCCGGCGGATGGCTTGACGAGCGTTGCGAGAATGCGCAGCAGCGTGGTCTTACCCGCGCCATTCGCACCCAGCAATGCCGCCGTCCCGCCAGCTTTGAGCGTAAACGAGATGTTGCGCAGGACGGGCCGAAGCTCGTAGGTCTTGCCCAATCCCGTCACTTCGATGGCGGGCAGTAGGCTGGGATGCTGCTCCACGGAAGCCTCCCGTGGGAACGCGACCAGGTGTGCGTTCATCGGCGTCCTCCTACCGGTGAACGCCGCCGCCGCACGGTCTTTCGCGGGCTGGCTGCCGGAACCGCACCCTGGTCGTCTCCAGCCACAAGGTCTTCCTGCGCGGCGCCGGTGTCGGAGAGCGCACTCCCCGCTTCTTCCGGCTCGCTCAGAATGCCGGAGGTGGATGGAGCGCCTGAGCCCACCTTTGCCTTACTCCGCGCGATAGCGGTGATGTCATCATCCGCAATACTGGCCTGCGCTGGCTGCGACGGTACGGTGGAGCGAGGCTTGCGCTCAGAAGCCAGGGTTCGCGGCTGTGTCTCGATGCTATCAGCGAGCAGCGCCTTTAGCTTGCGGCGCGTATTGTCGCGGCGGCGCTGATATTCGGCGTCGTCCAGTTGTCCCGCCGTGTGTTGCTTTTCCAGCGCCAGCAACATCTTGAGTAGCCGCTTGCGCTCGGCCTCGTGATCCTGACTACCGCGTGCGCGCGCCGCCTTGCCCAGCGACGAGGCGGGGAGGATTCCCAGCGCGACGGCCAGATTGCCGCGTTTGAGGTAGATACCGACCAGTAGCGCCAGCAGCAACGCGAGCAGAGCGGCGAGCGCCCACAACTGCCGCTGATCGAGATCGGGCTGCTCACCCGGCACCGTAAGATTCCAAAGGCGCATCGTGAGCGCCTCGCCCGGCTGCACGTTATCGGCTTCGAGGAGCTGATATTGCTGGCCGAGGGCCTGCACCGGCGGCTTGGCGGCATAGTCACCGTCATGGACGAAGATGGTGTTTGGCACGAGCAACGTCACCGCGGCGGTGGGATACACCGCCTGGAACTGGAAGGTAAAATCGGTGCCGGCATATGGCAGATAGTAGACATACGCAAACTGAGTCGTGCCGGGCGGAATCGTCGCCAGCGCCGCGAATCCCTTGTCTACCTGAACGGCTTGCACGTTGTTGAAGCCAGCGCCGAGCGTGAGATTTTGCGCGTTGGGTGGCAACGCGAAACGCAACAGGCTCGTGGGCATGCCACCCGAACCAGCCGTGGCCGACGCGACAAAGGCGAGCTTCCCGCTATTCTTGAAGGTCATGAAGACGCCGATGGGTATGAGTCCCGTCTTGGTGTTTGGCGGACTGAATAGCATTGTGGTGTTGGTGACGGAGAGCGCCGACGGATCGGAGGTCGTGTCGTAGACTGTGAGAGTCAGGTTCTCAACCGGTCCAGAGGCAAAGCCAATCGGCGCGCTCATAAAGTCGCCGCTGGCATATCGCACCTCAAGCTGGTAGACGGTTGAGCCGCTGCCATCCAGGCCACCGAACGAGAATCGGCCATGCGCGTCGGTGGTGGTGGTCGCGGCGTTTTGGGTCTGCGCATGCGACACGTACATATTCAGCGTTACCGTCTGGCCGGCGGCTGGCGCGTTGCCCTTCGACCCATTGACAACAGTTCCGGTGATCGTACCGCTGGTGTTCGCGGCCCGCGTGGCGCTGTGCGCGGCGGTAACGGGCGTAACCCAGGCAAGCAGCGCCGCCATCGCAACGAGTGTGGCCGGAAGGAGCGCGCGACGAAGGGCATACATGGTCATAGGCCGCCGCCCTTCCTACGCCGCGTGTGTGTTGGACGCGGCGGGCGCGCGCGACCAGCATTTGGACGTTCAGAGGCTGATGGTTTCACCTCACGCGGTGCGAGGGAGGTAGCGTCGCCGTTCTTGCCGGATTTCTTCTCCATCATGGCGGCAAGCTGCTCATCAATCAACCGGTCGAGCGCTTGCTCACGCTCGTAGCGCGTGCGCAGCGCGGCCAGCGCGCGTCGCTCGTAGCGTGACCGCAGCGCGTCATAGTCCGTTTCTTCGAGATTGCCCAGCCGGTAATCAAAGTCTACGTCACGTAGCGCCATTTTCGCGGATCGCTCGCGCTCTGTCACATCGGCCAGGGCGTCGTCTCCAGCGGCGGCGCTCGCCGTGGCCGCATCCAGCCCAAGCAGTGGGTATATCACAATCAGCATGGCGGAGAGCCCCAAGAGGATGGCAATAATAATTGGCATCACACGCCCTCCTTGCTCAGGCGGCCATCCAGACCCTCTTCCGCGTCCAGCTCGCGCCGCAACATCCGGCGATAGCGGAGACGCTCATCCTCGGAAAGGCCGTCTAAGTCGCCAGCGTCTTCGCTGATGCTTGCGCTTCCAGCGCCGGCCAGCTTCACAGCGGCCCATTGTCGCGCCACCGTCCGCAGCACGATCAGGCCCGCGACCAGAATGATAATGGGGGCAAGCCAGATGATCAGGGTGAATCCCTGCATGGGTGGCCGCTCCAATATCGTATCGCCATAATGATCGTGGAAATATTGGAGTACCTGCTGCTCAGATTCTCCTGCCGCCAGCTTCTGGGTGATGACCGCGCGCATGTTGGCCGCGACCTGCGAGGAGGAGTCGGCCACGGACTCCCCGTTACAGACGGGACACTGAAGCTGGTTGCCGACATCATAGGCGCGCTGGTCGAGTGTTTGCGGCTGCGTGGCCTTCACAGCGGTGACCCCCCACACGGCGGCAACGATGAGGATCACCAGCAGCGAGAGAAAGATCGAGGGCTGGCGCCAGAGCGGTCGTCGAGTCATACGGCCACCTCCACTGGCGCAACCTGCACATTTTCCGTCAGCCGCGCGAGCCGGCGGCGCTCCGGCCACCAGCAGAACATGCCGCCGAGCAGCATCATGATTCCACCGAGCCAGACGAGCGACACCAGCGGATTGATGAAGACACGGATTGTCGCCGAGGTGGCGCCGGTGCCGTCATAGGCAGAGAGAAAGACGTAGACATCTCTCAGGTCGTACGTGGTGATGGAGAGCTTACTCGTCGGCTGGTTCTCGAAACCAGGGAAGATGCGCTGTGCGGGGTAGATGTCGTCCAGCTTCTGTCCGTTTCGCGAGACGACAAAATGCGCGATGATATCTTCAACCCCGTTGTTCACCGTGTCTGAGATACCCGCGTACGTCACCGCATAGCCGCCAATGCTCAGACTCTGGCCCTTGCTGAGCTGCGCGTCGCGCTCGGTCTGGAAGAACGCCGAGCCAATCACACCAACCGCCAGGACGACCAGCCCAAGATGGACGAGATAGCCGCCGTACCGCTGACGATGGCGAGAGACGAGCATCCAGAACGCCCGCGCGTACGCTTCGCCATGACCGTGGCGAACACGGACACCGCGCCAGATTTCGTAGAAGATTGTGGCCGCGACGAAGGCGCAGACCGCGAAGCCAACGTTGGCCATGACATTGACGACACCAAAAAGCGGGAGCAAAACCGCGCATAGGGCGCCGGCAAGCGCGGGCCAGCGGAAGTTGCGCCAGATGCTCGCCCACGACGCGCGGCGCCACGCGAGTAGCGGCCCGACACCCATCATAAAGATCAGCGCGAGGAAGAGCGGTCCGTTGACTGCTTGATAAAAGGGGCGGCCGACAGTCATCGTCTGATTGCGCACGACCTGCGAGATGATTGGGAAGACGGTGCCCCAGAACGTCGCGAAGGCGATACCCGTCAGCAGGAAGTTGTTGACGAGAAAGCTCCCCTCGCGCGAGACGAACGAGTCGAATTCGCGCTCCGGGCGCAAGCGCGGCAGCCGGAAGACAAAGAGCGCAATGGACACGAGGAGGGCAAACGCGAAGAACCCCAGGAAGTAGGGGCCAATCTGCGAGTACGCGAACGAATGCACCGATGAGATGACGCCACTGCGCACTTCGAATGTGCCGAAGATCGAGAGCAGAAACGTCACCAGGATCAGTGATAGATTCCAGACTTTCAGCGTGCCGCGCCGCTCCTGGACCATGGAGGAGTGGAGAAACGCGGTGGCCGTGAGCCAGGGTAGCAGTGCGGCATTCTCCACGGGATCCCAGCCCCAATAACCGCCCCAGCCGAGGACATGATACGCCCACCAGGCGCCGAGGAGCAGCCCTGTTGTCTGGATGCACCAGGCGGCAAGTGTCCAGCGGCGAATCGAGCGGAGCCAGACACTATCAAGGCGACCGGAGATCATCGCGGCGACGGCAAAGGCAAAGGGAATTGACCAACTCATGTAGCCCATCAGCAACATCGGCGGGTGAACTAGCATGCCAGGGTCTTGCAGCACGGGATTGAGTCCCTGGCCGTCCGCCGGGATAATCCGCGTACGCCCAAAAGGCGTCGAGACAAAGTTCAACACGAAGAGGAAGAAGCCGTCTATCGTCATTAGCGCGACGACGACCCAAGGCATCAGCTCGGCGGGCGCGCGGCGATGGAAAATCACCACCAGCGAGGAGAAGATCGCCAACATGAGCGTCCAGTAGAGCAGGGAGCCTTCCTGGCCGCCGTAGAACGCCGCGAGCGTGTAGTACCAGGGCATCGCGAGACTGGAGTGATCGGCCACGTAGCGCGCGCCGAAGTCATGCGTCAGGAAGGAAGCGAGAAGCGCCGCTGTCGCCGTCAGGAGGAAGGTGGCAACCATCAGCACGGCGCGCCGACCGCTCGCGATCAGCGCCGGCTTGCGCTGCCAGCCGCCGAGCAGCGAGGCGGCGAGCGCGTAGAGCGCGAAAATCAACGCGAGGAGCTGGGCGATTGCGCCGAGTTCTGAGAAATGCACACGCGACTCCTAATTTCCGGCTGCGCCGGGCGTAGCTGACTGGAACTTGGACGGGCATTTCGCGAGCAGATTCTGCGCTCGGAAGACACCATCCACCAGATGCCCCTCGACTACCACCTGAATACCAGGCCGGAAAATGTCTGGAACGATACCGCTGTAGACGACGGGCATGCTGTCGCCACTATCGGTGATCGTGAAATGCACGATCTGCGTCTTATCGTCGCGCACGACATTCGGCGCGACGATTCCGGCAACACGGACGTTCTGCGTGGAGCAGGAGGAGCATGCGTGAAGCTGGCGGATCGTCATGTAGTACTCAGCCGACGCGCCGGTGTTGGCGATGATCAGATACGCTACGGCGGCGGCGATTGCCAGGCCGGCGATTATGAAAGCCAGCGGCAGCTTACGCCGGCGTCGTGGACGTGGCGACTCGATGGCTCCGACCTGAGCATCGTGCTCAAGTAGCTGCTCCGACCGCATGCTCCTACCTCCAGATTACCAGCGGGCGATTAGTGGATCAGACTGGCTTCGTACAGTCCGGTCAACGTCGCGCCGAGCAGAAATGTCAACACGCCCAGCCACAAGATGAGATGTGGCGCCGCCTTCCACAGTCGTCCACGTTTCCTGGCGAGACGCCTGGCCTCTTGCGCCTGATACGCCGCCAACCCGAACATCGCCAGCGCCGCCAGCACCTTGATCACCAGTGTCACGACGTAGGCCGCGCCCACACGAGTCGAGGTTAGCCGATCAACGATCAGATAGACCCCACTGAGCAAGAGCAGGCCGATACAGACGTTGACCAGCCGGCGGAAAAGGGCTCCGACCAGCGCGCCCGTTGCGGCGCCCGCCCCACCGACCCGCAGAGCTGGCAGAATAACGAGTAAGTATACCACGCTGCCACCTACCCACACGCCACCCGCGAGCATGTGGACCGTGCGCATCAAATCGGTGATGGCGAACAGCATGGCGACAACAGCCAAACCTTTACCGCTCTACTGGACTAGTGCGGGCCAATCGTAGCGATGTGCTGCGCCCAGACCGCGAAGACGGATACCTGACCGGTGAGATAGATGACGCCGACCAGCACCAGCGCCGCGCCACTTACCAGCGAGAGCGCCTGGCCGTGGCGCTTTACCCACCCAAGCAGCCACACGCTCGCTGACCAGCCAAGGCCGACGGCCAGGAACGGCACCGCAAATCCCAGCGCATAGAGCGAGAGCAGCCAGATCGCCAGGACGCTGCTGCCATTCGCGCCGACGTAGGCAAGAATGGCGGCCAGCACCGGCCCAATACATGGCGTCCAACCGGCGGCAAAAACGACGCCGAGCGCGAACGGCGCGACACGCCCCAGCCGGCCGAACGCGCCAGGCCGAATCTGCACCCGCGCCTCGCGCAGCAGCACACTGATGGCGGCGCGCGGCAGCAGGTTCAGCAGAAACGCTCCCATCACCACCATGACGATGCCGGCCAGCGTTTCCAGCACCGGCTGGTAGGCCGCCAGCAGGCGCCCAAAACTGGCCGAGACCAGCCCCAGCGCGACGAAGGCTGCCGAGAAACCGGCGACGAAGAGCACGCACGCCAGATTCGCGGGATTGGGACGCGCCTTCTCCGGCACGCTCACGTCAGCCGTCACATGCGTGCCGTGCAGAGCGGCTCCGGAGAGATAGCCGATGTAGCCGGGCACGAGCGGCGCCACGCAGGGCGAGAAGAACGAAAGCAGCCCGGCGAGAAACGCCGCGGCTCCCGCACCTATTCCTGCCTGCATACCGCACCTCCGGGCAAGCGCGAATTACTTCAGCAGCGCCTGAAGCGCCTTGCTCAAAGTCCGATCATCCACCGCGCCATTGAAGTGCTGAACAACGACACCATGCTGGTTGATCAGCACCGTTTCGGGAACGCCAGTCACGCCATAGTCAGTGGCGGCGGTGCCACTGGCATCAGGACCGCACGGATAGGTTACCCCGTACTGCTTGAGGAAGCTCAGGCTATCCGCCTGTTTATCCTGAAAAGCAACGCCGAGGAACACGATATCGCGCGACTGGTATTGCGACCAAAATCGCTGGAGCAGCGGCATCTCCTCGGTGCAATCAGCGCACCAGGAGGCATAGAAATTCACCAGTACCACCTTGCCCTTGAGATCAGCCAGATGGATGGTCTGGCTGCCGGCGCCGTTCCACACGTTGATCGTGAAGTCTGGCGCCGCGTGCCCAACGAGCGAGGTGGAAGGCGCCGCGCCGGCAAGGTTATTTGCCGCCGCCAGCCGCGCCACGAGTAGCACAATCAGCAGCGCGGACGCGAGAGACGTGAGGGCAAGGCCCACAATGGCGTTGCGGCTCAGACCTTTGTTCTCGGTATTCGCTTGCATAACAGCGCTACTCCCTACAGAGTCTAGTGGCTAGCGACACGCCAGTCGGCTTTGTCGGGATGATCGAGATCCCAGACTGGACGGCGGCTGCGCACCACGGGGATCTCCTTGAAATTCTCCACTGGTGGCGGGGAGGTTGTCGCCCATTCGAGCGTGAAGCCATCCCAGGGGTTGCTGGTCGCCGTAACCGGCGTGAAGAAGAAGGTCTTTACCCAGTTTACCAGGAACAGGCAGACCGCGAGGAACAGGATGCCGACGCCGATGGTGGCGGTGAGGTTAAGGCCATCCCATCCCAGGCCGGGCGGGTACGTGTACTGGCGACGTGGCATGCCGATCAAGCCCAGGATGTGCATGGGGAAGAACGCCAGGTTCATCCCGATCAGCATCAGCCAGAACTGGATCTTACCCAACCGCTCATCCAGGAATTTGCCACTGAACTTGGGCCACCAGTAGAAGAAGCCGCCGAAGATGGCGAGGGCGCTGCCACCGAAGAGCACATAGTGAATGTGCGCGACGACGAAGTACGTGTCGGTCACCTGATAGTCGAATGGGACGATAGCCAGCGCCGCTCCGTTCAGGCCGCCAATCAGGAACATGGCGATGAAACCGGTCGCAAAGAGCATCGCCGTGGTGAAGCGTAGCTTGCCCCCATAGATGGTCGCCACCCAGTTGAAGATCTTCACGGCGGTCGGTATGGCGATGAGCGTCGTCGTCGAGGCGAAGAACGCCTGCGCCACTGTCGGCAGTCCTACCGCGAACATATGGTGCGCCCAGACGGTGAAGCTCAGGAACCCGATAGCCACCCCCGACCAGGCCACGAAGGTGTAGCCGAAGATGGGCTTGCCGGAGAAGACCGGCAGGATTTCCGAGACCATACCGAACGCGGGCAGAATCAGAATGTACACCTCAGGGTGGCCGAAGGACCAGAACAGGTGTTGCCACAGCAGTGGATCACCGCCCGCGCTCGCCTGATAAAAGTGCGTGCCAAGATGGCGGTCGAAGAGGAGGAAGAAGCTCGCGACCGTCAGGCTGGGCATCGCGAAGACAAGCAAGAACGAGGTAATGAGCGTCATCCAGGCGAACAGCGGCATGCGGTTGATCGTGAGTCCGGGCGCTCGCATACGCAGAATCGTCACAATGAAGTTGAGGGCGCCGACAATGGACGCGATGCCAAGCAGGTTGACGCCAAGGATCCAGAAGTCCATGTTTGCGCCGGGCGAGAAACACCCCTGGCCGCCCTGAGCCGCGAGCGTGGCAGCCGCCTGCGCCTGCGCCTGGAAGGTCTGTCCTACGAGGTGCTGTGTCAGGCAGGTGGGAGTGGCTTCCGTGAGCGGCGCGTAGCTGAACCAGCCGGCGTTGGGGGCCTGACCAACGAGGAAGCTGGAATACATCATGATCCCGCCAAAGAACAGCAGCCAGTATCCCAGCGCGTTCAGACGGGGGAACGCCATGTCGCGAGCGCCGATCATCAACGGCACGAGGTAGTTGCCGAAGCCAGTCATCGTGGGCATGACGAACAGAAAGATCATCGTCGTCCCATGCATGGTGAAGATCTGGCTGTACTGTTCGGACGTGAGCACATGACCATTCGGGGTCGCCAGCTGGAGGCGAATGAGCGACGCCTCTATGCCCCCCAACAAGAAGAAGATGAAGCCGGTATAGAGATACATGATACCGATCTTCTTGTGATCAGATGTGGTGATCCAGGAACCCAGTGCTGACTGTTTCCAGGATCTGCGCGCTGTTCGCCCGCGCGTCGCGATACTACCGACTGCCATAAATCCTCCTCAGTGTCGGGGTCATGAGCATCCACTCAGGCTCCGCTCGCAGCGCGGCTTGCTCTACAGCGAAGAACGGACCGCAAGCCGCCAAAACACTTTGACGGCGAGAAGCGCGAGCAAGCTCAGCCGCCGGATTGGGAAACCAGATCACTTGAGGCTCTCCAGGTACACGACCAGATCATCAACCTGCTGCTGCGACAATGCGCTATACCCTGGCGATGTGCCATCAAAACTTGGCATGTCCGCCCCGTACTTCACGTCTTGCGCGTGGAGAATCCACTGGGTGAGATTGGTCGGGTCGTTCGATAACACCCCGCCGGCAATCAGATCGCGACTGCCGAAGTGTGTCAGGTTCGGGCCAATGTGAATAGTGCCGACATTCGTCGGGCACTGAGATACCGTATCGGGGCAGTTGACGGCGTGGCAGCTCAGGCAGCCTGACGTCGTGAAGACCTTATAGCCAGAGGCTTCCTGGGAACCTGCGGCAGGTGTAGCGCCTGGATTCTGCTGGCTCGCAAGCCACGTGTTGTAGTCGGCTTGCGACTGGACGACGATCTCGAAATCCATGTGGGCATGCTGGGCGCCGCAGAACTCGGTGCATTCGCCGCGGTAGGTGCCCGCTGTTCTCGCCTGGATCCATAGGGAGTTGTTGTGGCCTGGAATCACGTCAGTCTTACCGACAAGCTCAGGCACCCAGAAGCTATGGATGACGTTGTCTGAGATGAGGTTGACGTGCACCCGTGCGCCGACGGGGATGCGCATCTCGTCCGCCGTGACGACTTTGCTATCGGGATACTGGAACTCCCACCACCACTGATGTCCAATCGCGTTCACCGTCATGTCGGTCTGGTTGTTCGGTGGACTCGCAATAGCGAACATGGTGTTGATGGTGACGGCCAGGATGATGAAGAGGATGATAGATGGCGTAATCGTCCAGGCAATCTCGATCTTCGTATTGCCGTGGGTCTGCCGTGCCTCAGGGCCATTTGGCCGCGCTCGGAAGCGAACCACGGAATACAGCAGCACCGACGTCACCCCGACGAAGATGACCGTGGCGACGATCAGGATGAACCAGAAGAGGTTCGACTCCGCATTGGCCGCGTTACTCTGCGGCAGGAGGAAGTTGGCGTGGTTGTCAGCGCAGGCGCTCAAGACCGCCGAAGCGATCAGCGCCAGCACGGCTCCCCCCGCCAGCCGCCTCATTTTCGAAGTGAAACGCATGTTCAGAATCCTCGACCTCCACACCATTGCGCCGGCGCCTGTCGGCACCCGCGTCCACTACGATGAACAAAGAAGCGTGTGACGTACCTAGACGTACGTAGCTGAAGAAGTCACTTGCAGGTGCGGCTACCCCTTACGAAACGAAGAACAAAACGACCGCCTATTCCGCGAGCAACGCTCGCAGATCGGCGCTCAGAACGGCTGGATCAAACGGATAACCAAGATAAACGCGCTCATGTCCTTGTCCGTCGAGGACGAAGACACCAAGCCCGTGACTGACCTCAGCGCCGTTGCTCGCGGCGGCTGGGTCCGTTTCGGGAACGATCCCAAAAGCGTGCCAGAGGGGCGCGAGCTGCGCACGTGAGCCGAGCAGATAGCGCATGTAGCCCGTCAGGTGATGCGCTGCCACAAAAGCTGTCGCGGCCCGCGGTGTATCGCCTGATGGATCGACACTAATCGCCACCCAGTCAACGCGCGACGCCTGCGCCCCGAGCTGCTGAGTGGCTGTATGCAGCAGCTCCGCGGTGTACGGACACTCATCTGGACAGTGGGTGTACATGAACACCAGCACCACAGGATGCCCCTTGAGCGTATTCAGCGACACCGTGGCATTCGCTTGATCCGCGAGACTGAACGCGGGTGCGGGCACCCCACCCAGGTTTGTTCCTTGCAACGCGGGCGCCGCATGGCTTTGATCAAGGCGGCTGTGAACGACAATGACTCCGGCCACGAGAATGACCAGGGACATCACCATCACGCGCGAGATCAACCGCAGCTTCAAGGAAGCTTACCTCCTGCTCCTCTCTCTGAACAGAGAGAGGACTTATTGGGCTAGCGCAGCACTCTATCGAGCACCATCGCCGCGAAGAGGAGCGCCAGGTAGTAGTTCGAGAACCAAAAGAGCGCGCGTGCGCGGCGCAGCGTCTTCTCGCGAGCGAGGATGAACGCCAGCACAAGCAGACCAGTGCCAAGCAGCACGGCGGAGGCGAGATACAAATACCCCATCGCCTGCGTCGCGAAGAGGATCAGGGTCGCCGCCAGCAGCAGGAACGAATACAGAATGATCTGGAGGTGTGTCTCTGCATCGCCCATGACGACGGGCAGCATCGGCACACCGGCCCGCTCGTAGTCTTTCTTGAGGATGAGCGAGAGCGCCCAGAAGTGCGGCGGCGTCCAGAGGAAGATGACGAGGAACATCCAGATGGCCGATAGCCCTACCGTGCCCGTCACTGCCGCCCATCCTACCAGCACCGGCACCGCGCCCGCCGCGCCACCGATGACGATGTTCTGGGGCGTGGTCCGCTTCAGCCACATCGTGTAGACGCACACGTAGAAGAGAATGGCCGACAGCGCCAGGATCGCGCTGAGTAGATTGGCAAATCGGAAGAGGAGCGCGAACGACGCTACCGCCAGCGTAAGCCCGAACACCAGCGCGTGTGCGTCGGGCACACGATGCGCCGGGAGCGTACGGCTCCTGGTGCGCGTCATGATCTGATCAATGTCGCGGTCCCAATAGCAATTGATCGCGTTGGCGCTACCGGCGGCCAGTCCACCACCCAGCAAGGTCGCTAGCGTGAGACCAAGCGGCGGGAAACCACCTTGCGCAACGACCATCGCCGCAAGGGTGACGCCCAGGAGCAGCACGGTTACGTGCGGCTTCATGAGGTTGATGTATGCGGAAACGGTGCTCCGCCACGATGCGGCACGCACCGCACTCACCTGCTGCATACTCTATAAGTCCCTTTCAGGCTGTTGATGCCATACTAGCTCGATTGTATCAAACATACCTGACACCCACCTTGCAGGTCATGCTTTCCGCCTAACAATTCCCTAAACGTTCCACCTGCCATTTTGGGCGGCAGGCACGTTGTTTTGCGCGATTCGGCACAATCACGATATAGTAACATGAAGTGCGTATAACTTTGCCGCGTTCAGGCACAGGTTAGGCCATTCGTCTCGTGTCACAGAGTCCACCAGCCAATCCTATTCGCACCGAAACGACTGAGCAGCTCGCTCAGCCAGGTGCTATCCAGGCGCCTCCGAGTCAGCACGGCCAGCGCGAGTTTCCGCCGGAGCTTTATCCGACCGGCCAGCTTTACGAAAACCTGCGCGCGCCGCTCGCCAACATCAAATCCGCCGCGCTCACGCTGCAGTCCGCGTCCCGGCGTGGCGAGCCCGGCGCGCAGCGGGAGATGTTGCGCCTGATCACGCGCGAGGCTGAGGCGCTGCACGATGCCCTGCTGCTGGCGGAGGAGATGCGCCAGGCACGCGGCCCTGAAGGATTGCGGCTCTCGCCGGTCGAGATGAGCGACGTGTTGATGGCGACTCTCGCCGCATGGAAGACGCTTGCGCCCAATCATTCATTTGAGCTTGCGATGCCAGGGGAAGTGCCACCCATCTCTGGCGATGAGGAGCGCATCAAGCGCGCTCTGCACTTCTTGATTGACTCAGCGGTTCGTCTTACGCCAGCCGGCGGCACGGTGCGCGTAGATATTCGCCCCCACGCCGACGAAGTCCTGGTGAGTGTGCGCCATCATGGGCAAACACCGCCGGCTGACGCGCTCCCGCATTACTTTGAGCCGTTCTATCGGTACACCGCGGGACCAGAGACACTTGCCGGCGGGGGACTCGGTCTCGCCCTGGTGGAGGTCATCGTAGCAGCGCACGGCGGGCGTGTTTGGGCGGAGGTGTCCGCGAGCGAAGCCGGCGTCGTCGCGTACATCGCGCTTCCCTATGTGCCACCATGTCTGCTCGCTCCGCCGCCACAGGAGCCACCTGTCCCGGTCTTCCCTACGCTGGCGCCCGTGTCGCAGCCGCGAGTCAGGCCAGCCGTGCTCATTCTTGAGGGCGAAGTGCGCATGCAGCGATACCTGCGCGCCAACCTCGACGCGCAGCAGTACCGGCCACATGTTGCCAGCGACCTTGCGGACGCGGAGCGCCTGATTGACCTCGAAGACCCCGCGCTGATTCTCCTGGATACGCGGTTCACTCCTGGTCCGTTTCTGGATACACTGCGCCATCTGTTGGACTATGTGGCGGCGCCGGTTGTCGTGCTCGCTCGCCGACACGATCCCATCGAATGTGCGCATGCTCTCGATATCGGCGCGGTGGATTACCTCGCCCGTCCGCTGAGCATTGATGAGCTGCTGGCACGCCTGCGTCTGGCGCTGCGTACACGCGACGCGCTGACACACATCCAGACACGCGAGCCGATCTTCGAGCACGCCGGCTTGACGATTGACTTTGAGCAGCGCGCCGTCTCGGTAAATGGCAGGCCCATTTCCCTGAGCAAAACGGAATTCAAGCTATTGCGAGTGCTGGCGCAACATCCGGCGATGGTGCTAGCGCATGACGTCCTGTTGGAGCGAGTCTGGGGTCCCGGCTACGGCGACGAGATAGAGTTCGTGTGGGTCTACGTGCGCCGTTTGCGCCGCAAGATCGAGCCGGATCCTGGTCATCCGCGCTACATTCTGACCGTGCCAGGAGTCGGCTATCGCCTTGGCTAAACGGGCTGTCAGGAGAATACCTGAGCGAGAAATACAGTTTCGGCCTGATTGCCCAGCCCCCCGTTTTCTGGTATATTCAGAGGCGGCGTGCCAGCAATAGCACAGTATGTCGCTTAGGCCGCCACGCAGGCGCTATCTCGCCAAAGAGTGACACGTTCTCACGCACAACCACACTTGATATCATACGAAAGGATCGCAACACGATGAAGAAGATCGCTCTCGCAATGATTCCGCTGGCGCTCATCCTGGCTCTCGCCCTGATCGGCTGTGGTAAAACGCCTGGCGGCGGCGGCCAGACATCCACCCCCCCCACCGCCCCCGGCACGGTTGGTATGGATGCCACGAATTTCACTGTCCACACCGCAACGATCAGCGCGGGAGGCGTGATCCACTTCGACGACACCGTCGGCGGCGGCGGCACGCATATCATCTGCCTCGGCAAAGACCAGCAGTGTGATTCGTCCGCGAAAGGACCACAGGATGTCATGTCGCCCGGCTTCACGATCAATCCGGGCCAGACAAAGGATGTCACATTCCCAACGGCCGGCACCTATGAGATAACATGTACGTTGCATGCGAACATGAATCTCACCGTCACGGTACAGTAGGCATTCTATCGTATCGCGGGCGGCTCACTGATACCCACGGTGAGCCGCCCGTCCTGTTTTCCGCATGCTTCCCACCCGCCCGATCGTACCGCTACGTATCCCAGCTTGATTGACGAATACGTGCGCATCGCCTAAGATAGTGCGGTCGCTTCCGGCCGGGAGCTGGCAGCAAGCGGAAGGAGAGGTGACTGTGGGAAGGCGGATGGACGACATAGTGGCGCCGCTCGTGTTGGGTGCGCTCACGCGCGAGACGATCACATTGCTCATCATTATGGGGATTGTGGCTGTGCTCAGTTTCCTCCTCCTCCTTGTCCGTACCAATCCCCTTGGCAGCTCGGAACGCTCCGTCCTGTCGGCGGATTCGGCGCTCACTCCCGGCGCCTTGCGCGGGTACATCTTCGCCCTGGTTGATGCGCAGCGCCTGTCAGAAGCCGAACAGGTCCTTCGGGTACATCTGGAACGGCTCCCTGGCGACAGCCGCTTTCATGCGCTCGCCGCCGCGCTTGCCGCCCAGCGTGGCGACCATGCCGCCGCGGCAACGCTGCTGGAGCGTACGGCGGAGCTGATTCGCCGTGATACCCAGCGGATCGAGCCAGAATATGCCGCGCTCGTGCTCATCGCGCTCGCCGTGGAGCTGGAGGCGCTGGGCCGATCTACGGATGCCGCCACGCGCGTTCGCGAGGCCACCGCCCTCGATCCATCGGCTGTCCAGCAGCGAATGAACGCCATACGCCTGCTCGTGGAAACCGCACGCGACAGCGAGCTTGAGCGTTACGCCTTCGAGCGCTTGACCGAATGGCTGAACGGGCGTCCGGTGCCGCGTGCGCTGGGCTTCACAGATGCCAGCGACGCCGCGCGCTTCTTCCGCCGCGCGATGAGCGCCAATCCAGGCGATGGGCGCATTCAGGGTGATTATGCGCAGGCGCTTCAGGCCATTGGGGAGCGCCAGGAAGCGGAAAAAGCCTTCCAGGGGGCGCTGCGGCAAAGTCCTCGCGATGCCTGGATCCATTTCGATGCGGGCACGCTGTACTGGCGTTTTGACCGGCAAAACGACGCCTTCAAGGAGCTAAGCCAGGCGGCGGATTTGGCGCCACGCAACGCCGCCATCCTCGCCACGCTGGGCACATTTCTCTTTCGCAGCGGCAAAGCGCCGGATGCCGAGCAGGCGATCCTCGCCGCCATTAAGGTTCGCCCCGATGTCGCCGTGCTGGCTCGCGTGTATGGCACCGTTTTGATGGCGCAAAACAAGGTGCCACAGGCTGCGCGGGCATTCCAGGAAGCCGAGCGACAGGGCGCGGGCGATGCCAGTTTCCGCCTCGAATATGCGGACGCGCTGCGCCAGCTCGATCAGACACAGCCGGCGGAAGAACAATATCGTCTCGCGTGCCGTGTCGCCGACGGCAGCGGTATGCCGCACGTGCGCTATGGGCGCTTCCTTCTCGCACAGGTCCGGCTCGGCGAGGCGCAGACACAGCTGGAGCAGGCGCTTATTCTGCCGGACGGTGAATTCGCGCACGCGCCGCTGGCCGGCCTGATGATTCTGGAGCGCCGTCTGGATGAAGCCTTGGAGCACCTCCAGGCCGCTCTCCAGGTTGAAGGAGCATCCACACTCGTGCAGGAGTATCAGGCGGAGTGGCTGCTTCTGCGCAATCGTGCGCCAGACGCCAACGTCATTGCGCAGCGACTGAAGGAGCAGGGCGTGTCGCGTGGCTCGCTGTATCTCGTGCTCGCCGGCACATTGCTGGCGATGGGTCGCCAGCTTGAGGCGCAAGCGGCGTTGCGGGAATCCGTCCGTCTCGAGCCAGGTCTGCCTGCCACGTTGCTTCAGCAAACGCGCGCACTACGAGCGCTCGGCTACACCGCCGCCGCGCTGGAGGCCGTCGCGCAGGCGCTCGCGATCGCTCCCAACTG
The DNA here is from genome assembly GCA_035310125.1 of Ktedonobacterales bacterium. Taxonomy (GTDB): domain Bacteria; phylum Chloroflexota; class Ktedonobacteria; order Ktedonobacterales; family JADMIN01; genus DATGEP01. The sequence goes on from DATGEP010000203.1 coordinate 46,580, forward strand.
GCCGGACGCGCTCGCCGAGCAGCAGATGTTGCTGCAGGAGCAGGCGGGGCAGTCCGCTGGGCGCCACGCCCCGATCCGACCCGGAATTTGACGCGAGGCCGCCGCGCACACAATAATGGGCTATGGATTCCAC
>DATGEP010000204.1:0-6155 GCA_035310125.1 Ktedonobacterales bacterium
GCCAGCTATTGAGCCATCAGGCCGGCGTCTGCGCCATTGACGAGCCGCTAGACCTGAAAAAGCTGGCCGACCCCGATCTGGTCGCCGCGGCCATGGCCCGGCAAAAGCCCGCCTGGGAACCCGGCGCCCGTCATGGCTACCACGGTATATCGCTCGGCTGGTACGAGAGCGAGCTGGTGCGGCGTACAGATCCCCAACATCGCACCATCGGTCGCTTCTTTCAGGATGAGGTCGCCCGCCCGCTGAATGTCGAGTTCTACATTGGCCTGCCCGCCGAAATTCCCCAGGCGCGGATAGCCCGCATAGACGCCTACAAGAAGTGGCAGCTGCTCTTCAACATGGACAAGATGCCGCGCCCCTTTGTGATGGGCTTCCTCAATCCGTTCTCCATCACCTTCCGCACCTTCGCCAACCCCAAGATCATTGGCGAGCCGTCCGGGTACAACGATCGCCGCGTGCAGAGCCTGGAGCTGCCCGCGTCCAGCGGTATTGGATTGGTGCGCGACATGGCCAGAGCCTACAGTGAATTCGCCACCGGTGGCGTCCAGCTGCGCCTTCGCGAAGAAACCCTCAACGCGCTCAAGCAGCCCGCCACCCCACCACGTGATGGTCTCCTAGACGTAGTGCTCGGCGTAGAGACCATCTTCTCCCTGGGCTACGCCAAACCGTTTCCCGATTTTCAGTTTGGCCTCAACGAGGAGGCCTTTGGCACCCCCGGTGCTGGCGGCTCGTTCTGCTTCGCGGACCCAGCAGCGCGGATCGGCTTTGCCTACGCCCCCAACAAGACCGGCTTTTATCTCTGGGATGATCCCCGCGAGAAGCACCTGCGCGATGCCGTCTATCGCTGCCTCGCCTGATGCCCATCTGGGAGCTACGCACCTTCACCCCCCTCTCCTCGCCGGAGAGGCGCCGGGGGTGAGGTCCCTAGAACTCCTCGCCCCACGTGAGGTCCACCTTGCCAAAATGTACATGATCGCCCGGCATCACACCCGCCTGCTCCAGCGCCTCCGTCACGCCCAGCTTGCGCATTTGCCGCTCCAGCCGCTCCATCGCCTCCCCGCTCTCCGTGTCGGTCATCGCCACCATGCGCTCGATGCGCTTCCCGCGTACGCGGAAGCCGTCCTCCATCTCCTCCACGATGAAGGCGTCCTCCGGCTCGGGACGCAGCACCGTGCCCGTCGCCGCCACCTCGGCGGTCAGCCGCTTCCGCTGCTCCTCCTCGTCGCGCTGGATCTCGGTCAGCCGCCGCGCCGTCTCGTTCATCAGCTCGCGCACACCCTCGCGTGTCGCCGACGAGATCGCGAAAACCGGCAGCCCAGCCTCCTCCGCGCGCTGCTTCAGCGCGGGCCACTTGTCGCGGGCCTCCTGCAAGTCCATCTTCGTCAGCACCACAAACTGCGGGCGCGTCGCCAGCTCCGGGCTATACTCCTCCAGCTCGCGATTGATGGCCGCGAATTCCTCCCACGGACCGCGCTCCGAGAGTCCGTCAATCAGGTGCAGCAGCAATCGTGTCCGCTCCACATGGCGCAGGAACTCATGACCCAGGCCCACCCCCTGCGCCGCGCCTTCGATCAAGCCGGGGATGTCGGCGAGGACGAAGCTGGTATCACCCCCGTGCGCTGGATCACCCACCACGGCAACGCCCAGGTTCGGCACGAGCGTCGTGAAGGGATAGTCGGCGATCTTGGGCTGCGCCGCCGTCACCACCGAAAGCAGTGTGGATTTGCCCGCATTGGGATAGCCCACCAGCCCCACATCGGCGATGAGCTTCAGCTCAAGCTCCAGCGTCACCACTTCGCCCGGCTCGCCGCGCTGCGCCTCACGCGGCGCCTGATTTGTGGAGGTAGCGAAGTGCACGTTGCCCAGCCCGCCACGCCCGCCGCGTGCTACCAGCACCCGCTGCCCCGGCTCGGTCAGATCGGCGATCAGCTCACCCGTCTCGGCATTGCGAGCGACCGTGCCCGCCGGCACCTTCAGGATCAGATCGTCGCCCTTCGCGCCGTGCATCTTCTGCATGGCGCCCGCTCCGCCGGACTTCGCCTTGTGATGCGGGTGAAAATGGTAGTCTACCAGCGTGTTCATGCCCCGGTCGGCTTCCAGATAGATACTGCCGCCGCGCCCGCCGTCGCCCCCATCCGGTCCGCCCATCGGCACGAATTTCTCGCGCCGGAAGTGCTTGGATCCGTTGCCGCCGTTGCCCGCCGTCACATAAATCTTGGCTCTATCATAGAACTGCATCGTCGCCATCTCCCCGACACAAAAGGGCGGGGTCGCCCGGAAGGCTTCCCCGCCACACTCTCGCCTGCTCTTAAAAGGCTCTTCAGGTGGGCCCAGCAGGATTCGAACCTGCGACCAAACGGTTATGAGCCGTCCGCTCTGCCGCTGAGCTATAGGCCCGCGTATCGGCACATCGCAGTGTACCACATCAGCGCCGCCTGTGGCCGTCTCATCTCCCTGGGTGGGGGTTCATCACGTCGTAGGGGCGTCCGGTGGACGCCCGCCGGCTCGCGTGCGCCCATCGCCCCGCCCCACAATTCCGTTTTGATGGAACCCCTGGTTGGTGCGAGTTCGGCGTACAACGCTCGCTGGCTGATGACCCGCGCCGCGTCGTATACTCAAGTGAGCGCCCCATTCAACAACCCAGGGGCGCACCGAGGTATTCCAAGGTATTCCGAGGTATTCCCATGATATACAATGTCGCGCAATTGCTCAAAGCGCCGGTTGGCACCACTCAGCGAGCCGATCTCGACGACGCCGATGAGCTGAGATTGGAAGATAACGAGGCGCAGCTTGCTGGTCCGGTAACGGGCCAGGTGCGCATGCATCGCACCAACCAGGGCGTCTTCGTGGATGGTGAGGCGCGGGTGCCGGTGGAGCTGGAATGCACGCGCTGCCTCAAGCGCTTCACGACGACGCTGTCGGTGCCGCTGCGGGAGCAGTTCTACCCGACGATTGAGGTGAACACGGGCGTGCCGGTGCCGCCACCGGAGAACGACGAGCTGTCGTTTCCCATTGACCGGAACCACTTGCTGGATCTGCGCGAGGCGATCCGGCAAAATCTGGTGCTCGCGCTGCCCATGCGCACGCTCTGCTCCGAGGAATGCGCGGGGCTCTGCCCTACCTGCGGCAAAGACCTGAACGAAGGCCCCTGCGATTGCCCGACCGAAGTGGCGGACGAGCGCTTCTCCGCTCTGCGCGAACTGCTCGACGCGCCGGAAGCCTGAGGCGGACGGCTGAGTCGCAGTGTACACTGAGCAAGCGGTAAAGCATAGCGGGACAATAGACGCGGGACCGGCGAGGGAGAGCCTCCGCCTCTCCCTCCGCTAGCTGTGCGGCAGGACATCATACCGGGCGGCGAGGGCCGCGCGCGTCGGGATGCCATCCGTGCCCGGACGCTCAACCGAGAGGGCGGCGACACGGTTGGCGAAGTCTACGGCGGCGGTGGGGTCGCCAGTGGCGTGCAGCTCACAGAGGAAGGCGGCGGCGAAGACATCGCCCGCGCCCGTCGGGTCCAGCTCGCGAGCGGGATACCCATGGAAGGCGGCGGGATCGTCGCCGCCGGCATACAGCAGAGCGCCCTCCGGCCCGCGGGTGACGACCACCAGCGGGACGATCCGCGCCCAGGCGGCGATGAGAGCGTCGGCGGCGGGAATGTCGCGCGGGACACCGGGCAGGAGCGCCTCCGCGGGGATATCTGGCGCCGGCAGGAGGTCTTCGCGGCTGAGAATGAGAGCCTGGAGGCGAGGCAGAAGTGTATCCGCCTCCGCGAGCGGGCCGGGATAAACGCGGCCCGTGGCGTCCCAGCGGCGCAGCCAGCCCTGTGGTGTGGCGGCGACGAGCGCATGTGGGAAGCCAGCGGCGAAGGACGGCGGGATCTCGCCGGCCAGGGGAGCAAGCAGGACGATGGGCGCCGCTTGCCACTCAACGGGCACGGCATCAATCGTGAGCGGTGCGGCATGGCCCCGCAGATGTTGGAGGCGCACTGGCAGGGCAGACCGCGCCGCTCTCCTGGAAGGACCGGCCGGCACGTAGATATTCTCGAACGTGGTGGCGGTGGGCGTGGGGATGTTGGCGATGGGAACGCCGGGGAGCGTGCCGCGAAGGGCGGCGAGCACATCGGCGGGAGCGCTGGTGACCACGGCGGGGCGCTGGCCAAGCTGCTGGGCGGTGCGGGCGGCGTACGTGACGCTGCCGCCAAGGCGCCAGGACCCGTCTGGCAGGAGATCGCGTGTGGCATGACCGATGACGAGGAAGTCGGGCGCCATAGTCTCTTGCTGCACTCCTGCTCCTCTGGCGGCGCCAACCGTTTGCCACCGGTCCCGCTGGGAACTCGCCGGACGCAAATACGGAGCTCCTAGTATGGGCGCCCGGCTTGTGGCGGATCAGGCGCGGACGCCGCGCTTGAGGGAGACGACGACGCGACGCTGGTCGCCCTCGCCGGTGCTCTCGGTGGAGATGTCGCTGCTTTCGGCCAGCGCCATATGGATGATGCGTCGCTCGTTGGGTGGCATGGCTTCCAGCGTGACGGGATGGCCAGAGCGGCGCACCTGCTGAGCGATACGCTGCGCCATGGCGCGCAGGTTATGCTCGCGGCGCTCGCGGTAGCTTTCGGCGTCTACGATGATGCGCTCGCGGGCGCCGGTCTGCTTGGCGACGATGAGGCTGACGAGAAGCTGGAGCGAGGAGAGGGTATCACCACGCTTGCCGATGAGCAGACTGAGGGTGCCGGGGTCATCGCTGCGGATGTTGAGAGTGATCGGCTCTTCGTCGTTCTCCACGCCCTCAACTTCGGGAACTTCGACGACCTCGACACCAGCGCGAATGCCCATTTGGGCCAGGATGACGCGCAGGGCCGCGACCGCCATTTCTTCGATGCTGGCATCTTCTGGAAGCACCTCATGTAGCGGCGCCGTGGTAATCTCGTCTCCTACAACAAAGCCCTCCTCCGCCACGCCCTCATCGTACAGCTCGTTTTCGCTGCCAGTTTCCTCAACGGTGAACGCGCCATTGTCTCCATAGAAATCCGCGCCTTCCTCGCCGTCAAGCTCACCGATAGATGCCGCAGGAGCACGGTTGGGACGGGGAACCTTCAGGTAGACGCGGACGCGCGCGTCATGGGCGCCAATGCCGCGCGTGCCGCGGCTCGGCTCTTGAAGAACGGTGATCTCGACCTCGTCGCGATTGCGACCGAGGCGAGCGAGTGCTTGAAGAATGGCGTCCTCAATGGACTTGCCGGAGGCTTCGACGCTCTCCACTTATCTGCCTCCCTTGGGCCGACCATTGGGACGGGGCCGGCCCGACTGCATACCTTTATTGCCACTGCTGCCAGGGCTCTTGCGTTGCGGATTGGGACGGTTGCTCGTGGCGCCCGATGGACGTCCGGCAGCTGTCCCCGCGCCAGCGCGTGCGCCGGTGGCAGCCGGAACGTTACCTCTTGTCTCCCTCGCCCCATCAGGCGAAGGGGATGTGGAGCTGCCGTTTTTGCCGTTGCCGTTCGCGGCACCGTTCGCGACACGCACGTCGGGCTGCGACTCACCCTCGATGGACGTCGGCGTGGCTTCTGAGAAATCGCCAGTTGCCGTTTTCGCCGCATGCGCGCCACTGGCTGGAGGTTTGACGAGCACGGGGCCCGTCTTCTGCTGTGTGCGCGGGCGGTCGCGGCGCGTAGCCGGTTCGGATTTCGGGGTGGCCGCAGCGGTTTCGGTTGCCGATGTTGTCGCGATTCGTGTGTCTGCGGTCGCGGTGCCGTTCTGTTTTGCTTTCTGGGATTCGAGGGCGCTCTGCTGGGCTGCCGACATTTGCTCTTTTATCCGCCCCAGCATGCCGCGCAGTCCGCCCGCCGCCGGTTCAGTGGGAGGCGGCGCCGTGAGGGCGCGCGCCGAGCCAGCGGGAAGGGATTTGACCGGCGTGGGGGCGGTAATCACTTTTGGTTCAGGAACGAGGTGCTCCAGGCCGGGGATGCCGACGAAGAGCGAGCCGACGCCGGTGAGGAAGTATTGCTGGACGGCGGAGAAGAGGGTGGAGACGCACCAGTACAGGGCGAGGCCGGCGGGGAAGCCAAGGCCGATGACGAGGGTCATGATTGGCATGACGTATTGCATCATGCCGGTAGCCTGGCTCATGGAATCGCGCTGTCCGGCTGGCGTAGGCTTGCG
>DATGEP010000205.1:0-3186 GCA_035310125.1 Ktedonobacterales bacterium
GAGCAGGACCAGCACCGCCAGCGTGATGCCGACGATGGTGCCGCGGGTGGCGAGCGCCTGGTACTCGGCGCTCTCCGCGCCGGAGGTGGCGAGCGTCTGGATCTGGCGGCGTAGGGTCGGGGTGTAGACGCCGTAGCCGAGCGCTATCGCGATGATCCAGAGGATGAGCGCGGCGGTGAGCCAGAATGCGGAGAGCTGGTAGTGTACCAGGGCGACCATCGTCAGGCCGGAGACGAGCAGCAGCAGGTACGCCGGGTTGGCGAAGTAGTCGTCGAGGAACTTGACGCCGCGCAGCGCGAAGTCCAGGTGTTGGGGATTGCGCTGGGCACGCACGATCCAGATGGCGTAGGTGGCGTTGAAGCCGAACGCGATGATGGCGAGCAGGATGTGGATGAACTTGACGACGGTGAAGAGCCAGGGCATGGTGGTCTCCTTTCGTAAGACCCTCCTCGTTCGGAGGGGATGCGCGGGCGGACAATGCCTGGGAGCCGAAGCCCAATCGTACCGCTTATGCGAGGGCTGCCCAGAGCGCGACGCCGATAAACACGAGCTGCATGGGCACACGCAGCCAGAGCGGTGTGGCCGGACGCCCGCGCAGCGACGCCTTTCGCAGCGCCGCGCTGACGTTGGCCGGGAACATGGCGATGAAGAGCAACGCCAAACAGATGCCCGCCAGCAGGCGCGTGGCGGGGATGAGCAGGCCAATCGCGCCGAGCAGCTCCAGATAGCCGGTGATGGTCACGATCTGGCGGCGGAAGGGGAAGACGGATGGAACCATACGAACGAGATCGTCCTTTGTCCGGGTGAAGTGGACGCTGGCCGTGAGCAGCAGCATGAGCGCGAGCGCATAAGCGGCGTCGCTCTGCCATGCGGCGAATAATCCGACCCCGGCGGCGCCGAGTCCGCGTAAGATCAGCAGGGACAGCAGCAACAGCATGAACGGGATCATTTTGTCACTCCTCCTCGCCGCTCGTATGTGGCGATGGCCGATAGCGGCGGAGAACACTGAGCCGGCGACCACGGCGGCTCCATGCGGACAAGAATGTCCGCGCCACCCGCGATGTCCGCGCCACCCGCGACGTCTCATGCCAGCATCGGCGGTTCGGCGCAATCACTCCGCGCGACTTGCGGGCGCGGCGTATGATGACACTGTAAACATTCTATCATATCAATGTAGTCACTGTCAACATCGGAGGGCGTATGGAACGCGAGGAGCTGGCAGCTGCACATACCGACCGGGAAAAACCGTACCATCATGGTGATCTGCGCGCCGCGCTCATCCAGGCCGGGCTGGCGATTCTGGCGGAGGAGGGCATGCAGGCGCTGTCGCTGCGCGCGGCGGCGCGGCGAGCCGGGGTCAGTCATGCGGCGCCGTACCGGCATTTCGCGGACAAGGAGGCGCTGCTGGCGGCGATTGCCGAGGAGGGATTCAATGTGCTTGCCACGGACGTGGGGGCGGCGCGAGCGCGCTTTCCCGCGTCACCGCGCGAGCAGCTCGAAGAGTCCGCATGGGCATATGTGCGGTTCGCGCTGGCGCACCCCGATCATCTACGGGTGATGTTCGGCGGCCAGATCGAGAATCCACGGGCATATCCTGGTCTGCGGGACGCTGGGGGGCGCGCGTTCAATATCCTGGTGGAGATTATCCGGGCGGGGCAGGATGACCGCGTGGTCAACGCGGGTGATGTCCGGCTGCTGGCGCTGCTGGCCTGGACACAGGTGCATGGGCTGTCGCTGCTGCTCATCGGGCATCAGGTGCCGAGCGATGTAAGCGCGGCGCACGACGACGAACAGCTCGCGCGGATGTGCTCGCGCCTGTTCTACCAGGGGCTTGAGCCGCGCGGCTGAGTCGTACGGGCCTTCACTCGATTGTGAAGACGCCAGCGCGCATGATCTCGCGGCCATCTACGGTGATGGTGCAGCGGCGGGGCACGACATCTACATGGACGGGCGAGGTCCAGGTGGCGCCGGTGAAGTGGCCGAGGGGGTCACCGAAGGCGACGTGCAGGCCGGGCATCTTCTCGTCTTGCAGGATGTTGCCGGTCAGTCGCGTCAGGCCCTCCAGCGTGCCGATGGCGAATTCGCCGGGACGGCGCCCGTTCGGCGCGTTCCAGAAGTGCTGGCGCAGCTCCTCCACCAATGTCGCGTTGCTGCCGGTGATGTCGGTCAGCTCGGAGTGCTCGACGACAAAGGTGACAGGGCTGCGCAGCACGCCGTACTTGGGGCCGAAGAAGTCGCCCAGCGCGTCCACGACGAGGCGGCCCTCCAGAGTCTCCGGCGAGGTGAAGACTTCGCCTTCGGGCAGGTTGCCAAAGGCGCCGGGGGTGTCGTAGCGCCCGTGGCAGGGATACCACTTGAGCGAGGGACTGAGGGTGGCTGTCACGTCGCTGCCCTTCTCGGAGGTGACGTGGATGGTGCGGGCGCGCTTGACGATGTCGTAGACCTGCATGGTGCGGCGGTAGATGGCATCGTAGTCGGCACACATACCGTCTACCATGAGGTCGGGCGTGATGCCGACCATGTGGCCGTGGCGAACCTTGAGGCTCTCGACGAGATGTTGCCGTAGCGGCATGCGCAGGCCAAGCTCGCCCGGCGGTGTGGTGGCGATGAAGTAGGTGACGGTGGGGCGCGCGGCGTCCAGATCGCGACGGAGGGCGTTGGGATAGCTGGTGAGCGGGCGGACGCCATATTCTTCGAGGCGGCGCACGATTACATCGCCGCCAGCGTCTTTACAGGCTTCGGCGACGTAGGGGGCGATGTCCATGCGTGCGTCGTCGGTGATGATGAAGACGCGATCACCGGGATGGACGGCCATGCAGCGGGCGGCATTCGCCGCGCCCTGGCGCAGGCGCTTCTGGGTGACGGCGGGACGGCGCGGCAGGCGCGCGGATGCGGGCGTATTCATGGGTATGTTTCTCTCCGTAGGGTAGCGCTGATGTCGCGGCAACCAGCGCGCGGCGGCTTGCGGTACGCCGCCTCTATAGTGTACACGATGGTGGTGCGCCGGGCGATATCAAGCGACCTACGGAGCGGCCCATCATACTTCAATGGGATCGAGGGTGATGTCGTTGAGGGCGGGCGGCCCGCCGGAGGTGGCGAAGCCCCACAGGCGAAGGCCCGTTCTTGTCTGGCTGTACTGCCAGCCAGAGGTGCCGCCGGGGGCGAGAGCCAGCCAGGAGGCGAGAT
>DATGEP010000206.1:0-28879 GCA_035310125.1 Ktedonobacterales bacterium
TCTTCAGGCAGCCGGTAGAGGTGCCCCTCCATAACGGCAGCGGAGGTTGACCCGGTAAAGGGCAGATGGCCAGTGAGTAGGAGATACAGCACGACGCCGAGCGCGTAGATATCTGAGCGCTCGTCCGTTCGACCTTCGATCTGCTCCGGCGCCATGTATTCCGGTGTGCCAGCATCCGGATGACCTCGCGGAACCGCAGGGCGGCTATTGGGGCCGAGAATCTTCGCGAGTCCAAAGTCTGTGAGCATCAAGCGACCGTCGGCATGCAGTAACATGTTGGCCGGCTTCACATCGCGATGGACGACGCCGCGCTTGTGGGCATAGTCCAGCGCGTCGGTCATCTGCGATCCATATGTCACCACTTCGCCGGAGGATAGTGGGGCGCGGCGTAAGACATCTTGCAGGTTGCCGCCACTCACATACGGCATAACGAGATACAGCAGGTGCTCGGTATCGCCAAAATCGTAGAGCGGCACGATATTGGGATGATCGAGCGCCGCCGCGACACGTGCCTCACGCAGGAACCGCTCCCGGAAGCCAGGACGCTCCGCCAGGCGCACGTCAAGCACTTTGACCGCCACCTCGCGTCCCAGGCGCACGTCACGCGCAAGATAGACCTGTGCCATGCCGCCTTCACCCAGGCGCCGTACCAACTCATACGACCCCAGCCGCCATTCCTGCATGCGCCTAGACCTTTCCCGCCCCCCTCGGCTTGTCGCTGAACTTCGTTCCGTATGCTCGGAAGTCCGCTTTCGCATTATACTCGCTCAGGAAATCCTCTCCAAGTCCTCCGTACTTTCGCAGCAATTCCACGCGCTCATGTATGCCGACTGGATAGAGGGGAATACCGCGCTACGGCACCACCGAGCAGTTAGCTCAGTGGATGAAGAAGGCGCCAACCGCGACGATAAGATAGAACGCGCAGAGCTGCAATCCTTCCAGCCACGTCGCCTCCCCATCCAGGCTGACAAGCGCGAACAGCCCGGCGATCAACCCGAAGATAACCAGCTCCAGTATCGTAAAATCCAGGTCGAGCGGTGTACCTAGCAGCGGACTCGCCAGCACCAGGACCGGCGCCACCAAGAGCGCCACCTGGATAGACGCGCCAGCGGAGACCGCCATTGTGACTTCCATGCGGTTGCGCAGCGCCATCCGCATCGCCGTCGTAAACTCGGCAGCATTGCCTGCCAGAGGCAACACGACCAACCCGACGAAGAACGGACTCAGCCCGGCGGAATGGGCCACCGGATCAATCGAGCTGGCAAGCACTTCACTGACCAGCGCCGTCAACGCCGTCGCAATCGCAAGCAGGACAGCCAGCGGCCAGGGCGAGTGTTGCCAAAGCGCGGCGAGTTTTTCCAGCGCTCCGGTACCGCGTCGCAGCGGCTCTTTTCCCTGTTCGCGGGCGACTGCACGAACAGTGCCAGCGGGTTTCGCCGGCCGATACGATAACGCATCCAGATCATCGGCGTTCACATTCGCTCGCTGGCGTGGATTCTTTGGAGTCGCAGGCGTTCCGCTGGGATTGACTCGCAACCCAAAGACGGAATAGGCGACGTAGGCAGCATAGCTCAGAAGCAAGATCACAGCGACGATAGAGCTCAACGCATACAGGGAGATGCTCAGTTTGCTACTGCTCCCGCCAACCGCGTCAATTTGTGCGACAAGAGAGGGAATCGCCAGGCCCACAACGGCCAGAGCTAGCATCGAGGCGTACTGGCCGGCGTTGCGGGCGCTGAACACTTGCGCGCCAAAGCGCCACCCGCCAGCAAGAATTGACGCGCCCAGAACGAGCAGAGTGTTACCGATGATCGAGCCAGTAATGGACGCACGTACGACATCCGGCAGTCCAGCGGAGAGCGCGGCAAGACCAATGATCAGCTCTGCCGCATTGCCAAAGGTCGCGTTGAGTAATCCACCTACCCGCTGTCCGACGTGTCTGGTTAGCTCCTCAGTTGTCATTCCAATTAATCCCGCCAGGGGAATCACACCCAGGACAGCTAGCACGAAGCGCACGGCAATGGGGAAGCCGAGCGCGCCCGCCAACAGCGCGAGCGGCACCGCCAGCAGCAGGGCGTACAGCCAGCGCGGCATGAGATTCCTCCATACGTGGCTACCATGCGTACGCGGCAAGCCAATTCACCCAACGAAGGCTCGCGCGCCGATGAGGCGGGACTGCACGAGGTGTGGTCTCCCGGATTCTACGTTGCCAGCTCGAGGATGCACAATGCCATCTCCGCTAAGTTAGCGGGATGTTATGGCCGAATATGGACCTCAACAGTACAAAAGACACGAAACCGTGCGATAATGCGACAGTTGACGTAAGTCGCGATGCGATATATGTGACCCTGGGGGTACCTGAGTGGAAAAACAATGAGGCATAAAGGGTGGAGGGGCGCCCAGCCAGCCTATCAAACCAGAGAGGTGAGCGGTATGGGTAGTCGGTCTTCAACGCCCCAGCGGGCGTGGACATGGATCATGCGCCACATCGGCCATGACGAGACACAAAGCGAGCTGGGAGACTTCACCACATCGCGCCGGCTCATCCCGATTTCGCTGATCGCAACAGGTATCGGTGTGCTGTCCGCATTCGTGGCGTTCGCGTTGCTCCGACTCATTGGCCTCTTTACCAATCTGTTCTTTTATCATCGGTGGGACACCACGCTCGTCTCGCCCGCCGGCAATCACCTGGGGCTTTTCGAGGTCGTCGTACCGATTGCGGGAGGACTCATCGTTGGGCTGATGGCGCGCTATGGCTCTGAGCGCATCCGCGGCCATGGGATCCCGGAAGCTATCGAGGCGATCCTTATCAACGGCAGCCGTATCGAGCCGCGCGTGGCGCTATTGAAACCGATCTCGTCGGCAATCTCCATCGGCACGGGCGGCCCGTTCGGCGCCGAAGGTCCGATTATCATGACTGGCGGCGCGCTTGGTTCCTTGATCGCCCAGTATCTCCGGCTCACGAGCGCTGAGCGCAAGACGCTGCTTGTCGCGGGAGCCGCCGCCGGCATGTCGGCCACATTCTCCGCGCCCATTGCCGCCACCCTGCTCGCCGTTGAGCTACTGCTCTTCGAGTGGAAGCCCCGCAGCCTCATTCCCGTTGGCCTGGCGAGCGTCGTCGCCGCCTGTGTTCGCTACTATCTCATTGGTGCTGGTCCGTTGTTTCCGGTACCGCCGCATGCCGCATTCATTGGTCCCATTGGCCTCCTTGGCTGTCTCGTCGCGGGATTGCTCGCCGGTCTGCTGTCCGCGCTGCTCACCGTTGCGGTCTACGCCGCCGAAGATATGTTCCGGCGGTTACCGATCCACTGGATGTGGTGGCCGATGCTGGGCGGGCTTGCCATCGGTCTCGGTGGTCTGATCTTCCCGCAGGCGCTCGGCGTGGGGTACGACACCATCAGAGCGCTGTTAAGTAGCAATGTGCTTGCCGGCGTGCTGCTTGGCATCCTGCTCGTGAAATCCGCTATCTGGGCGATCTCGCTTGGCTCGGGAACGTCGGGGGGAGTGCTCGCCCCTCTGCTTATGATGGGCGGAGCGCTCGGTGGTCTGGAAGCATTCTTCTTGCCTAACGAGGGTCTCGGCTTCTGGCCGCTCATTGGCATGGGCGCGATTCTGGGCGGCACTATGCGCTCGCCCTTCACTGGTGTCATTTTCTCCCTTGAGCTAACGCACGACGTCAACGCGCTGCTGCCGCTGCTCGCGGCATGTTTGGTCGCCCACGGTGTTACCGTACTCATCCTGCGCCGCTCCATCCTCACGGAAAAAGTCGCCCGCCGCGGCTACCATCTCAGCCGCGAATATGCAGTGGATCCGCTGGAAATACTTTTCGTACGGGAGGTAATGCGCACGAACATTTTGGCGCTGTCCGCAAACATGCCGCTCAAGGGACTGGAGTCTCACATTCGCGACGATGCCGCGCGTCGCGGCCAAATTCTCTTTCCCGTTGTGGACGGCGAAAATCAACTCGTAGGCGTCGTCACGCGCGGGGTGCTGCTGGACCAATTGGGGCGCGAGCAGTCCCAAGACACGCCACGTGAGCTGGCAGACGTGGTCAACGCGCGCCCAGTCGTTGCCTATCCCGACGAGCCCCTTCGCGCCGCGGTTCACCGCATGGCAGATACGGGTTATACGCGCTTTCCCGTGATTGACGGGGCCACGTCGCGACGAGTGATCGGTCTGGTTTCACTCAATGATGTGCTGAAAGCGCGCTCGCTCAATCTTGAAGCGGAGCGGCGACGCGAGCGCATCCTACCGATCCGTCTCGAGTTCCCTCGCTGGACTCGACGCGCGGACAGATCCAGCCCGGCGAGGCAGCCTGTTTCACTCGCCGGCGCGCGCGAGGACGACATAAGCCAGTAATCGTCGCAGCATGGAAGGACGATTAGCTCTATTTGCGCTCGGATCGCTTGCGCACGTGCGAGCCATCGCTCACCGAAGGATCGTCGTCCTCGGTCTCATCAGCGGGTAGCAGCGTGTCCACGTTCTTTTCGAAGAGCGCGCTCGTGGCCGAGCGCGCCGTTCTCGACGAAGGTGCACTAATTATGACTGATCCGCCCGCCTCGCTTGTCGTGACGGTCCGGCGCCGGTTCAATAGCCGCGATACCGGAAGCAATCGCTCTCGCTGATTCTCATCGCGATCGCGGAGCTGCCACGCGTTAAGGATATCGGCACGACTAAGGACACCGACGATCTGTACAGGGTCTGTGCGGTCCACGATCGGCAACATCTCGTAGTCGTCCGCGAGCATGCGCATCAGCGCCTCATCGAGGGATTCATCTGTGTAGCCCACGATGACGTGCCGCTCCGCGAGGTCACCCACAGCACGATCGAGCTGCTTAGGATCGCCTGCCGCTTCAAGGAGCTTGCCGCGCGAAATGATACCCGCAAGCCTACCATCAGCGTCAACGACTGGAAACGTCCAGTGCCGGCGCAGACCGAGCGAGCAGAACTCGCCGTCCTCCGTGGTGCTGTAGAGAGTATGCTCCTCGGAAGCGTCCACGACATTGACGATGCGCGAGACCGCGGCGCTTTCGGGCATGTCATCGCTCGGAACCGCACCATTGTTAGAAACCACTAGCGGTGTGCCGTCAGCGCCGCGGTTGTACACGCGGAAGAGCATGTGTGCTACCGGCTCGCCCAGCAGCCCCTTCAACACGACGTGTAGCGGCGTGCGCTCACCTAGCGTCTCCAGCGTGCGTGTCATCACATCGCGGACGGCTACGAGATTGAGCAGTCGCGCCTCATATCCCTGATCAATGCGCATGCCACGCCGCACCAGCCGCTCCGTCATAATAGACTCGGTGGAGAGCGAGCGCGCTACCACATCCGCGACCATGCAGCCAATCATCAACGGCAGGATCGCCTTGTAGTCGCCGGTCAGCTCGAAGGCGAAGATGAACGAGGTGAGCGGCGCGCGGGCGGCGGCGCTGAAGAGGGCACTCATCGCCACCACACCGCATATGCTGGGATTGATGCCAGCAGCCGGAGCAAAGGTATTCACGGCGCGGCCAAATCCAGAGCCGATAGTCGCGCCGATCAAAAGCATGGGCGCCAGCAGGCCACCCGACGTGCCGGACCCCAACGACGCAATCAGGGCAAGTGTCTTACCGACGCCCAGCCCTATCAGGGTTGTGCTGGAGTAATGGTTTTGCAGCACCTCAGTAATGTAGGTGTACCCCATGCCAAGCACTCGCGGCTGAAAAAAGGCGACGATACCCAGGATGAGGGCACCGAGCGCTGGCTTCCAGAGCATATCAATCTTGAGCCGGTCGAAGAACTCTTCGACGATGTAGAAAGCCTTACTGATAGCTACCGAGCAGAGGCCAATGATGATACCGAGAGGCACGAACCAGAGAAGATCGAGGGGTCCGCCAATAGACGGCAGGAAGCCCAGATTGAACATGACTTTGCTGCCAAGCAGCACCTCGCGGCAACCGGCGGCGGTGGCAGCTGCGAGGATGACGGGCACGAGCGAGCGGGCGCGGAACTCGAAGAGCAGCAGCTCCAGCGCCAACGCTACGGCGGCGATGGGCGTATTGAAAATGCCAACCATACCCGCGGTACCGCCGCAGGCCAGCAATATGCGCCGCTCTTTCGCGCTGAGCTTCATCGTCTGGCCGATGAGCGAGCCGAGCGCTCCGCCAGTCTGAATGATCGGACCCTCAGCGCCGAATGGGCCACCAGTGCCGACGGCGATGGCAGCAGAGATGGGCTTGAAGATGGCTACACGGACGCCCACCTTGCTCTTATTCTTGAGCACCGCTTCCATCGCCTCTGGGATGCCATGGCCACGAATGCGATCCGATCCGTATTTGGCCATTACGCCGACAATCAGCCCGCCGACAACAGGTATCGCGACGGTAAGCAAACCGAGGCCCTGCGAGGGTGGATACAGCGGCGACTGCGTGGTAAAGTGCCCATACCACGCGAACCCGGTAAAAATGTTGATGAGATGATACAGGAGCCAGGCGACTACGGCGCCTATAATTCCTAACGCTACACCAAATGCTGAAAAGACTATAAGCTGGCGTGCTTCCTCGCGACTGCGTGGCGCTACAGCGAGCGCCGGCTCAGATTCACCAACCAACGAGCTCAAACGAAACATATGCTCACTTTCATAGCAACGCGCCCTGAGCGCCGGAGCGAAACTCCTTCACAGGGTGCATTCACGAGTACGATACATCGTACTACGATGAAACTCCTTGTAAAGAGTATATCGTCCGCTGGACGAATGATACAAGAGAGTCAACATGGTCTTGGTACACATCCGATTCCGAAGGGGAGGCTGGATACTCCACCAGCTCGTGCGCTTCATCCGTAAGAAAGGGTGACAGCGTTGAGCGAGTAACGAGCTCGCTCCATGTGAGGAGAAAGTGCGTGTCGCAAGATCCCCATGGCACCGAATATCAGGGTTACCCAGCCTCCTATCCGCCACCGGGCATCAATTCGCCACCCGCTGGAGGCTACGTGCCGCCCTATCCTATCTACCGGCCTCACTATCCTGGTCCGATGCCGCCATCTACCAACCCCTGGGCGATTGCCAGTTTGATCTGTTCGATCGTCGGTATCGCAATTCTTGGCATTATCTTCGGCCATATCGCGTTGAGTGAAATTAAACGGTCGAATGGATGGCAAGAAGGCCGTGGTATGGCGCTCGCCGGACTCATTATCGGCTACATCGAGATTGGGCTGACCGTGCTCGTCTTGATAGTCGTTCTCGGATTGACGTTGAGCTTGAAGCGGCTGCCTATGTAGGCGGTCGTCGGCAAACCTGGGATTTTGCGGAGGTATAGCATGCGTGACGGACGTGGATAGCATACTCCGCGAACACCCGCGCCCTCGTGATCGGCTGCCATCAGCGAGCACTGGGCCGGCGCCGCTAACGCCGCCCTGGCCATGAATGATATACTTACTCCCACCACGGGGCGCCACAGCCAGCCCGCGCCCCAGCACCTTTCCCGCTGGCGCCGCATGAGAATATGTCGCTGGCTGCCACGGGCGGGATTCGCAACGGGAGAAGCCTCATGGACATGCGTGCCTTAGAAGCCACCGACCCCGAGATTGCCGACATCATTAGGCGCGAGGAGCGCCGGCAGTTCGAGGGTATCGAGCTTATCGCGTCGGAAAACTACGTCAGCACGGCCGTCATGGAGACGATGGCGAACATGATGACGAATAAGTATGCCGAAGGCCTACCGGGCAAGCGCTACTACGGCGGCTGTGAGTTCGTGGACGAGGCGGAGCGGCTCGCCATTGAGCGTGCCAAACAGCTCTTTGGCGCCGAGCACGCCAACGTCCAGCCGCACTCCGGCGCCCAGGCCAATGCTGCCGTATATCTCGCGCTCCTTAAGCCCGGCGACACTGTGCTCGGCATGGCGCTCGATCAGGGAGGTCACCTCACGCATGGCAGCAAGGTTAACTTCTCCGGCAAGCTCTACAACTTCGTCGCGTATGGCGTCAGCCGCGAAACCGAGACGATAGACTATGACGCACTGGCGCGGCTGGCGCAGGAGCACCAGCCGAAGTTGATCGTCGCGGGCTTCTCCGCGTATTCGCGGAAGCTGGACTTCGCCCGCTTCCGCGAGATCGCCGACAGCGTAGGCGCGCTGCTCATGGCGGACATCGCCCATGTCGCAGGCCTCGTCGCCACTGGCCACTATCCCAACCCACTCCCGCACTGCCAGGTCGTCACCACGACCACACATAAGACGCTGCGCGGGCCGCGCGGGGCGCTCATACTTTGCACTGAAGAGCTGGCCCCAAAGATTGATAAGGGCGTCTTCCCCGGCACGCAGGGCGGCCCGCTCATGCACATCATTGCCGCCAAGGCGGTCGCCTTCAAAGAAGCTCTGCAGCCGGATTTCAAGGTCTACCAACAGCGCGTCGTGGATAACGCTCAGGTGCTCGCCGCCTCTCTGCAAGAGCACGGGTTCCGGCTGGTCTCCGGCGGCACAGACAACCACCTCATGCTGGTGGATGTACGCCCGCTCGGTGTGACCGGCCGCGACACCGAGGTAGCGCTTGAAGCTGTCCACATCACCGCCAACAAGAACGCCATCCCATTCGACCCGGAACCACCAGTGCGGACAAGCGGTGTGCGTCTCGGCACTCCCGCGGTCACCACGCGCGGCTTCGGTGCGGCGGAAATGCGTGACGTGGCGGACCTCATTACCGAGGCCATTCGCGGACGGGAGGACGATGCATCCGTCGCCCGCACTCGCGAGCGCGCTGTCGCGCTGGCCACCCGCTTCCCGCTGCCCGGCGTCCACCTGTCGCCCGATCTCAAGCCAAAGGCCACTCTAACCCACTAGAAGGTGCGCGTTTACGAGCTGATGGACTGAATCTGGCGGCTCGTCCCTGGTTGCCACATACTGGTACCGAATCGCGCGGCTACCCGTCTGGATGAGCTGGGGGGCATACAGCCCGCACTCATAACTACCAGGTAGCCAACCATGCAATCACGAGCGTTTCGCGACTGAAAGGACAACACCCCCTATGAACGTCTATCGCGCGGAGCTGATTCGTACCGTCGCCTTGATCGCCCACGGCGGCTCCGGCAAAACCTCCCTCGTGGACGCCGCACTCTACGATACCGGCGTCGTCAATCGCATCGGCCGTGTTGACGACGGCAGCTCGAACTCGGATACTGACCCTGATGAGATCAAGCGCCGCATGTCCATCAACCTGACGGTCGTGCCTATCGAGTGGAAGAGCACTAAGATCAACTTTTTGGACACGCCCGGCTATGCGGACTTCGTAGGAGAGGTGATGGCATCGCTCCGCGTGGCGGACGCCGCTGTGGTCGTGGTCTCAGCCGATAAAGGAGCAGAAGTTGGGACGGAGCTCGTCTGGCGCTATGCCAACGAACACGATCTGCCCCGCCTGATCTTTGTGAACAAGCTTGATCGCGATAATACAAGCTTTGACCGCGCGCTGGACTCGCTGCGTGGCCGCTTCGGCACAAAAGTCGTCCCGCTCACCATCCCCATCGGCGAACAAGGTGGTTTTTCAGGCGTCGTGGACCTCGTTTCGGGGAAGGCGTATTCCTTCTCCGGCGATAAAGTATCCACAGGCGAGATCCCTGCCAGCATGGGCGATGCCGCTGCCCGCTATCGTGAGCAGCTTATCGAGAGCGCCGTCGAGTCCGACGACGACCTGATGGCAAAGTATCTCGAAGGCGAAGAGTTGAGCGAGGCCGAGCTGCGTCAGGCCATCAAAGCCGGTGTCGCCGCGCGCATGCTCATGCCTGTCCTCGCCGGGTCCGCCGCGAAGAACATCGGTATCCAGCCACTTTTCGATGCCATCGTCGAGTATCTGCCCAGCGCCGCGGACCGAATTGGCGCGACTGCGAGCGGCGCGACTGCCGCCTTCGTCTTCAAGACTATTGTGGACCCGCAGAAGGGGCAGCAGACCTTTTTCAAGGTCTACAGCGGCTCCATCAAATCCGACGAGCACACCTTCAATGTGACGACCGGCACGGACGAGCGCCTGGGCCAGATTTCCTGCGTTCGAGGCAAGCTCAACGAGCCAGTGCCAGAGGTGGCTGACGGCGACATCGGCGCCGTCGTGAAACTGAGTAACACGCATACTGGCGACACGCTGGGTGCGAAAGATACCCAACCGTTACCGCCCATCCACAATCCGAAGCCGGTCTTCACCGCCGCTGTTACAGCCAAGACGCAGACCGACCTGGATAAGATGGGCACCGCCCTCGCGCGCATCACCGAAGAAGACCCTACGCTGCACGTCGCACGCGATCCCGAGACAGCGGAGACGCTTGTATCGGGTATGGGTGAGTCGCACGTAGATATCGCTATCGAGCGAATGGCGAGGCGCTTTGGCGTGGACGTGACCAAACACGACCGCCGGGTGCCGTACCGCGAGACGATCAAGAAGAAGGCCCGCGCCGAGGGGCGCCATAAGAAGCAGACCGGCGGGCATGGCCAGTTCGCGGATATCTGGTTGGAGATCGAACCGCTGGTGGGCAGTGAAGAGCAATACGTATTCGAGAACAAGATCGTCGGCGGCGTGGTGCCAAGAGAGTACGTTCCGGGCGTGGAGAAGGGCGTCGCGGAGTCGCTCAAGCGCGGCTTCATCGCGGGTTGCCCGATGCTGCATGTACGTGTCGCACTGGTGGATGGCAAGTACCACCCGGTGGATTCCTCCTCGCAAGCTTTCGAGACGGCGGCGCACATTGGCATGAAGGAGGCGGTGGCGCTGGCGGGGCCGACGCTCCTGGAGCCGATCATGAACGTTACCATCGAGATGCCCGAAGCCAACATGGGTGACGTGAACTCCGACCTCAACACCAAGCGCGCCCGCATCCTGGGCATGGAGTCAGCCGCCGACGGCATGCAGCGCATCACCGCGCAGGTGCCGATGTCCGAGATGCTGCATTATGCCACGGACCTACGCTCAATTACGCAGGGCCGCGGCACGTTCTCAATGGAGGTTGCCGACTACGAAGAGGTGCCGTCAAGCGTCCAGCAGCAGATCATCGAGGCGTACAAGAAGAGCCGGGAGGAAAAGTAGTCGCTCAACTCATTCGCGGACACGATGCGGTATTGCCGTTGCCCGATCGTGTCCGCGTCTACAGCATTCCCACCACCAGGCCGCCGTCCACTTGTACGCTCGCGCCGGTGATATAGGCCGCCTGTTTCGAGGCCAGGAATGCCACCAGCGCACCGATCTCCTCTGGTTGGCCCACGCGCCCGGCGGGTATGCTCCGTCCTACCTCTGAGATGGCCTGCTCGAAGCTGACGCCGCGCCGCGCCGCCTCCGCGCCCCGCAGCTCACGCTGCCGGTCCGTCAAAATGATTCCTGGCAGAACGTTGTTTACCGTCACGCCCGATCCCGCCAACTCACGCGAGAGTGTTTTCGCCAGCCCAACAACCGCCGAGCGCAACGAGTTCGACAGAATGAGATCGTCTATCGGCTGCTTCACGCTCGAGCTGACGATGTTGATGATGCGTCCCTGCCCGCTGGCTCGCAGCAGTGGCAGGGCCTCGCGCACCATGCGCACGACGCTCATCAGCGTAAGCTGAAACGCCCGCTCCCATTCCGCGTCGCCGACGCGCGCGAATCCGCCCGGCGGCGGCCCGCCCGCATTGTTCACCAGCACATCGAGGCGTCCAAATTTGTCTCGCGCCAGTCCGATCACCTTTGCAGCCGCGTCCGGCGCCGACACGTCCAGTGCCAGCGTCTCGACGCGCGCGCTCTGTGCGGCGCCGGTACGCAGATCCTTCGCCGCCTCCTCCAGACGAAGCGGCTCGCGGGCACAGATTACGAGCGAAGCGCCCTCTGTCACGAGTGCCTTTGCGCTCGCGAACCCCAGCCCTCGGCTCGCCGCCAGCACCACCGCAACGCGCCCCGCCAGCCCCAGGTCCATATGACACCTCGCTTGCATCAAGCTCGCCAGCACACAAAAGAACCCGCCGTGACAGGCGGGTTCTGGCGGAGGAGGTGGGATTCGAACCCACGGTGCCCTTTCGGGCACACGCGATTTCCAGTCGCGCCCACTAGGCCTCTATGGGACTCCTCCTGAGCGGTTGAGACAGGAACATGGCGAGCGGCCACGTGCCTGCTCGCCATGCGCTGCTGGTGCCGGGCGGAAGGGGCGGGATTCGAACCCGCGGTGCCCTATTCAGGCACACCGCTTTTCGAGAGCGGCACCATAAACCACTCGGACACCCTTCCGCCCGACAGTATAGCATAGGCCATGCAGTGCCGCAAGCCACATCGCGCCCCGACGCGACCCGCCAGCGAGCGGCGATGGTCACGTTAGCGCCCGTGGCATTGCTTGTACTTGCGTCCACTTCCACAGGGACATGGCTGATTCCGACTCGGCAGCCCGTTCACACCTGAAGCGCTCGCCGTCCCACCTCTGGCCGCCGCCGCCGTCGCTGGTTGGGGAGCGCGCGCAGTGGACCCACTTTTTGCCGTCGCCGGATGTCGCCCGTTTGGCTGGGTCGCTGAAGCATTCTTCGCAGCTGGCCGGCTCGCACCAGGACGCGCCGCGGCGGGCAACCCTTTCGGCTTGGCAGCCGCATTGCCCACTCCCTTCACCTGACCGCTCATTTTTGCCATGGCATCCGCGTTCGTGTGCAGATTCTTCGGCAGCGCCTCCGCCGGTGGCTCTTGCAAGCGTACCTGTACGCCGCCACGATACAGCAGATCCACGACGTGATGCTCGATGTCAAGCTTGAGCTGCTCGAACGCCTGATAAGCCTCGCGCTTGAACTCCACCAGCGGATCGCGCTGTGCCACTCCGCGCAGCCCAATACCGCTACGCATGACATCCATCTGGTCAATATGGTCCTGCCAGAGCGCATCCACCACCTGGAGGACGACCATACGCTCAAACTGGCGCATGTAGAAATCGCCAGACTCGACCGTGTTCATTTCCTTGGCTTGCTGGATGACAAATTCCTCTTTGGCCTGATATCCCGCCTTCGCCACTTCGACAAGCGCGTTCATCAGCGTGTCGCGCCTAAGTCGGGTAATCTGCTCCGGGAACACGTCGTCCGGCACGTGTACCTGCCAGGCATCGAATTGCTTGACGATCCCGTCCAGATCCCAGTTCTCCGCGAGCGGCGCCGCGGTATGCGCCTGCACGACACGCCGTACCTCATGCTCGATCATCTGGAGCACGCGCTCATGCATATCCTCGCGCGCCAGCACCGCTTGCCGGTCCTCGTAGATCGCAGCGCGCTGCGCGGCGATGACGTCGTCATATTCCACCACATTCTTGCGGATATCGAAGTTGAAGCCTTCGACTTTCGCCTGCGCCTGCTCCAGCATGTTCGAAACCATCTTGGCTTCGATGGGCATCTCATCGTCCATGCCCAGCTTTTGCAGCAGTCCTGACGCACGCTCGATACCCGAACGCCGCAGCAGCTCGTCCTCCAAAGAGAGGAAGAAGCGCGATTCGCCTGGATCGCCCTGGCGACCCGAACGACCACGCAACTGGTTGTCAATGCGCCGCGACTCGTGCCGCTCTGTGCCGATGATGTAAAGGCCGCCCGCCTCTATCACTTTCGCCCGGTCTTCGTCGCAGCGCTTGCGCGCCTCTTCCAGCGCCTCCGCGCGGTCTTCCTCGGTCGCGAATTCAGGATCAATGTCGCGCTCGCGCAGAATCTGCTCGACAAAGCCTTCTGGATTGCCGCCCAGCACAATATCGGTGCCGCGACCGGCCATGTTCGTCGCAATCGTCACCGAGCCGCCGCGCCCCGCCTGCGCGACCACCTGCGCCTCGCGCGCGTGCTGTTTCGCGTTCAACACATCATGCTGGATGCCTTCATAATCCAGCAATCCGGACAGATATTCCGACAGCTCGACCGATGTCGTACCCACAAGCACCGGCTGCCCCGCCTCGTGCCGCTCCCGAATCTCGCGAGCCACCGCCGCGAATTTGCCCTTCTCCGTACGGTAGATCGAGTCGGTATGATCCGTCCGGTTGATCGGCTTGTTCGTCGGCACGACGATCACATCCAGCTTGTAGATCTTGTGAAACTCCTCAGCTTCGGTAATAGCCGTGCCAGTCATGCCAGCCAGTTTTTCGTACAGCCGGAAGTAGTTCTGAAAGGTGATCGTCGCCAGCGTGCGATTCTCACGCTGGATGGTCACATTCTCCTTCGCCTCAATCGCTTGGTGCAATCCCTCGCTGTAGCGCCGGCCTTGCAACACGCGCCCAGTGAATTCGTCCACGATCAATACTTCGCCGTCGCGCACGAGATAGTCCTTATCGCGCTTGAAGAGCGCGTGCGCCTTCAACGCATTCTCCAGGTGCCGGGTCAAGTCCATATCATTGTAGATATTTTCGACGCCGAGCATGCGCTCGATCTTATCAATACCGGATTGTGTGATGGCGACTGTGCGCGTCTTTGGGTCAATCTCGTAGTCGGTCTCCGCCTTTAGACGTGGCACCGCGCGCGCGAATGTCTTATAAAGCTCGGCGGACTCATCCGCCTGACCGGAGATAATCAATGGCGTTCGCGCTTCGTCAATGAGGATGTTATCCACCTCGTCCACGATGGCGAAGTTCAGCCCACGCTGTGCGCAGAGGCTAAGGTCTGGCACCATATGATCGCGCAGATAATCAAATCCCAGCTCATTATTTGTGGCATACGTGATGTCGGCGGCGTAGGCGGCCCTGCGCTCTGCACTCTGCGGATTCTGCGATGTCAGCACCACGCCGCACGACAGGCCCAGGAACTCATGGATGCGGCCCATCCAATCGCGGTCGCGCTTGACGAGATAATCGTTCACAGTGACGATGTGAACGCCCTTGCCCGTCAGTGCGTTCAGGTATGACGGCAGCGTCGCCACTAATGTCTTACCTTCGCCGGTGCGCATCTCGGCAATCTTGCCTTCGTGCAGCACGATGCCGCCAATAAGCTGCACATCGAAGTGGCGCATACCGATGGTCCGGCGACCGGCTTCGCGCACGACGGCGAAGGCATCGGGCAGGATGTCATCCAGGCCGGCGCCATTCTCCAGCTCCTGCTTGAACTCACCGGTCATGGCCCGCAGCTCGCCATCGTCCAGCGCGCGCATCTCGTCTTCAAGGTTGTTGATACGCTCAACAATGGGGCGCATCCGTTTGAGCTCACGCTCGTTGGGATCGCCAAGAATCTTCGTTATGAAACTCATCGTGAGGGCCACTCCATCAGAATCGCGCCGCGCATGATCTCGGCACATGGGTAGACTACAGCGCCGTCGCCAACCGGCATTATACCACGCCCAACCAGGCGCACCGCGACATGCGGGCGACAACCCGCGTGCCGTTTGCCCTCCCCACATAATCTGCGGGCGTCACGTCGCTAGACCACTATCGTACTTTTGTTCTATAATGCGTAGCAGCCAATGCTTCTTTGTGGGCAATACGAGTGAGGACAGGTGCAGAGCATGTCCACGCCGCTAGAGATGCCCCCGAACGGGTACCGCCGCATCCTCCACTGCGACCTCGATTGCTTCTTCGCCGCCGTCGAAGAGCTGGATGACCCTGCGCTAGCCGGCAAGCCCGTTATCGTCGGCGGCGACCCTGACCGGCGCGGCGTCGTCAGCACCGCGAATTATGTGGCACGCCGCTACGGAGTCCACAGCGCCATGTCCGGCGCCCTGGCTCGGCGTCTCTGCCCGCACGCCACCTTCCTTCGCCCCCGTTTCGAGCGCTACCGAGAGCTGTCACATCGTGTTATGGCCATTCTTGACGACTACTTTGTCGTCCGCGAGCGCGTCTCCATAGACGAAGCATATGGTGAGCTCTCCCCCGGTCTACCCGGCTGCCGACCGGCCGCGACGATTGCCCAGGAGATCAAAGCCCGCGTGCGGGCAGAGACGGGCCTTACCATCTCTATTGGTGCCGGCGTCAGCAAATCCATCGCCAAGCTCGCCAGCGACCTCTCCAAGCCAGACGGCTGCCAAATCGTCAGACCTGGCACCGAGCGCGCGTTTCTCCATCCTCTTCCCGTCGGACGGCTGCATGGTGTGGGGCCACAAACACGCGAACGTCTGGAGAGACTAGGGATACTCACCGCCGGCAGGCTCAGCGAGCGCGATCCGGCTGAGCTGGCGCGCCTGCTCGGCAAACATGGCATCTGGCTGTGGCAGCTCGCCAACGGCGTGGATGATCGCCCGGTTGTGGGTGAAGCTGGTCCACCTAAGAGCATTTCCCGCGAGAATACGTATGCTCGCGATATCGGCTCGCTCGAAATCGCCGCCGAGCATGTCATCCCGCTCGCCCAGCGTGTCGCGGCTGCCGCACGGGAAGAGCATGTCACGGGCCGCACGGTGACGCTGAAGGTGAAATGGCCCGACTTCCGCGTAATGACCCGCCAAACCGCACTTCCTGCCCCAACCGACGAGGCCACAACCATCGTCGCGACGGCGCTGGCACTACTGTACGCTGAAGTCGGTCCACGGCTCGATGCCGGCGACTCGGTTCGCCTTCTCGGCGTCGGCCTCAGTGACATCCTATCGCCGGACATGCAGCGCCACACGCGTGCATGGCGCCAGCTCAGCCTATTCGACGGCGATCTGGCTGTCGCGAGATAAGGCTCCCCGACCGCAAGAATGCCGTACGAGGTACAATAACGATATCCTTCTGTACCTGGAGATTTTGCCCCATGCTTCCTAATCCAACCAGCGAATCCCAATGGCTCCTCAATGGGCGCCGCGTCTATCTGCGTCCGGTGGAAGCCGCCGACGTTCCGCTGCTGCATCGCTGGCAGAATGACCCGGCGGTCTCTGGCCGGTGGTCATCTGTTTATCCGATGGCGTTCACCCAGCTTGAGCATCTCTACACGAGCCAGCCATCGGTTGGCGATGAGCGCGGCGCGTTTCTGATCGTCCACGGGGAAAACACGCCGGTTGGCCTTGTGACCTATCATCGTATCTGGTCCGCACCCCACTCGCCCGGCTATAACATCGGCATCTCTATCGCGCCAGAGTTTCGCGGGCAGGGTTTCGGCTCCGAAGCGCAGCGTCTCCTGGCCGACTATCTCCTCTCGACACTGCCTGTTGGTCGTATTGAAGCGAGCACCGACATCGAGAACATCCCTGAACAGCGCGCTTTGGAGCGGGCTGGCTTCTCCCGCGAAGGTGTCCTGCGGAGCGCCTGGTGGCGGGGAGGCCGCTGGCACGACATGGTGATGTACAGTCGCGTACAGGGAGACGAGTGACTGGCTATAGTAGCCCAATCTCGCCGGCAAAACTCGTACCATGCGCTGGTTGGCGAATACCGAACGCATCCGCGAGTGTCGCTCCTAGATCCGCAAACGACCCTCGCACCCCAAGGTCCACATTTGCACGAACGGCTCCTCCCGCTACCAGGATGGGCACCGATTCGCGCGTGTGGTCGGTCCCAGTGTACGTCGGATCCGTTCCATGATCGCCCGTGATAAAGAGCGCGTCGCGCGGACCAAGCAGATCTAGCACGCGCGGCAGCCATGCGTCCACCTGCTTGAGCGCGTCAGCGTATCCGCGCGGATTGCGTCGGTGACCGTACAATTGATCGCAATCTACCAGGTTGACGAATAGCAGGCCATGGAACGGCTGCTCCAGTTCATCCAGTGCCGCCGCCATCCCCGTCTCGTTCGTTCCCGTGTGGTTCGATTTCGTCAAACCGCGCTCCGCGAACAAATCCTCGATCTTACCGATGCCACGAACCTCAAATCCGTTCGCCTTTAGCTCATCCAACACAGTCGGCGCGGGCGGCTCCAGCGAGAAATCGCGCCGGTGGGGCGTGCGAATGAAATTCCCCGGCACACCGACAAACGGACGGGCGATCACGCGGCCAACCGCGTGATCGCCCGTCAACATCCCGCGCGCAATCTCGCACATGCGATACAGCTCATCGAGTGGGATGATTTCTTCGTGCGCGGCAAGCTGGAAGACGCTATCCGCTGATGTATAGAGAATGGGCTTGCCCGTGCGCATATGTTCCGCGCCGAGCTCTTCCAGAATCGCCGTGCCTGACGCAGCCTTATTGCCGAGCGTTCCGCGTCCTATCGCCGTCTCGAAGCGCTCCACCAGCTCGCGTGGGAACCCATGCGGGTAGGTCGGCAGCGGTCGTTCCAGCACCACACCCATCAACTCCCAGTGACCCGTCGTGCTGTCTTTACCGGCGGCAGCCTCGTTCATCTTGCCAAATGCGCCACGAGCGGAGGATGCCGGCGGCGTGCCCGCGATTGGCGTGATATTCCCAATGCCAAGGCTCCCAAGGGTAGGTAGCGCCATCCCGCCAACCGCTCTGGCCGTGTTGGTAAGACAATTGGCGCCCGCATCCCCATAGCGATCTGCGTCGGGGGCATTGCCCGATCCTACACCGTCCAGCACGATGACTACTGCCCGCTCAAGCGCCGCCATACCGCTCACCTCCTGTCACGCGTCGTTCGATGTATTCAGTCCGGGTTCGCCCGAGCGCGTCTCTTCCATGTGCATTGTACCGCGCGCCATCAGTGGTCGCGCGCCAGCTTGACACACCGCCCGCCGCGCGATACAATAGCTCTCGTGACTCCAGGGTAGATCGCAAGATTAACTGGTGCCATATGTGCCCGTAGCTCAGTGGATAGAGCGCTGGCCTGCGGAGCCAGAGATCGGAGGTTCGAGTCCTCTCGGGCACACCAATTTCGCGCAGCACACATTACCTGGAAGCCGGTCCGCAACGCCACTATTCTCCTCAAGTTCAGTTCCTCTATCGTTCCCCATTACCCCTTACATGCGCCGTTTTGACGGCAGTTCGCACCAACATGCACTCAGTACGGCAATGGGTTCGTCTCGCCCCGCCCTCTTGTACAATGCGCCCTTCCCCGTTGACGCGGGCTATGATCCGCGCGCCCTCAGCCGTGCTTTTGCCGACAACGCGGGAACACTGCGCGGACGCAGATTCCGAGAGCTGGCGATCATCCCGGTCAGCTATCATCGGTTGCTCATGCGCCAGCCGGTTCCCAAACGCCCATTCCTGCGTCTAGGATCTGCGATGGGCGGCGGGGCCATCTACCTGTCATCAATCGTCCTGTCGCAGTTGCCCGCTGAGCTCGCCCAGCGCATCTACGATTTCGTCAAGGAGCCTGCCCCCCGCTGATTTTGTGGAACAAGACGAGCACGAGGATGGCGCCGAGAACGTGACGCAATAAGCATAAGACATATCCAGGGGACATCGCGTCACGAACTTCGTTCCCGGTCCTGATTGATCAGTCGGCGCCTGATATTCATAGGCAGTTCACTTACACTCTCGATCCACCCAAGGGCCGTCTGGAGGTTTGCCGCCGGAAGAAAAGGACAACGCCGGTGAAATTGACGGCGTTGTCCATGTTCCGCGACCACTACACGAAGCGATTCGTTGTCGCGGGATCGAAGAGATGTACTTTGCTTGTATCAACAGCCAGTGTTACTTGCTCACCCGGAGACACTCGCACCGACGGCGACAGGCGTGCCGTCGAATCGGGCGCCGCCACGGCCACCGCGGCGCCTCCACCGGAATCCGTGTCGGGCGCCTGTTCCTTTGCCGCCTTTACCGTTTCCGGCACGACCGCGCCCGGAAGCCGCACGTAGATGAGCTGCTCGTTGCCAAGGTGCTCTACGACGTCTACTACCCCCGATATCGTGTTGCCAGCCGCATTGGACTCCGCATCAGCCATGCTGAAATGCTCAGGCCGAATGCCCATAACTACTGGCCGCCCATCCTTCGTCGCCTGGCCACTGAGCTGCTCAGCCGCGCCACCGGTGAGGCGCAGGGTGTATGCTTCACTACCGCTGCCAATCACCACGCTGGCACCGCCCTCGTCTTTGACAAGCCGGCCTTCGAAAAAGTCCATCGCGGGGCTGCCGATGAAACCAGCCACAAACAGGTTGGCGGGTGTGTCATACAAATCCTGTGGGGTACCTAGCTGCTGAATGATACCCGCATTCAAGACGGCGATGCGATCGCCCATCGTCATCGCTTCCACCTGATCGTGCGTAACATACACGAATGTCGTCTGTGTCGCCTGATGCAGTCGACTTATCTCCGTGCGGGTTTGCACGCGCAGCTTGGCGTCCAGGTTGGAAAGTGGCTCGTCCAGGAGAAAGACCTTCGGATCGCGCACCAGCGCCCGACCCAACGCCACGCGCTGCCGCTGGCCGCCGGAAAGCGCCTTAGGCTTACGCATCAGATAATCGCCAATGCCGAGCATATCGGCCGCCTTATGTACCTGTGTCTCGATTTCGGCTTTGGGTGTTCCCCGCAGTTTCAAAGAGAACGCCATGTTATCAAAAACGTTCATGTGCGGGTAAAGCGCATAGTTCTGGAAGACCATCGCGATATCGCGATCTTTGGGTGCGACATCGTTGACTCGGACACCTCCAATGTACAGGTCGCCCTCGGAAATCTCCTCCAGCCCGGCAATCATGCGCAGCGCGGTACTCTTGCCACAGCCCGACGGCCCCACGAGCACGAGAAACTCGTGGTCGTGAATCTCCAGATTCAGATCTCGAATGACAAAAGCGTTCTCACCGTACCGCTTGGACACGTGGTCAAATCGTACGTCTGCCATAGATTCCTGCTGCTTTCCTGGCGTGTGGACGGGTGAATAAGGCATGCCTGACTGTGGTCTAGATGCCCTTTAAACACCCTTCACGTATGACAACAACTCAGCACGGACACGACCTGATCCACGGTGCGCTGACAGGTGCGGCGAAACGCAACCTCGGGTTGCGCTTCTCGGTAACTTGACAGGTGGCGTTCCGTTTAGGTACTGTTTTAACACACATTTGGCTGTAGTTCTAGTTCCTTACGCGCACAAGGATGCGCTCAGACCGCCAACAGAGCCGATTTGCCAGGGACAATGCTTTGCACAGAGCCATACCATGTGTGATGGCACCGATGGATTTTTAATATTTGGTCGCTATTCGCCCTTTCCGACGGGCATTGCCCGTATCACTTGGTTTCTTCTCTCATCAAGCCGTATTATTTCACCGTATATCGTTTATCGCACTAGCCCTCATTACAAGCCGAAAGGAGGAAGCATCGCCGACCAATTGCCCACCACGATTCGGGCACGCTTCGTGGTAGGGATGTCCCGGCGTGCGCTGCTGGTGGTACGATCGCCTCCGTGGCACGGTGCCTGCTACGATCGCACTAGCTAGAGTCGAATGCGCGGAAGCCAGAAACCCGTTTTAGTGGCAGCCGACGATAAAGAACAGCGACTGGCGACGAAGCGGCTTCCGCTCTCCTGGTAAACAGAAGGAGATCCCGAATGCCCAACGATGTTCATACCCAGCGCCGTGAGCTGGATCAGTTGGTGGAGGACTACACTGAGCGCGGGGTGAGCCGCCGTGAGTTTCTGCGTCGGGCTGGTGTGCTTGGCCTTTCCCTCAGCGCGGCGGGAGCATTGCTCGAGGCATGCGGCAGCGGAAGCAGCGGGGGCGGTGTCATTCAGTCCAGCACCGTAGATTTGCTGAACGTGTGGACTGGCGAGGAGCAGGCCTCATTCAACGCGGTCGTGGCACCCTTCAAGCAGCAAAACAAAATCACGATCAACCTCGAAGCCACCCGCGATCTGGATACCGTCCTCACCTCACGCCTCCGTGCCAACAATCCGCCTGATATTGCCATCCTGCCTAATCCTGGCAAGATGCAACAACTTGCCAAGCAAGGGAAACTTATCCCGCTGGATAGCTTCCTCCCCATGAGCCAGATCCACACCGACTACTCGAGTGCCTGGACCGATCTCGGCTCGTACAACGGAAAGCTCTACGCCATCTTCTACAAGGCCGCCAACAAAGGCACAATCTGGTACAATCCGGCGCAGTTCCAGAGCGCCAGCTACCAGGTGCCTGCTACGTGGCAGGATCTCATCACCCTCTCCAACACCATCGCGGGCAGCGGGAAATACCCGTGGTCAATGGGGGTGGCAAGTCAGGCAGCGAGTGGCTGGCCCGCCGCGGATTGGCTGGCCCAGATTTATCTGAACCAGTCTGGGCCCGCCATGTACGACAAGTGGGTAGCGCACCAGATTCCCTGGACCGATCCGAGCATCAAAACCGCGTTCCAGGCGTTTGGTCAGATCGCGGGGGGCACCCACTACATCAACGGTGCGCCGCAAACCATCCTCGCGACTGGCTTCCAACAGGCGAGCTACCTACCGTTCACCAGCCCGCCGCAGGCCTACATGTACTATCTGGGTGACTTCGCGGAGGGGTTCATCACCACCCAGTTCCCCAGCGCAAAGGCCGGCACCGACTTCAATTTCTTCCCGTTCCCGACCATCACCTCACAGTATGCCGGGGCAGTTACCGGCGGCGCGGATGTAGTCGTCGCGATGAAAAACACGACTGCGGTGCAGGCGTTGATCAAGTATCTAGCGACCGCGCAAGCCCAGGAAATCTGGGTGAAGCGCGGCGGCTTCACCGCGGTCAACAAGTCGGTGGATCTCAGTGCGTATCCGGACCCAGTCGCCCAGGCATCGGCGAAGATGCTCACATCGGCAACGACGTATCGTTTCGGCGCGGACGATCTGATGCCGCCGGCGGTGGAAGATGCCTTCTGGAAGGCTACGCTGAGCTATATCAGCAATCCAGGCAGCCTGGACAGTATCCTGAGCAGTATGGAGTCGACAGCGTCGCAAGCCTACACCTCGTAAGCTTTCGCTCGTCTACGTCGTTCCGCGTGGGGTGAGGGGCAGGGTGCCGGGCTGACAGCACAGCCGGATATCCTGCCCCGCTCCTCATTTCCTCAGCGGATGGAAAGGAGCGCCTCAAATGGCGGTAATTGCTGGACGGCGCATCAGCGTGCTCGATCGCGTGCTCAAAGGGAACAAAGGTAAGTCCCCCTATCGCGATAAATACGTCGCGTGGATCTGGATTGGGCCGGCCATCGTGTTCGTCGCGGTCTTCCTGGTATGGCCGGTGCTCAATACCATCTGGTTGAGTTTTTTCAATAGCGACTCGACCAACTTTGTCGGACTGAAGAATTTTCGGACGATCTTTACCGACTCCAGCATGCTGGAGGTGCTGCGGAACAACCTGTTGTGGCTGGTGCTGGGCACCGCCGCGACGGTGTTCTTCGGGCTGATCATCGCCGTGCTGGTGGATCGCGTACGCATCGAGAGCATCGCGAAGGCGGCAATTTTCATTCCAATGGCCATCTCATTCGTCGGCGCGGGTGTCATTTGGAACCTCATGTACGATTTCGCGGCCAAGGGGCAAACGCAGAGAGGACTGCTCAACGCCATCATCACGCGGTTCGGCATCCCCCCGCAGGCGTGGCTCATTAATTCGCCAGGGAACAATATCGCGTTGATCCTCGTGTACGTCTGGATCTGGACAGGGTTCTGCATGGTGATCCTCTCCGCCGCGCTCAAAAGCATTCCGGCGGACATTCTCGAAGCCGCACGGGTGGATGGCGCCAATGAGCTGGCAATCTTCCTCCGCGTCACCATGCCGATGATCATGCCAACGATTGTGGTCGTTGCAACGACAATGGTCATCAACCTTCTGAAGATCTTCGACATCCTCTATGTCATGACCGGAGGCAACTACGGCACCAACGTGATCGCGCTGAGCTACGTGCAACAGCTCTTCCAGATCA
The DNA here is from genome assembly GCA_035310125.1 of Ktedonobacterales bacterium. Taxonomy (GTDB): domain Bacteria; phylum Chloroflexota; class Ktedonobacteria; order Ktedonobacterales; family JADMIN01; genus DATGEP01. The sequence continues at coordinate 23,570 of DATGEP010000206.1, forward strand.
ACAATACCGGGCTGGCCAGCGCGCTCGCTGTCGTGCTGCTGGTCGCGATCATCCCGATCATGTACTTCAACATCCGGCGATTCCGCATGGAGGGGCAACGATGAGCGCTATTGATCCCGTACCTCCGACAGGCATCACGACACCGGAGGTCGCCGCCACACCGCACGCACCAGCCGACGTGCTGGCGCCGCGCCTGAATACACGCGAGCGGCTCATGCGCATCGCCAACAGTAGCACGTTGACGGTGATTGTCATCATCATCGCGTTTATCTGGCTGCTGCCGACCATTGGCATTCTGATCACATCGCTCCGCTTGCCCCAGGACATCCAGAGCAGCGGCTGGTGGACAGCGTTCGTGCCGCCATGGCATTTCACCATTGCGAACTACCAGCACGTCATCACGGCGCAGGGTCTTGGAGATGCGTTCAAGAGCAGTCTGATTATCGCCATTCCGGGAACGATTCTGCCGGTGCTTGTCGCTTCCTTCGCGGCGTATGCCTTCGCCTGGATGCGCTTTCCGGGACGCGACTGGTATTTCCTCATCATTGTGGCGCTTCTCGTGGTGCCTATCCAGATGACACTCATCCCGATTCTTACCCTGTTCACCGATGTAGGACTGACCGGCAGTTATGTCGGTATCTGGTTGGCGCACACAGCCTACGGGTTGCCGTTCGCGGTCTATCTCCTGCGCAGCTTCTTCGCCGCCCTGCCAGCGGACCTCTTCGAGTCGGCGCGCGTGGATGGGGCTTCGCATCTGCGCATCTTTACCAACATTCTGATGCCGCTGGCTGTGCCGGCGCTGGCCTCGCTCGTGATCTTCCAGTTCATCTGGGTCTGGAATGATCTGCTAGTGGCGCTGATCTTCCTGGGTGGCGCTCCCGGCAAAGCGCCATTGACGTTGACGGTGGCAAATCTGGTCAATGCTTATGGCGCAAACCAGTACGAAGTGCTGACGTCGGCAGCCTTCATCTCAATGGCGCTGCCGCTGGTCATCTTCTTCAGCCTCCAGCGTTACTTCGTCCGTGGCATCCTGGCTGGCAGCGTGAAAGGGTAGCCGTAACCGCGGGATTTGCCCATTTTGGCGTATCAAACTTGCGATGGCCGCAGTCGTCTGCTCCCACGGACGATAGCGGCCATCGCCGTTTCCTACTTGCGCCACAAGAACGCACTACCCGCTCCCTTCAAGCTCGCTATCCGTACCTCCGGCTCTTGCTTACTGGTATCCCTTCCCCGACGGAACCATATGGTTTTGTCTCACATTTTCCTCGTCGCGCATAACTTTGCCCAGAGGTGGCATATTTGTTGCTTTTATCTTCTCCTAGTGACGGTACAGCCGCACCTACTGGGCTTCTGAAATATGGGCAGTGTGCAGCCAGAGTCATGTATTCCAGGGAGAGAGGCGAGTGTGAGCCGCTTTGATCGGTATAACAATGATACGCGTAAGTCATTGGCGCAGGCGCGCGAGATCGCGCTGCGCTTGAATCATAAGACGATTTGCACTGAGCACCTCCTCTATGGGCTGCTGGATGCGAACGACTTCACTACGAGCGCCATTATTGCGGGACTTGGTGTGAATTTCACACGCTTGCGCCAGGCGCTTGATTTCGTCATTGGTAAGAGCAGCCGCCCGCTCCTCGTCGAGCCGACCCTCAGCACAGCCGCGCGCCAGGCGCTCGACCTCGCGGAGCAGGAGGCGCGGGCAGAACAGGCTGACGAAGTAGGCACTGAGCACCTGCTGCTGGGATTGCTCCGCGAAGCCGACGGCATCGCCGCTGGTGTCCTGGAGAGCTTCGGCGTCAACCTCGACCGGACGCGGGCGCAAATTTCGATCGTCCGGCGGCAGAGCACGGAAAGCACAGCCTTCAGCACCGCGCATCAGGCACGCTACGCTATGACGCCGACGTTGAACATGGTCAGCCGCGATTTGACCACGGCAGCTCTCGCCGATCAACTCGATCCAGTGGTGGGTCGCGACGAGGAGATCGAGCGGACTATGCAGGTACTCGCTCGCCGCAGCAAGAACAATCCCGTGCTGGTAGGTGAGGCCGGCGTTGGTAAAACAGCCATTGCCGAAGGACTGGCACAGAAAATCGTGAGCGAACAGGTGCCCGAGACGCTGCGAGACAAGCGCATCGTCTCGCTGGATGTCGGCCTGCTGACCGTCGGCACGAAGTATCGTGGTGACTTCGAGGAGCGACTAAAGAAAGTGCTCGAAGAGATCGTCGGCGCGGGAAATGTCATCCTCTTCGTGGACGAGCTGCAGGCACTTGTGAGCGCAGGCGTGGCTGAAGGCTCTATTGACGCCGGCAACCTCCTCAAGCCAATGCTGGCGCGGGGCGAGTTCCAGTGCATCGGCGCTACAACCCTCGACGATTACCGCAAGTCTATTGAGAAAGATCCCGCGTTGGAGCGCAGGTTCCAGCCGGTCACAGTACGTGAAGCGACCGTCGAAGAGACGGTGCGCATTCTGCGCGTGCTGCGTCCGCGCTACGAAGCTTTCCACCATGTGCGCATCGGTGATGAAGCCTTGCTGGCCGCAGCACAGCTTTCGGACCGCTTCATTCAGATACGGCACCTCCCTGACAAGGCGATTGACCTGATTGACGAGGCCGCCGCTCGGCTCAATGTGGGCCGCTCGGCCATGCCTGAAGTCGTGCGGACGATGCGCGATCAACTCGTGGACCTGCAAGATCGGAAAGACGCCGCCGTCAACATGCGCAGCTTCGACCGCGCCTCTGAGCTGCGCGACCAGGAGATGTCCCTGCGAGAACAGATTACACAGCACGAGGATGAATGGGCGCGCCAGCGCGACGATGAGGCCCCGCTGCTCACAGACAAGGAAATCGCCGAGATCGTTGTCATGTGGACGGGGATTCCCGCTGTGCGTGTGTCGCTGGAGGAATCCAAGAAGCTGCTGGATCTGGAAGCCGAGCTGCACAGGCGTGTCATTGGCCAGGACGAGGCTGTCCGCGCCGTCGCCCGCTCAGTGCGCCGCTCGCGAGCGGAGCTGCGAGACCGCCGCCGCCCCATCGGGTCGTTTATCTTCGTCGGACCTACCGGCGTCGGCAAGACTGAGCTGGCGCGAGCGCTGGCTTCCGCGATGTTTGGAAGTGAAGATGCGCTCATCAAGATGGACATGTCTGAGTTCATGGAGAGCCATCATGCGGCACGCCTCGTGGGAGCGCCTCCGGGGTACGTTGGCTACGACCAGGCGGGACAGCTCACCGAAGCGGTGAAGCGGCGTCCATACAGTGTCGTTCTTTTCGATGAGGTAGAAAAGGCACACCACAAGGTCTTTGATCTACTGCTCCAAATTCTCGAAGACGGCAATCTGGCCGATGCCAAGGGTCGCGAGGTGGATTTCAAGAACACGCTCATCATCATGACCTCCAACATCGGCGCGGAGCTGCTCGGCAAGCAAAGCTCGCTCGGGTTCAGTCCGGTCCGGCGCAGCGAAGAGGAGAGTGAGCGGGCCAGCTACGAGCATATGCGCGACCTGATCATGCCACGAGCGCGCGAATTGTTCCGGCCAGAGTTCTTGAACCGCGTGGACGACATCGTCATGTTCCACGCGCTTACCAAGGCGCAGGTGCGCTCCATCCTGGACATCATGCTCGCGCAAACCAGCGCGCGGCTGAAGGAACAGATGATCGAGCTATGTGTGGAAGACGGCGCCAAAGAATTCCTGGCCGACGCTGGATACGACCGCGAATATGGCGCCCGCCCATTGCGCCGAGTTGTACAGACCATGTTGGAGGACCGACTTGCCGAAGGACTGCTGCGCCGGCTCGTCTCAGCAGGTGACCGAGTAACAGTGGATCGCGGCGACCACGGGGGTCTGGTCTTCCGCACAGCCTCCGCTGCATTCGCGCTCACTGACGGGGATCAGCAGTCGGACCACCTGAAGCAGGGGTAACAGCATAGCCTTCCGCGGCCGTTCGTACCAAACGATGGGCGAGCGGCCGTATGCTGTGCGCGGCCCGTCATGCCCACACTTCGACCAGCCCGTTGCGGAGGCCCGCGGCAAGCAGAAGCTGTGAGCCAGTGGGAGCGAAGGCAAGCGCCGTAACTTCACTCGAGAACTCCCAGCTCGCGATGCGCCGCGCCGTGGGACCGTGCCAGAGGTCCACATGCGTCTCACGGGCGAGGGCAACATAGTCGCCGCCTGGTGAGAGCGCGATACGAGCGTCGTCAGAGATGGCGCCAGCGGAGAGCGTGCGGCGCTCGCTGCCGTTTATCGCGAAGAGGCGTATCTCACGGCCAAGAGCACGCGCGGCGATCCAGGAAAGATCAGGCGCGGCGGCAGCGGGAAACTGTAGGTCATCCACTGGCACAGCGGTTTCAGCGACACGGCGCGGCTGGACGGCGCCACGCCGATTGTGACGATCTACCTCCCAGAGGCGCAGCACACGAGCAGCAGGGAGGCGCGATGCTCGCCCCGTCGAGAAGGTGAAGAGATACTGGCCATCCGCGGAGAGGGCACGCAAGTGAACGCGCCAGCTTGGATCAAGGGGCTCACCGAAGAGGCCGCCACTGCCGGTCTCTTCGCAGCGTAGCGGCTGTGCCCAGGCGGGATCAACCGGACCGGCGAGCGGGCGAGTGAGGACCGCGCTGCCGCCGCGCCCCTGGTGCGCCCAGCGAAACGGATCGTCGTCCGCGAGCGCCAGCGGTGCATCCGGCAACGCAAGGCGGACGAGGCCAGGCGTGTCGTAGAGAACCGCATCCATTGCGCCGGTGGGAGCGTTGATCGCGGTGTTCCAGAGCGTGTGCCCGTCCGCGATACGCCAGACGCGCGTGCCAAGCTGGTAGCCCCAGGCGATGGCGAAGGTGCCACCGGGCGAGAGCCGCAGCTCCTGCAGGACACCGGCACTCGGCTGGGCAGCGAAGCGCAGCGTTTGCAGGTGGCTGCTGGCCGGCACATCCCAGAGGTGGACGCGCCCGTCCAGCAGCCCAACGCCCGCGAGCGATCCGCCGCGCGCGATGGCAAGTGTGGCGACGGGGGTATCGTCGGGAGTCTCCAGGGAGGCGATACGACGCAGGGAGCCAGCGTTGGCGCGGACGGATCCAACACGCGGGCCGCGTCGCGTCATCGGTGGAGGTGGCGCCGGGGCGGTGGCGGCGGTCGCAGGGGCGACGGAAACGCTCAGCCCCCGCTCGGCATCATAGGCGCGGCGGCGATCGAGATCGCCCAACACGCGGTACGCTTCGTTGAGCCGCTGCATGCGCTCAAGGCTACCGGAGCCCGCCACATCGGGGTGGTAGCGTCGCGCAAGCCGGCGATACGCTAAACGAATGGCAGCTTCGTCGGCT